>JAJYDB010000185.1 GCA_021777845.1 Planctomycetota bacterium
GCGCTCCTCCCGCCTTTTTTGGCGACAGACGACGGCCGCGGCCGTGGTCGAAGGCTTGGGGTGCGCGCCGAGGCAGATCGATCGAAGCTTTTTTGATTTGCGAGCGCCGCGAGCCCGATTCGGTGCTAAACTTACTTAGAACTGTTGTTCGACAAGTCCTCTGAACGTAGGTCGAGTCACATAACATACATTTGCGCAGGGATTTAGGTCAGATTTTTACGCACCTGGGATATCGGACGAAGCTACCATGAGCGCAACTGTTAAACGGCGTCGGCTGTCATTCGTTCTCGGCGGTGGGGTTGCGCTTGAGAGCCGTTCTTTGTTAAGCGTGGCCGTGCACCACGTCCCCGTCTCCGCGGCGGATCACTTCACGCGGAGGCTTGAGCCCGCACCGAGCGAGGTCCGGATCCTTCACGCACAAACTCAAACTGAGATTCATGTTGCGCCGCATCCGCAGAACCGGCACAACCAGCCCTCCGTCGCTCCAACCTCGAACAGATGGTCGTGGATGGCGGGTACGTATTGGTACGTGCCGACCGCGAATTTGCAGGCGACTCTTTACAACAGTTCGACGGGCACCCTTTCGATGCTGCGCGACCAGACGGTGTTCCAAGTCACCGGTTATTCGGGCGGTTATTTCTGGGGCAAAGTGGTCGCGCAGTTCGGATCGTCCGCTCCGAGCGGGTCTTCAATGGTCGGCTCCGTCACGCCGGAAGGTAAAGTCCTGCTTCTGTTTACGCAAAGCAGCGCAGACACGACCCCGTCGGTGACCCAGGGCTACGGGACGATGGTACGCAAGTTCGGCCAGTGGACGATGGAGAACCAGATGTTCACGCCGCCGGGGTCAACGATTCAGATTGGGCACTGGGCTTACATGGTCCAAACCCGTCCCAGGATGGTCAGTTGGAATCATCTGCCCTCTGTGGGTGTCTCCGTCCCGACTTTTTTAAGCGAGTCGACGGTTCCCGCTCCGCAGCCCGTGGGACTTTGAACGAGGGCCGGCGGCGCAGCCGGCACCTGCCGAAATCCACTCTAGGTTGTTTTAGAAAAAGGACTTACGTCGGGAGACGCGTGCTGTTCGTATCACGCATGCAGCTCGACGGTCGACCTGTCCTTGCGGATCGGCGCCACGAAGACGCGTCTCAGGTGCGGATGGTCGCGGATTCATAGCGAGAGATGGTGCGAGAGATAAACGGGAAGGTCGTCGGGGATGGTTGCGGACGGGCCGGCCAACACACGCACCCATCCCCCCCCATGTCGTGGGCCCCGACATCAAACCTGCCGGAGCCGTTGCCGTGTTTGATTCCCAAGGTTTGCTCCTCTTAATGCATTCAGCTTTGAAGGCAGCACCTGCGGCCGGTCGAGCCGAACTTGATTCTAGAGAATGAGTTGGAGCGTGTAAGGAGGGTAGATTCCGAGACTCGGACCGCCGACGAAAAGTCGGCGTCGGGTAGAGTTTTCGCGACGCCCGTGAGGGACGATGCATGCGGTTCGGGGCGAAAAGAAGAAATGACACCGAGTTTTCACCTCGGCGGGAGTCACAACATCAGAAATGAGACCGATTTGTTGGCCTCAAGGCTCATCTGACTTGGAGAAAACGGGCGAATTCGTTAAAGTTCATGGCCCCGGAGCACCGCACCGCTTGTCCTACTTAGGAATCCTGGTAGACGGGTGCGGATGGAGCGGGCGGGTCGTCGAGATCGTTGGGCGTGGTGCATTGGGTTGCTCGGCCTGATCACGGGTCTGGGTGCCGATGAACCCGCGCCGATTTTGCAGGCTCCAACCCCGTCGGCGCAAGCTCCCCTGCCCTCGCCGCAAGTCATTTTCCCGTCAGGACAAACGGCAAAGCCGATGGTCCCACCGGGACTGCCGCGGTACGACATCGACGCCCGGCTTGACCTCGAGCGCAAGGTGTTGGTCGCGCGTGAGCGGGTGCGGTTCACGAATCGGTCGACGAAGCCGACGCGAGAACTGGTGTTCCATGTCTATCCGCGTTACAAGGTGGCGGCCAAGGACCGGCTGATCCTTTCGAAGACGCTGGAGATGCTGCGGCTCAGCCCTGAAGAGGCGATGGACGAGGAGGGTCGGCGGCTGGACGTCGGCGCGGTGCGGGTGAGTGGTCGGGATGCCAAGTTTAGCTTCGACCCCGACGTCGATACGATCATGGTTGTGCCCTTGGATCGTGACGTCGCGCCTGGGGCGTCGGTCGAGGCGGAGATTGAATTTACGCTCGCGCTGCCCGAGTATTGGGGCCGTTGGGGACACCATCACGGAATCACCTATCTCCTGAACTGGTATCCAGTTCTGGCTCATCATGACGCCGACGGCTGGAAGCGGACTCCGTTCGTGCCCTGGCATCAGCCATGGTATCAGGAGGCGGGGCACTACCGGGTGCGGATCGATACGCCCGAGAACCAGGTGATCGCTTCGACGGGCCGGATCACGGCCGAGTCGCCGAGCGCGGCCGGCCGAAAATTCACGATGATCGAGGCCCACCCCGCACGGGACTTCGCCTTGGTCTGCTCGGACAGGTTCACGACGCTCGGCAGGCAGGTTGGGTCGACTCGTGTGCGGGTGCATTGTTTTGCCGAGAATCGCGAGAACGCCGAGCGGATGCTGAATACGGCTTGTGAAGTGATCCCGCTTTATGAGCGTTGGTTTGGGCCTTATTACGACGACGAATTCGAGATTGCGCCCGCTTTTTTTGGCTGGAACGGCAATGAATGCTCTGGTTTGGTGTTGATCGACGACCGGGTAATGCGTTTGCCGGCGGCGGGGGGCCGGTATCTTGACCACCTGATCACGCATGAGACGTGCCACCAATGGTTTTGGAACGTGGTGGGCAGCGACGGATACGCCGAGACGTTCATGGATGAGGGGTTGGTGAACGGGTTCACGGCGCTGCGTCTGGACAACAAATTTGGGCGGAACGCGCCGCTGATCGTCTGGCCTAAGCAGGCTCGTTGGCTGCCGACGATCGGCCGCGAAGACCTTCGTTTGGCAGGATATTACGGCTGGCGCGCCCGCGGCGGCAGCGGCCCCGTGATCCAAGACCTGGGCGCGATGGGCAACCTAAACACTCTCTTCAGCCTGGCTTACGACCGCGGCGGGAAAGTAGTCGGGATGATCCACAACCGCCTCGGGTCGGACCGTTTTTTCGCGTTTTGGCAGAAAATCTATCACGACTACGCCTGGAAGACGTTTTATTACGCCGACATGAAACGAGAACTGGCGGCGTTTGACCCGAGTTTTGACTGGGTGAAGTTCCTCGACGACTGGTTGGTAAATCACGCCGAGACCGATTGGGCGGTGGAGTCGGTGCGGGTCGACGCGAAGCCTTCCGCCAAAGAAGGCGATCTTCCCGATGCGATCGAGGGGCGTGTGGTGACGGTGGAGGTGTCGCAAAGGGGGACGGCGAGCGAGCCTACGATTGTGATGTGCCGGGTCGGCGACCGGGAGATTCGCGTGCCGATTTGGCCCGACCGGGAGGCTTACGACGTGCCGGGCGCGCACGTCGAGCCGATTGCCGGGAAGCCTCCGCGCTGGCGGGTCGCGATCGAAGCGCCGGACCGTCCCAGCCAGGTGCTGATCGACCCCGACCACGCGCTGCTCGACGCCGTCCCGGACAACAACCGCTGGCGGCCCGAGGTCGCGTGGCGGGTCACGCCTTTTATGTCGCCGCTCGATCAGGCGGGTCAGTTTCAGGCGTACGACCGCCCCACGATCGTCGCCGGTCCGTTTATCGATCAGTATGCGCGGGGCGGGTTTAAGGTCGGAGCGCAACGCGTCGACAAGTGGGAGGCGACAGGCTGGGCGGGCACCGAGCCGGCACTCCGCGAGGCGATTTTCGGCGGTCAGGCGGCGCTGAAGAACTTCCCCGGTCCGAACTGGTCGACGGGGATCTTTTACGAGGAAGGCCTCTATAACTTTTATAACGATCAGAGACACTCGGGCGGTCGCGCTTTCTTAAGATACACCTTTCTGCCGACCTCGAGCTTTCTCATCGACGACCAAGGCTTCTTCGAGGCCTATTATGGCGTCGGCAACGAGTTTTGGGCCGGCGACGACGGCCGTCCGATCGACGGCAACCTCGCCGCCTTCGGCATGCGCTACCGGCTCAGCACGTTGTTTCCTTATTGGGATCCGATCAAGGGCTTTGAGTTCGAAGCGACCGCCGAATACGGCAATAAAGCCTACGGCTCGTACATCGACTACGTTCGCACCACCGTCGAGTACGGGATCGTAAGGCCTTTACCCGCCGACTGGGGCTGGTTCGGCAAGACACGGGTCGCCGTTCGAGGCTACGCGGGCTACGGCTCTCCGGGTAACGCCTATCTATTCCGTTTGGGTGGCGGCCGGAGGCTCCGCGCGCTCGACCTCGGCCAGAATCCCGGCAGTTCGGTCTGGCTCGGCACGTTTGAATGGCGGTTTCCGATCGTGCGCGACTACGACCACGATATGGTCGACCACGTCGTCACCTTTAAAAACATCCTCGGCGCGGTCTTTTACGACGTCGGCGAGTCTTATCTAGGCAGCCATTGGACCGGCGTCGTGCACGGCGTCGGCGTCGGACTGCGGGTCGACACCTCGCTGTTCTCGTTCTTGGAGCGTGCGAGCCTGCGCGTCGACATCGCCCAGCCCGTCAATCTGCCCAAGGGACCCATTATCTGGTTCGGCATCAACCAGGTGTTCTGATAACGTTGCGCGGTCCATGAGTTCGCGCACTCGCCTTTTGATTCCGCCGCCAAATGTTTTTGACAAAGGTCCGATCGCGACTTAGCGTTCCACTGGGCTGCGGATCGGCCCGTCGGACACGAAAGGAGTGCGGCGCGACTGAGACTGAATTGTAAGGCGAGCATCAAATGGACAGCCGGCGCTTGACGGGACATGCGACACACGAGCCCGCATACCGGCCTCGCTTGCTTGAGCCCGTCGAACGACGTCTCCACGAGCGCCGCGACGTCGTCCCCAACCAAGCCTGGATCGGCTGGCGGCACCACTCGATCTGGCACGAAGTCCCCGCCTCGCTGCTTAATCTGTCCGCCGGCGGACTCCTTCTCGTCAGCCGAGGATCGCCCCTCAACGGCGACATAATCTGGACCTGTCTCGACGGCACGCACCGGACCGACTGGGTTGAGGGCGTGGTGGCGGCGCAGCAATCCCTGCCGTCGGGTGAGCGCGAGGTTCGCGTCAAGTTTGTCGAGATCTGCCCGTACGCCTTTTATGACCTCGCCATCTATGGCCGGGGTCGTCTCCGCACCGACTTCAACGAGCCGAACACCGACCTCTGGATCTAAACATCGTCTCCATCAACCGTTCTCGGCGGTTTTCACAAGGGCCACATGGACTGAGATCACCTCGATGAAACACAACGGAAATGCAAGCGAGGTTAAGCACGCAGTGCCGGCGGTCGACCGCCGTCAAAGCTGTCGATATTCCTTACTTAAGAGCGAGGCCCGCCTCGGATGGCTCGTCCGCAGGTCCAACCAGCCGGATTCCAACCACCCGCGCGACTCTCAACGCCAGGCGCTCGACTCGGACCACGACTTCCAAGTGCAAGCGGTCTCTGCCGCCGGTCTTCGCTACGACGAACTCTCTCCCTCAATCCGCGCCGCGCTCGCCGCCGCGCACGCCGAACCTCTCCGCAAAGAGCCTGTCAACGTACGACCGACGCGCGTCCTCCTCATCGACCTCAGCCACTCGGGCTTCTCCGCCCTCTGCGACGCCCCCCTCGAGACAAGCGACCACTACCGTATCCGACTCGAAAACCAAGACTCGGGGGACTGGCTCGACGTCGAACTCGTCGCCGCGCGTTACACCAAACGAGGCCCGCACTTCGCACGATTTAGCTTCACCTCCTCGTGCCCGTACGACCTCTTTAAAAGCGCGGTCGTCGAGGTCGACAGACCACGCCTCGCCTAGCCCCGCGCAGGCTTCGCCAAGAAAAGGCGCGGCCAGTTCGCACCTAATCCCACGACGTCGTACCTTTGATGTGAGTAACCGAGGTCGACCCAGGAAGGCCGACCAAGAGAGTTCGACAACTTTTGAACAAACGCCGTCTCTGCCCGTCGACCTCAAGGAGGGGGTCGCCATCGTTGAACGCGGGCATCGACGGCAGGCCCCAACGCGTTTTTAAGCCGCGCTGGATGAGCTGGGAGCGATCGCGATGCCCGCAAACTCGAAGACGCAAAAAATCGACGCCGAAGTCGCGAGCGAAAACGAGTCGAAGTGGACCAATCGCCGTGCCGTCGAACAGGCCACCCGCGCCGCCAACGCCCGGCAAGTCAGCGGCCGACGTCGCTTCGTCGACCCCGCCACCTGCGAACGCGACTACTCCGCCGCCGAAGTCGAATTCATGCAGGCCATGCAAATCTACAAACAAACCAGCGGCCGCATGTTCCCCACGTGGAGCGAAGTCCTCGAAGTCCTCTCCAGCCTCGGCTATCAAAAACCTACCCAGGCCGACCGCGAATGCGAAAACGATCAGTTTATCGCCTGCTCCGCCTAATCATTCGCAATACCGTGACGCGAACTTCGGCGTCACGGTCGCCGTTTAAGCCGAAACACGTGCGATCATGCACTTAAGGTAGTCGCTCTCCAGGCAGCTCACCGAGACCGGATGGTCCGCCGCCTGCCCCCGCTGCTCCAAAAGCTGAATCGTCCGACCCGACAGTTCCGCCGCCTGCCCCAGCACCGCCAGGAACAAACCACGATCCACCAGCCCCGAGCACGAGCAGGTTGCCAGAACTCCTTCAGGCTCAAGCACTTCAAGAGCCATGCGATTTAGCCGCAAATAGCCTTTCAGCGCGTCGTCAACCGCTCCCGCATGCTTCGCGAACTTCGGCGGGTCGCAAATCACCACCCCAAATCGCTCCCCGCGCGACCGCAACTCCTTGAGCGCTTCGAACACGTCGCCAACCTCGAACTTCGCGTTCGTAACCTCGTTCCTCAACGCATTTTCCGTCGCAGCCTCGATCGCCCCGGCCGACCCGTCCACTCCGAACACCTCGCTCGCCTTGCCGTGCCGCGACGCAGTCAACGCAAACCCGCCTGCATAACAAAACAAGTCAAGCACCCGTCGACCCCGACAATAATGAGCGACAGCGCGTCGATTTTCGCGTTGATCCAAATAAAAGCCGGTCTTCTGACCTGCTTGAATGTCGACCCGATACGTCAGGCCGTGCTCGACCACCTCGACCGGACCCTCGGGCCAATCCCCCTGAACCGAGTCGGCGATGCCAAGAAGCCCCTCGGGCTTCGACGTCGACTTATCCACCCGCGTCAAAATTCGCGTCAAACCGGTCTCGCCGCGCAACAGATCCACCAGCAGCCCACGCCGCGCAAACATCGCCCGCGACGAAAACGACGCGACGAGGCGGTCGTCGTAACGATCGACCGTCAAACCAGATAGGCCGTCGCCTTCGCTAAAGACCAGCCGTGCCGCCGCGCGCGGACGCAACAGCCCGAGCACGTCGCGACGCAGGCGCACCGCCGCCGCGACCCGACTCGACCAGAATTCGTCGTCGAGCTCCGCGTCCTCCCAACGATAAAGCCGCACCCGAATCGAACTCGACGGGTTGAACAGCCCCCGCGCCACAAATTGCTTCTCGTGGCTGACGACCACAACCTCGTCCCCAGGCTTCGGGTCGCCCAGGACGCGCTCAATCGACGCCTCGAACACCCACGGATGACGCGCGAAAAACGGACGCGCCCGCCTCGGACGCAAAACTACGCGTGCCAACGTCGATGTCATGGGTGCAACTTCAATCCGGCAAGTGCTTTAAAAGGTGTGATTAGGCCTGAAGCCGCAACGCGGCACGACTCAAAGTCCGCGGCTGGCCGTCTCAAACTCGGCCAAATAAGCCAGGGTGCGATCAAGCTGATTCCGCAGATGCCGCACCCGCAGGAGACTGTTCACGCGACACAACAGCTCGATCTTATTCACAGGCTTCGTCAGGAAGTCGTCCGTCCCCGCCTGCACGCCGCGCTCAAAATCGGAGGGCTCGTTCAACGCGGTCACCATCAGGATCAAGGTGTCCTTTAACTCCTCGTCCATCCTCAAGTTGCGACAAACCTCGAACCCCGACAACCGCGGCATCATCACGTCGAGCAACAGCAAGTCCGGACGGAACTCCCGCGCCGTCGCCAACGTTTCCTCGCCGTCCGCGGCGGTCCGAATCTCACAATCCAGCTTGCTCAAGTAAGCCTCGAGCAGCTCGACGTTCTGATTATTGTCGTCCGCAATCAAAATCTTCGCCCTAGCGTTCGACGAGTCCAACGCGCCCACTCCCTCCCCTTGTCGGGGTCCCGCGCGGCGACGGTCACAGCCTCGATCTCGATCGACCGATCCGCCCGCTCCCACGCATCCTAACCACTCCACCGACACGAGAACAGCACAAAACAAGCCCGCACGACCCGATCTCTCGAATTCCGCCGATCATCCGACCATGATCGGAGCCAATAATTCCACGACGGTCGCTTGCCCACCGAACTCCATGAGCTAAAATAACGTATGACACCTGAGAGAGATCGGCTCTCCGAGTCGCCGGCTTGCCGCGCAACGTTGAGGAGATGCGTCCGTGCCCCTTCGCGATATTGACCGGCTGCTGATTGAACGCTGCTTGAGACACGATCCCGGCGCATGGACGGACTTCGTCGACCGTTACATCGGCCTGATTTATCACGTCATACACCACACGGCACACGCGCGCAGCCTCGTCCTCAGCGCGCCCGATGTCGAAGATCTCGCGGCCGATATTTTCTTCGCCGTCGTCGACGATAACTACGGCGTCCTGCGCAAGTTCAAAGGTCACAGCTCGCTGCCGACGTACCTCACCGTCGTCGCTCGCCGCGTCTGCGTGAAAACTCTTGTGAAACAACGCCGCGAAGCTGAACTCGGCCACTCAAACGCCCACCGCTCCGCCACCGCCGACGAGGATTCCGGCGAAAGCGAGGCCATTGCCTCCGCCGAAGAAGTCGAGCACATGCTCGAACATCTCACCGACCGCGAAGCCGAAGTTGTTCGACTGTATCATCTTAGGTTTCTCAACTACCGGCAGATCGGGAAGCAACTCGGGATTCCCGAAAACTCCGTCGGCCCGATTTTGGCCAAAGCCCGCAAGCAGCTCCGCCAACTCGCCGAACATCTCGACGCGAGCTGATTTATGACCGCCCGACCTCGTCGCACGCATGCACGTAAGACGACCGATTGGCGACGAGTCCTCCTTGCCGCGGCGCACGAGTAGAGCGTCCTGCAACAGGAATCCGTGCTCCTCATCTCGCTTAGTCTGGCTGACCTATTGCTTACATATAAACTTTTGAGTCAGCAGTCGGCCGGCTTCTTTGAAGCCAACCCCATCGCGCAATGGATCTTCGCTCGCTGGAACATTGCCGGGATGACATTGTTTAAATTCGCCTTAATCGCGG
>JAJYDB010000186.1 GCA_021777845.1 Planctomycetota bacterium
GATCAGTTCGACTGGGGCTTCAATATCCGCTATTTCGCGGGTGCGGACGCGGCCACCGGGCAGCCCAAGGGGGGTATCGGTTACCCTGCCGGAAACCCCTATTTTGGGCAGGATTTTCGCGATCTCTATCTCTCCGCCCACCTGCCGGTTCTGACCGAAGCCGGCATGGATGTCAAAGTGGGTCGAATGAACTCGATCATTGGATACAACGGCTTTTTGGCTCCCTACCGGCCGTTCTACTCCAGCGATTACCAGTTCTTCTACGCCCAGGACGGAGCTTTCACGGGGTTTTTGACGAATCTGCACGTGAATCCCCGTTTCGAGGCCTGGAGCGGCATGACACTCGGTGCGAATACCTTCTTCACCTTGCGCAGCAACGACTCTTACTGTTATATCGGGCAGTTGAATTACTGGTTGACCGATGAGAAGAAGACTCGGCTGACGGGATCGGTGTACGCGGGGCCGAACGCGATTTTCGCCGCGCCGGGGATGAATGGGACGTTCGTCACGATGGCCGAGTTGCGGCTGCAACAGAACTGGACCGACAGGTTCACGCAGATTGTGCAATCCAACATGGGCTGGGATGCGAACACTCCGGTGGGTACGGGGTCGTTCTACGGGCTTTATACCATCGGGCTGTTCCACCTGACGCCTCAAGTCGACACGAACTTTCGGGCGGAGTGGTTTGACGACGTGAACGGGACCCGGACCGGCCTGGCCACGAACTATTCCGAAGTGACCTTTGGCATCAACTGGCATCCCCTGAAGTGGCTGGAGTTCCGTCCTGAAATTCGCGGCGACTTCGCGGGCATGCCCGCCTATGGGGCGAACGGGGCGCACAGGCATTCCAGCCAGTTAAGCGGGGGGGTGAGCTTTTTGACAAAGTTCTGACGGAGGCCGGCTTAGGTCTGAGCGTCGAGCGCGGAGAACCAATGGTTGGGAGCGATGTAGCCCCCCTCGGAAAACCAGGGGGGGGCCTTCGCCCCGCCGGTCCAAGTTCCCGCGGTCCCCAGGGCGAGCGCCGCGAGGTCGGCGGTGACGGCGGCGGGGTCGCCGCACCAGCGGACGCAGGTGTCGCCCGATTCGAGCCCGAAGACGGCGCGCGAGAAGAGCGCCGAGGGCGGGTTCGTCGTTTCAGGAAGCGGTCCGGTCACGAACAGGGAGGCCGAGACGAGGCCGCCTCCGAAGTGCCAGCGGGCGTCGTCGACGGACCAAGGTCCATCCCAACGAAAGCGGTCGCGATAGACGAGGCGCGATTCGCGTCGGACCTCGAAATCTTGGACGATTCTCTCGAATTGGAAGAGTTCGGAGAGTTCGCCGCGGAGGTAGCGTCCGGGGGTCCAGATGTCACCCCAAATGAGCCGCGCCCCGGGGGCGAGCGAGACGCGGGCTCGCTGATGATAACGGCAGCCTCGATAGGGAATAACGGGGCCGGGCAGGACGATCAGGCAGGCGTCGTCCTCGACGTCGACCGACCACTGCTGGGTTGAGAAACCGCGCACCGCCGGATGGACGCGGGTCGCCGATTGTCCGGTGACGAGCGCGCGGGTGCCCGCTCTGGCCGCGACCTCGATCCGATGGGCGTCGCCGTCGAGCAGCCCGGCCGTCAGGTTGATGAGATAGAGCAGCGAGGCGGGTTCATCCTCGAACGCGAACGGCGGCAGCAGTCGCACCGGCACCTGTTGGTAGCAGCACCCGAGGTGCGTTTTGTCGCGGTACGGGATGAGCTCAATGCGCGCGCCGCCGACGCGCGCGGCCGGGTGGTCGGACGAGACGAGGCCTTCGAATTCGAGAGGGATCAAGAACTCTTCGCGTGTGATGCGATTTGGTCTCGCACCCAGGAAATCAGTTGGTCGACTCCCTCTTTCTTGCGTAGGCTGATCATCAGAAACGGCCGCTCGCCGCGCATTCTCAGGCTGTCTTGTCGCATCACCTCCAAGTCGGCTCCGACGTGCGGCGCCAGGTCGGTCTTGTTGATGATCAGCAGGTCGCTGTTGCAAATGCCCGGCCCCCCTTTGCGAGGGATTTTGTCTCCCTCGGCGACATCAATCACAAAAATGAAGCGATCGGCGAGCTCACGCGAGAAGACCGCGGTCAGATTATCGCCGCCGGACTCGACGACGACCATCTCCAGCCCTGGAAACTGCCTTTGGAAGTTGGCGACGGCGCTGAGGTTGGCGCCGGCGTCGTCGCGGATGGCCGTGTGCGGACAGCCGCCGGTTTGCACGCCGGTGATGCGTTCGAGCGGCAAGACTTCGCGTCGCGAGAGGAACTCGGCGTCCTCGTGCGTGTAGATGTCGTTGGTGATGACGGCGAGGTTGACCTCGGGCCAAAGTGCGCGGCAGAGGGCCTCGACGAGCGCGGTTTTGCCCGATCCCACGGGACCGGCGACCCCGAGCGTGAAGACCTGCCGCGTCGGGCCCGCGTACCGCGCCGGGCCGGGACGCCCCATGTGGTCGCCTGGGTTATTGTGGCACGCGACCATGGGTCGGAAGCTTCGACGCTCGCGTTGGCCGCAACGGCCGAGCGGTTCGAAACCGTCGTCAAGAGCGGTACATCCGGGAATAAAGCCGAGTCTGCTCATCGCATAAGACCTCGTAGAAAGGGCAGCCGGCCCCTGCGGCGGCGGGGTCGCTCTTGCCGTGTAATTTGACCAGCGCGGCGACGTCGTCGTGCAGGTAGGCCAAAATCTGCTGGCCGTGGGTGTGGCCGACGGGTACGGCACGCACACCCGCGCCGATCATCCCCAGCGCGGCCTGGTGCAAGTAGGCCGTCAAGACATCCTCCGGAGCTCCGCCCGCGAGCGCGCCGAGCAGCCCAAACGCGACCGGGTGGTGCCAACCCTCCCCGATTGCCGATGCCGCGGGCAGGAAGCGAGCCAACCCGCCCGCCGACCACGCCCAGGTCGTCCCCAAGGCGATCAACTGGTCGCCCATTTCGCGGCCCGCGCGACGGATCGTGGGCGGAATGATCGACGCCGCGGCCAGTCGATTCAAACCGGCAACCTCGTCGCTCGCTCCCTCGTGTGCGTACCGGCACGCGCCGGCCGCGAGCACGCCCTCCAAAGGAGCCAGACACGTTCGGAGCCAGCGCCGCGTCCAATTTTCCAAGCTTTCCGGGTCGTGGACCAGCCCGCGCGCAATCGCCGCCTCCAGCCCCCACGAGTGCGTGTAGCCGCTGATCGGGAGGGCTGAGTCGGCGATTTGCAAGAGACGAAGATTCATCAGATCCAGGTCCGCGGCGCGGGCGTTCGCAACCAGGTGGCGCCGGCCGACGGGCCGGGCGCTTCGATCAGGACAGGACGATCAAAACAGGAAGTAACGCTGTGCCATTGGCAACGATTCCAACGGCGAACTGCCCACCTGCTTGCCGTCGACCCAAACCTGGTACGTGTCGGGGTCGACCCTGATTTCCGGGGTCGCCTCGTTGCGCTTCATGTCTTTCTTGCCGATCGTCCGGCAGTTCTCGACCGCCACAACCTGACGCTTCAGACCGTAGCGCTCCGTGATCCCGTTCGCCAGCGACGCCTTCGAGACGAAGGACAGGCACGACTTCGACAGCGCCAGGCCGTACGAGGCAAATTGCGGGCGCGGGTACACCGGCTGCGGCGTCGCGATGCTCGCGTTCGGGTCGCCCATCTGTGCCGAAACGAGCAGGCCCCCCTTCAGCACCAGCTCGGGTTTGACGCCGAAATACTCCGGCTTGTAGATCACCAGGTCGGCCAGTTTGCCGCCCTCGATGCTGCCCACGTGCCCCGCGATTCCGTGCGTCACCGCGGGGTTGATCGTGTACTTCGCGACATAGCGCTTCACGCGCTCGTTGTCGTTCCGCGCGGAGTCGCCTTCGAGCGGGCCAAACTGCACCTTCATCTTGTGCGCGGTCTGCCAGCAACGGACGATCGCCTCGCCGATCCGACCCATCGCCTGCGAGTCCGAACTCATCATGCTGATGATGCCGCGGTCGTGAAAGACGTCCTCCGCGCCGATGGTCTCGGCACGAATCCGGCTCTCCGCGAAGGCGACGTCTTCGGGGATATTCCTCGACAAGTGATGGCACACCATCAGCATGTCGAGGTGCTCGTCGATGGTGTTCACCGTGAAGGGACGAGTCGGATTGGTGCTCGAAGGCAGCACGTTCGGCAGCGCCGCGATGCTGATGATATCCGGCGCGTGGCCGCCGCCGGCCCCTTCGGTGTGGAAGCTGTGAATCGCACGACCTTTCATCGCCGCCACCGAGTCCGCCAAGAAGCCCGACTCGTTCAAGGTATCCGTATGAATGGCGATCTGGATGTCGTACTCGTCCGCGACGCTCAGGCTGGTGTCGATCACCGCCGGCGTAGTGCCCCAATCTTCGTGCAGCTTGAGCCCGCACGCCCCCGCTTCGATCTGATCCCGCAGCGGCTTCGCCAGGCTGCCGTTGCCCTTGCCCAAGATGCCCACGTTGATCGGGAGACCCTCGAACGCCTGCAACATCCGCATGATGTTCCAAGGGCCGGGCGTACACGTCGTCGCCCACGTGCCGGTCGCCGAGCCCGTGCCGCCGCCGATCAACGTCGTGATTCCCGACGCGATCGCCGTCTCGATTTGTTGCGGACAGATGAAGTGAATGTGGGTGTCGACCCCCCCCGCGGTCACGATTCTCCCCTCGCCCGCGATGATCTCGGTGCCCGGCCCGATCACCAGCCGCGGGTCGATCCCCTGCTGCGTGTGCGGGTTGCCGGATTTGCCCACCGCCACGATCCGGCCGTGCTTGATCCCGATGTCCCCCTTCACGATCCCCCAGTGATCGATGATCACCGCGTTCGTGATCACCAGGTCGCAGTGCGCAGGGCTCATCGGCTCCTCGAGCGCGCACTGGTCTTGACCGTCGCGGATCGATTTGCCGCCGCCGAAAATCGACTCTTCACCGTAATCGGTGTAGTCCTTCTCAATCTCAATGATCAGCTCACTGTCGGCCAAGCGAATGCGATCCCCGGTCGTCGGGCCGTATTTCTTCGCGTATGATGCGCGTGCGAGTCGAACACTCATTGAGAAATCGATGCCCCCTTGCGGTTCATGTCGGGTTGGATTAAGTCGCGCGCAAGCATCTGGTTGCGAGCCCTGTGTGACGACGTGCGCGGAGAGACGTCGCGCGGCCTGCGTCTTGGTCGTTGCGAGGCCTGCCGAGGCTTATTTCTTGGGTGCGGCCGCGGCGGGCGGCTCGGCCGCTTGGTGGCCGAAGCCCCCGTCGATACAACGCTGCATGCTGATCCGGCGCGTGTACGGGTCGTCCAGCCGGCCCATGACCAGCCCGTTGAAGCCGTACACCACGCGATGACCGCCGTACGGAATCAGCCGGACCTCCTTCACCTCGCCCGGCTCAAAACGCACCGACGTCCCGCTCGGCAGGTCGAGCCGCGTGCCGTACGCCTGCACGCGGTCAAACACCAGGGCGCGGTTTGTCTCAAAAAAATGATAATGTGAGCCAACCTGCACGGGTCGGTCGCCGGTGTTGTTCACCTTCAACGTCAACACCGGACGACGCGCGTTCAGCTCAAGCTCGGGACCGTCGAAAATGTATTCGCCGGGAATCAAGGGTCGGCCTCCCAGAAGTCGAAACGGGTTCGGTGAACGTTCCGCGTCGTCTCAGCGGATCGGGTCGTGAATGGTGATCAGCTTCGAGCCGTCCGGAAACGTCGGCTCAACCTGGATCATGGGGATCATCTCCGGGATTCCTTCCATGACGTCTTCGCGTCGGAGGATCTCGCGGCCTAAACTCATAATCTCCGACACCGACTTGCCGTCACGCGCCAGCTCCATGAGTTCGGCGGTGATGAAAGCAATCGACTCGGGGACGTTCAGCTTCAGGCCGCGGTCGCGTCGCGCCTTGGCGACTTGGGCGGCGGTGAAGATCATCAACTTGTCGCGTTCTTGAGGCGTCAGGTGCATGAGCAACGCTCCGCGGAGTGAACTCGCGTTCCAAAGATCAGGTGCGGCCGGGTCGATTCAACCGCCCGACTTCGACGTTCCAGACGAAAAGTACTTCGTCTCTAACCAGCCTAAAGCCAGGACGATCCACGTTGCCGTCACGAACGGGGCGGTCAACGCGGAGACGCCCAGCAGGGGGAAATACTCGGTCAACGGCACCGTCAACACGATGCCCAGCAGCGGCGGAATAAACGACCTGCGCGCCAGAAACAACGCTATCGCCGCCAAGGTCGCGTTGTATCCGTATAAGCCCAGGGCGATGTTCTCGCCGAGTCCGCGCTCAACAAGCATCTCGGGGTCAAGCCCGTGCCTGGACGCCGACAGGTGGAAGCTCGCCGTCAGCGTACCCAGCACGGCGGCCGCGACCACCCACAGCGCGTGTCGCCAATCGCCGATCGCGATCCCCGCGACGAAGAACGCCGCGGTCCAAACGCTCGCTTGAAACATGACCTGGCCGATTCCGTGTGCCGCCGCGACCGCGAAGCTCACGTCGCCCAACGGCTCGCCGGCCGCCGTCCGTGCCAGTCCGAGCGCCGTTCCCACCGCCAACAACGCCCAAGTGATAACAATGAACGGCGTTGTGTATGTCGGCCACGGTACAAAGCGACGCATCAAATAGGTGACCGGCGTCGACACGACGCAACCCACGGCCATGAGCGTGACCGACCACGCCCCCGGTGCGAAAAACACGAAGGAGGCGATTCCCACCAACGCCGCATTGAAACCGTAAATGCCCGCCGAGACCTCCGCGCGATCAAATCTCAGAACCCGCGCCGACACCATCCCCAGCAGCGAGCCGATCAATCCCCCCAGCGCCGCGAGCGGCGCCGCCGCCGCGATGCCGACCAAGAAGCAAACGCCCGACTCGGCGTTCTCTTGAAAGAACACCTGCCCGACTCCTCGAAAGACCGACAGGACCGGCTCCGGTACCGCCGCCAGGGCCCGCGAGGGCGCCGTCACACGTGTCTCTATTGAGCCGTCCACGTTCAGAAGACTCCACGCCGCGCGGCCGAAAGGCCTCGCGTTGGTGCGTACTCACTCGGTCGGAGAAGCGTCGAAGAATACGACCCCGATTGGGCGGAATTAATTGATTCGAAGAATGTAACAGACTTTCGGAGGCACGTCGAGTGCCCGCCGATCTAAATTACCGCGGAATCGTCGAACTTCCGGAAACCTCAGCCGGATCTTCAACGATTGCTCATCTTGAAACGATCATTGCGACGATCGGTCGACCTCGCGGACGGTCGCCGCGCGAGAGGGTCCGAGTGCGCTCAGCCAAGTACCTTCACGAGGCCTGTCCGCAGTTCGTAGACCGCGCCGACGACCTTCACTTCGCCTTTTTTGACGTATTCCGACAAAATAGGATCGAGGGTTTTGATGCGATCCACGCCCCGCATGACGTTCGCCTCGATCGCGTTTTCGAGCTTGTCGCCGGGCTTCCCTCGCGCCGCCAGCGCCGCGGGACGGATCAGATCCACCAACTCGCGGATCGCGCCGGGCAGCACGTCGTTCGCGTCGATGTGCTCGACCGCGGCCTTGACCGCCCCGCAGGCTCCGTGACCGAGCACGATGATCAGCCGCGCGCCCAGCTCGGCCACCGCGAACTCGATGCTCCCCTTGATCGCCGCGCCTGCCGCGCTCACGACGTTCCCCGCGACCCGGACCACGAACAGGTCGCCCACGCCTTGATCAAAAACCAGTTCCGGCGAGACCCGCGAGTCGGCGCAGCCGAGGATGATCGCCATCGGTGCTTGCCCTTCGGCGAGCGGGGCGAAATCCTCGGGCTTGCGTCGCGGATGGGTGGCATTGCCGCTCGCGAAGCGCTTGTTGCCCTCGAGCAGCAGCTTCAGAACCGCCTCGGGATCGCTCGCGGCACGCGACGAAGATTCGACCGCGGCCGGCTCGATCGGCTCGACCGCCAGGGCCGGACTCGAGGCCGATAGCCTCGCCGCCCCCAGCGCCAGGCCGGAGAGTCGAATAAACTTGCGACGCGATGCTTGCGTCTCCGGCTCCGGCGATCTGTCTGAACTCGATGCCACGTCAGCTTCTCCCTGTTGGCTGAACCGCGACGACTCCGGGGCGGGTCGGAGCCGCGGGACTCGCTTTTTATAGCCCATGAGCACGACATGCACGCAAGCCTCTACAATCTGCGCCGCCGGCGCTTGGATTTCAAGGGGTCGCAGCGTTACGGACACAAGTTTCTTAAAAGTACAATTGAAACCTGGTCCAAAACATATCCGCGTTGTTGTGCCGGTCGCCGGGACGGTACGTGACAGGCTCGCCAAATGCCCCGTGCAGCCAGAATGTCGAAACCTTCACATAGCGGTTCCAATACCAATTGAGGCCGACCTCGGTCGTGATCGCCGAGTTCGACCAGAGGTTCGGGTCGGCGAAGCCTCCTTTGAAAATCTGATCGCCCAGACCGAGCCGGCTCACGCGCGCCACGGCCTCCCATGCACCCGGACCGCGCGGCAGGTTCCGACTCAACGGCACAAACGGACGCAGCGGGTCGACCCAAGTCCGCCGCTCCACCTGCTCGCCCGTCAGAAAATAGCCCGCGGTCGCGTAAAACCCGGAGAAAGGTACCTGCGTCGACGTCGGACGGCCCGGCATCGAATAGTTGCCGTAGCCGTACTGCCACTCGCCGATCAGCGACAAACTTCGGTAATAATAGGCTGAATGTACGGAGCCGAGCAACCGATTGCCGCGCTCGATAACGCCGGGGTTGAGGATCAAGAACGGCACTGTGCCAACGCCGGGGGCGACGGCGTCAGGCGAGATCGCGCCCACCCGGAACGCGACCGGCACCGCATTCTGATCCTGATACCCAAACGAGACCGACGAACCCATGTTGAGGAACCGCGCGGGACTCGATACCCAGTGCTGAAAAGGTCTGACATTCAGATAGCCGACGAAGTCCGCGCCGTTGTTTAGGCTCTGGAACGAGTTCCGCGACCCGTTGAAGAAGCCGGCCGCGTAGTCGAGCCGCTCGTCGAACAGGTAGCCCCAGCCCATGATGCCCACCTGGCGATTCAGGCCGACGTTGGTTGTGTACAACGACCGTTCGGGGGTCGGCATCCACCAAGTGGGAATCGCGTATTGATCGTAGGTAAGCGGCGTAAAATAGCGGCCGATCCGCAGTTGAAATCGGTCGTCGAAATGCAAATTGACGAAGGCGTTGAGCAGGTCGAAGCTGTTTAAACCGCGGTTGATCGCGAATTCATACTCCACCGGCTTCGTGATGTTGCCGTTCAAAATAAGGCGCTGCCGCGGCAGAAAGACCCCGCTGCTGCCGGGCAACCCTCCGCCGTCGCCCCAGAGCCTCGTTTCGAATTGCGAGCCGATGTGGAGTTGGAGCCGAAACTCCTGGTTCTCGGTCTGAAACCTGAAGCCTGGGCCGAAGGTGCCGTTGAGCGGCAGCCGCGCGGGCTCCCGGCCGGGAGGGGTTGGCAC
>JAJYDB010000187.1 GCA_021777845.1 Planctomycetota bacterium
ACGCTCCGCGGCGAGCGCAGGCGGGCCGACAAAGTCGCCGAGGACGCGTATCGCAGACAGGAGCGGCCCTGCGGGCGCTGGTCGCGGACGGTCACGCTGCCCGAACGCGTCGAAACGGAGCAGGCGACGGCGTCGCTGGTGAACGGTTTGCTCACGATCAACCTACCGAAAGCAGCCAGCGCGCGACCGCGGCAGATTTCCGTGACAACCCCCATCGTTTGAGGTCACCATGTTGGTCATCATAAAGAAAGTGCGCGCGCGGGATGCCGCTGGACGCCACGGCCGCGCGTGCGGGAGGGCTGACACAATGAGTCTTGAAAACGGTTCGAGTTCGGTTGCGGTCGAGCACGGCGCTACGCCTGCCGCAGCACGGACGCGCGAAGCCTCGGCGTCCGCTCGGAGCACAACAGCCGGCCGGCCCGCCGCCGCCGCGCCTCCTTACGGCGCGGAGACTTCTGAAACGGCGGCGACCTTCACGCCGCTGATCGACATCCATGAAGGTCCCGACGGCCTGGTGCTCGTCGCCGACATCCCCGGGGCGAGCGAAAGCGACGTTCAGATTGAAGTGGAGGACAACGTCCTGTCGCTCCGGGCGCACGTGACCCCTTCGGCTCCCGAGGGCTCGAGGTTACTCCACCAAGAGTTTCACACCGGCGACTTTCAGCGATCCTTCATACTCAGCGACGAAGTCGACCGCGAGGCAATCAGCGCCGAGTTTAAAGACGGCGTTTTGACGTTGCGGTTGCCGCGCGCGGCCCGCGCCAAAACCCGCCGAATCGAAATCCAAAAGCAAGGCTAAGCGACCGCGTCGTTGCGAGGAACTTTACTCTCCAAAGAGGCCGTCGGCGGAATCTCCGCCGGCGGCTGTGTCGTTGCGGCGTCGGTATACTCCACTCCACTATGATGTCGATGCAAGAACCGACCCGCGGCCGGGTACGCGAGCAGCGCCGCGAAGGTCCACTCCGTGCCTCGCATCCCGTACTCGATTCGCGCGATTGGATTTGTCGCATCGACCAGCGCGGCTCGGGGCGGTTGAATGCAAAGGGATCGAGACGGACATCGGGCGATCACCGCTCGCACGGGTCGCTTCGTCGAGGATTCGGGTTCGTCGTCTTCGATATCGACCCAAAGCTCGGCGACGCGGAGCGCGAGGCCAGGCAAAACGAGCGAAACGGCCGTAAGCGTGTCTTGACGGTCGCCATGTCTTCGGCCTCGCGAGAGTGCCGTCCTGTCCTCTCCGCAATTCTACTTAAATCCGGACGCGAATGGTCAGACGATCGATCAGGAAACGGGAACGGCCGCGTGCCCTCGAGTTGCGAGTGCGCGACGGCCGTTCGAGGCTTGAGCGAATGTCGGAGATCCCGGCTTAGTTTGCCGCGACCGCCTCATCGCGCGGATAACGTGCGAAGCCGGGCCCCTTCTCGGCAAGTTCTTCGAGCGCCTCGGGCCGAATGCGAACCTCGGCCTCTTGGTGCGTCTTGAAGCCCGTGCCCGCGGGGACGAGGTGGCCGAGGATGACGTTTTCCTTGAGCCCGACGAGCAGGTCGACCTTGCCGGCGAGCGCGGCCTCGGTGAGCACCTTCGTCGTCTCTTGGAAGCTCGCGGCGGAGATAAAGCTGTCGGACTGCACGGCGGCTTTGGTGATGCCGAGCAACTGAGTGGTCGCGGCGGCGGCCTTCGGACGAAGCCACTCGGCCTTCTTGCCGCTGTTCGCTTCGACGCGAGCGTTTTCCTGGTCGAAGTGATCGCGCGGGACGGTGTCGCCCTGGCGGAAGTCGGTGTCGCCGGGATCCTTGACCTTCACGCAGCTCATGAGATCCATGTTGACGCGGCGGAATTCGAACTTGTCGATGACCGACCCGGGCAAGAGGCCGGTATCGCCGACCGACTCGACGCGGACCTTGCGGAGCATCTGCGCGATGATGATCTCAAGGTGCTTGTCGTCGATTTCAACGCGCTGCGAGCGATAGACGTTCTGAATCTCGCGGAGCAGGTAACGTTGCACGGCCTCTTCGCCGGAGATCCGGAGGATATCGTGCGGGACGAGCGGCCCTTCAACGAGCGGGTCGCCCGCGCGAACGCGGTCGCTGCCGTGAACGCGGAGGTGCTTGCCGTGCGGGACGAGGTGCTCGCGCTCGATGCCCGACTCGTTTTTAATGACGATGGTCCTCTTGCCGCGGCGCTTCTCTTCGAGCAGCTCGACGCGGCCGTCGATTTCGGCGATGACCGCGGGCTCCTTCGGCCGCCGGGCCTCGAAAAGCTCGGTGACGCGCGGCAGGCCGCCCGTAATATCCTGCGTGCCGCCGACCTCGCGCGGCGTCTTCGCGAGCAAAGACCCCGCAGTGATCACCTGGCCCTCTTGGACCTCGATGCTCGCCTTTTCGGGGATGTGGCTGTAGGCCAAAATATGCCCGCCCGCGTCTTCGATCATGATCTGGGGGTGAAGATCGCCCTTGTGCTCCATGATCGTCCGGCGGGTGTGGCCCGAGGGGTCGGTCTCGACCTTGATCGTCTCGCCCTCGACGATGTCCTCGAAGCGGATCTTACCGCCGACCTCGGCGAGAATCGGGATGTTGTGCGGGTCCCACTCGCAAAGCATCGTACCGCGCGCAACCTCCGAGCCGTCCTGCACAAGCATGACGGCACCGTCGGGAACGTCGTACTTCTCGACTTCGCGCCCCTTCGGGTCGAGGATTTGGATTTCGCCGTTCCTCGAGAGCGCGATCCGCTTGCCTTCGTCGTTGACGACAAGGTTAATTCCGACGAACTTGACCTTGCCCTCGCGCTTGCACTTGACGTCCTTCTCTTCCATGCCGCGGATCGCGGTGCCGCCGATGTGGAAGGTCCGCATCGTAAGCTGCGTTCCAGGTTCGCCGATCGACTGCGCGGCGATGATCCCGACCGCCATGCCCCCTTCGACAAGCTGCCCGGTCGCGAGATCCATCCCGTAGCACGAACGGCAGATACCGAGAGAAGCCTCGCAAGTCATCGGGCTGCGGACCTGAATCTTCTCGATCTGCATCTCTTCGAGCTTACGCGCGATCGCGACGGTGATCATCTCGTTTTCGCGGACGACGACTTCATCGGTGATCGGGTCGACGATGTTCACGCGGCTGACGCGGCCGCGGATCGATTGGACGAGGCTGACCTCGACCTTTTCACCCTTATAAACGACGCCCTTCGTGATTCCCTGCGAGGTTCCGCAATCCTCGCACGTGATCACGACGTTCTGCGCGACGTCGGCGAGCTTGCGCGTCAAGTAACCCGAGTCGGCGGTCTTGAGCGCGGTGTCGGCCAAACCCTTCCGCGCCCCGTGCGTCGAGCTGAAGTATTCGAGCACGCTCAGTCCTTCGCGGAAATTGGCCTTGATCGGCGTCTCGATGATTTTGCCCGACGGCTTCGCCATCAGACCGCGCATGCCGGCCAACTGGCGAATCTGCTCGACGCCGCCGCGCGCGCCCGACTCGGCCATCAGGAAGATCGGGTTCAGATACACCTGGCCGTCGCGAGTATCCTCCTTCAAATCCTGCATCATCTTCGTGGTGATCTGTTCGCGGGCATGCGTCCAGGCGTCGAGCACTTTGTTGTACCGCTCGTTGTCGGTGATCGCGCCGCGATGATAGTTCTTGAGTGCCTTGTTGACCTCTTTCTCGGCCTCGGCCAAGATCGCGTCCTTGTTCGCCGGGGTCTTCAGGTCGTCGGTCGCGAACGAGAGGCCGGAGCGCGTCGACTCGCGGAAACCGAGGTCCTTCATGTCGTCGAGCAGCTTGATCGTCTCGCGACGGCCGAGCAACTGGTAACAATCCGCGATGATCCCCTGCAACTGCTTTTGGCCGAGCGAGAGGTTGTAGTACGGCATTTTCGGGTGCAGAATGTCGTTGAAAACGACGCGGCCGGTCGTCGTTTTCACAATCATGCCGGGCTTGAATTCCTTCTCGCCCTCGCCCTTGAGCTTCTTGTGAGCGGGCAGGCGCATGCGAATCTCGGCATGCACGCCGACCTTCTTCTGACTGAACGCGAGGAACACCTCGTTCGGGCCGGAGAACGTCATCCCCTCGCCCTTTTCGCCCGGCCGGTACGCCGTGACATAGTACGAGCCCATGACGATGTCTTGGGTCGGACTGATGATCGGACTGCCGTTCGCCGGGCTGAAGATGTTGTTGGTCGACATCATCAGCGTCATCGCCTCGACCTGCGCCTCGATCGAAAGCGGCAGGTGGACGGCCATCTGGTCGCCGTCGAAGTCGGCGTTAAACCCTTTGCAAACAAGGGGATGGATGCGGATCGCGTTGCCTTCGACGAGCACGGGCTCGAACGCCTGGATGCCCATTCGGTGCAAGGTCGGGGCGCGATTGAGCAGTACCGGGTGATTGAAGATCACCTCTTCGAGGATGTCCCAGACCTCTTCGGTCCGGCGCTCGAGCATCTTCTTGGCCGACTTGATCGTGTCGGCGTGCCCAAGCTCTTTCAGACGCCGAATGATGAACGGCTGAAACAACTCGAGTGCGATCTTTTTCGGAAGTCCGCACTGGTGCAGACGCAGCTCGGGACCGACGACGATGACCGACCGCGCCGAATAGTCGACGCGCTTGCCGAGCAGGTTCTCGCGGAACCGGCCCTGCTTGCCCTTGATCATGTCGGTCAGCGACTTGAGCGGGCGGTTGCTCGAACCCAAGACCGGCCGCTTGCAGCGGTTGTTGTCGAAGAGCGCGTCGACGGCCTGTTGGAGCATCCGCTTCTCGTTGCGGATGATGACCTCGGGCGCGTTCAGGTCGACGAGCTTCTTGAGCCGGTTGTTGCGGTTGATGATGCGTCGGTAGAGATCGTTCAGGTCGCTCGTGGCGAAATTGCCTGAATCCAGCAGCACAAGCGGGCGCAAGTCGGGCGGGATCACGGGGATGCACTCGAGAACCATCCACTCGGGACGGTTGTCGCTGTCGCGGAGCGCCTCGACGACCTTGAGCCGCTTCGTCAGATCCTTCGTTTTCTGCTTGCTGGTGGTATCCGAAAGCTGCTCGCGAAGCGTCTTCGAGAGTGAGACCAGGTCCAGACGCATGAGCAGCTTACGGACGGCCTCGGCACCCATGTCGGCCTGGAAGCCCGCGCCGTACTCTTTCCGAGCGGTCCGATAATCTTCCTCGGTGAGCAGCTGCCGCTCTTTAAGCGGCGAATCGCCGGGGTCGACGACGACGTAGTCCTGAAAGTAGATGATTTTCTCGAGACTTGTCGTCTTCATGTCGAGGAGCGTGCCGAGGCGGCTGGGCATCGCCTTAAAAAACCAGATGTGCACGACCGGCGCCGCGAGCTCGATGTGCCCCATGCGCTTGCGACGCACCCGCGAGTGCGTCACTTTGACGCCGCAGCGGTCGCAGATCATCCCCTTGTATTTCATCCCGCGATGCTTGCCGCAGGCGCACTCCCAGTCCTTTTCAGGACCAAAGATGCGCTCGCAAAACAGCCCGTCCTTTTCGGGCCGATACGTCCGATAATTAATCGTCTCGGGCTTTTTCACCTCGCCGAACGACCAACTTCGAATGTCGTAAGGACTCGCCAGCCCGATTTTGACCGCGCCGTAGTCGTTGATGCGGTCGTATGCACTTTCGCCCATACTCACGGGACACTCTCCTCTGCACGCGGGACGGCGTTTCGGAAGCGGGGATCGAACATCTGGCCACGAAGCTCAAGCGCGGACGAGCGCGACGTTCCGGGACGGCGGGTAACTCGCGAGACTTCCCGCGTCGACGCCGTTTGCGTCTCGACGCGCTGCGATCTTCCACTCGCAACAGTCACAAGCCCGAAACGAAAAACGCGGGTCGACTTTCTCAATCCGAGAAAATCGCCGCGGTCAAGCCGGTCCTCCCAGACCTCGAGACACCGGCGAACCTCCCTGTCCTATCGTTGGAAGCATTCCCGGAAGCTCGGTCGCATCGGCGGGAGTTTCCTCCAAAACCTGACTGACCGCAATGCACACCGAGCTCCTTGGATGTCGCATTCCGTTAACTATAAGCAAACCACCGGCCGATTCCAAAGAAAATTTTCGGAAAACCGCAATTTTTTTTCAAGTAGCGGCCCAATCAGGAGTTGGAGACGCGCCCGCCGTCCACCGTACGGACCCCAAGGCGAGCACGCCGGCCCGGCTGTCCATGCGGCGAGACCGATCATCCCGCCTCCTTACAAGTCGAGTTGACCGCGATTCCGCTTTGGCGTATCCTGCATATGCGTGAACGGTTTACCGCAAACCGGCGGTTTATCGGGAGGCGTCTCTCCACCCGCCGTGCGTCTGAAGCGGCGGATCGCGGTGCGGCGACGTTTCATCAGCTTAGGAAAACGTCGACGAGCCGGCGGAATCGCGGCGACATTTTTTATCCTTGAACGACGTCCACTTCAGACAACGGGGCGCGCCCCAATGCCCAAGCCACGCAGTCGATGGGTCGTCATCGGCCTTGCCGTGCTTTGTTTGCTCGTGTCCGCGCCCGTTGGGGTTTGGGTCGCGCTCACGCACCAACCGGATTTCTACCGCCGCGCCGTTACGATTCCCCACGCCCAGACCGAAACCGAGGCCAAGCACTTTGTCGAGCAAAGCATCCAACTGAGCAACGATATCATCAACGAGCCGAAGTGGGAGGCGGTCTTTACCGACCACGAGGTGAACGCCTGGCTCGCCGAGGATTTGCTCAAAAGCTTCGCCGATTTGGTGCCCGCGAACGTCCACGACCCGCGCGTGATTTTTGACATGGATCGAATCACGGCGGCGTTTCAGGTCGATCGCGGGTCGTTCACGTCGGTGGTGTGGTTGGTCGCCCGCGTCCGGGTGCCCGAGGGCAACGTGCTCGAGCTCACGATCGAAAAGATGCGCGTCGGGGCCCTTCCCCTACCGATCGAGCAAGTGTTGGAGCGGGTAACCCGGCAAGCGCGCGACCGCGGCCTCGACGTCCAGTGGCGGGAGGACCCTGACGGCCCCGTCGCGACGATCCGCTACGCCTCGAAGGGCCGCAACGACGATGTCGTGCTCGAACGCCTTAATATTCTCGAAGGCAAGATCGTCTTCTCGGGACGTTCGAACGGAGTGGGTGCCGGCGGGCCGAAACGGCTGCCGAACCGTCGCGTGCTTCAGTCGCGCTTCCCTCGACGAAATAGGCAGGTCCAACCCGAGGAATCGGGTCCGGAGTCGGTCCTGCGGAGCGCGATCAGCCCCGCGAGCTGACCCCCCTTGAGCCGCGCGCGAAACTCCGATTCGGACTCGGCTACCATCGCGAATGCGCCTGCGTCGACGCGCCGAACGAAACCGCGATCGCCCGCGACAGGGCCTTCGTAATCGAGATAGACGAGTCGATGGTCGGGCAGCTTCCGCGCCTCGACGTCGAGACCATCGTCGGGCCGGGTTGCGAGCCGCCAGGTCCGCAAGACGCCGCGCGCGGCATCCTCGAACATCAAATCCCAATGCACGCCGCGCCATGTGTGTTCGAGCAAGACATATCGCGCGGTCGTCACGGGATAAGCGCTCGCGTTTCAAAGGGTCGCGGTCGCGACCGCGCGGCCTGGTTTCGCGGGGAGGGCTTTGCCGCGCGCGTCGGTTGCGTTAAGTTGGTAGATTATTATCCATTAGGTTGAATCCGCGCCGACACGGTTCGACGGCAACCGCGACGCGTCGGCACGCTCCTCTCCGATCAAGCCGGCCCGAATCCCCGACACGAGAAAGGACGACTGGTGACGCCCAAAGAGGTTCTGGCGTTGATCCGACAGCGTGAAGTCAGCACAGTCGACTTGCGCTTCATGGATTTTCCCGGCGTCTGGCAACATTTTGCGATTCCCGCCGCGGCTTTGACCGAGGACGTCTTCGAGGAAGGCATCGGTTTCGACGGCTC
The DNA here is from genome assembly GCA_021777845.1 of Planctomycetota bacterium. Classification (GTDB taxonomy): domain Bacteria; phylum Planctomycetota; class Planctomycetia; order Isosphaerales; family Isosphaeraceae; genus JAJYDB01. The sequence continues at coordinate 7,866 of JAJYDB010000187.1, forward strand.
GAGCGTCGTCGGCTGGCGGGCGATCAACGAGGCTGACTTACTCGTTGTGCCGCAGTCCGAAACGGCTCTGATCGACCCGTTCGCGGCGCATCCGACCCTCGCGATGGTTTGCAATATCCAGGATCCGATCACGCATCAAGATTATACCCGCGACCCGCGCAACATCGCGCGGAAAGCCTCGAATTACATGCGCTCGACGGGAGTCGCCGACGTCTGCCGAATCGCGCCCGAGCTCGAATTCTTCGTCTTCGACGACGTCCGCTTCGATGAGAACGGCCACGAGGCGTACTATCGAGTCGACTCGATCGAGGGCGATTGGAACCGGGGTCGGAGCGAAAGGCCGAATCTAGGTTACAAGCCGCGTTCGGGCCTCGGCTACTTCCCCTGCCCTCCCACCGACAGCCTCGCCGACCTCCGCGGCGAGATGGCCCGGCTGATGGGCGAATGCGGCATCACGACCACGGCGCATTATCACGAGGTGGCCACCGGCGGCCAGTGCGAGATCGACCTCGCGCACCGACCGCTGGTTCAGTCCGCGGACCACGTGATGTTCGCGAAGTACATCATCCGGAACGTCGCGCGTCGCGGCGGCAAAACGGCGACGTTCATGCCGAAGCCGCTTTTCGGCGACAACGGTTCGGGCATGCACACGCATTTTTCGCTCTGGAACGCCGACGCGCCGGTGCTGGCGGGCTCGGGCTACGCGGGACTCAGCGACCTTGGTTTGCACGCGATCGGCGGCCTGCTTAAACACGCGCCGGCGCTGTGCGCGTTCGCGAATCCGACCACGAACAGCTACAAACGCCTCGTGCCGGGCTTTGAGGCGCCGACCAAAATCGCCTACAGCCGTCGCAATCGGAACGCGGCCGTGCGCGTGCCGATCTCAAGCCCGAACCCGCGCAGCCGTCGAATCGAATTTCGAGGCCCGGACAGCGCGGCAAACCCGTATTTGCTGTTCTCGGCGATGTTGATGGCGGCGCTCGACGGCATCCAGACGAAGGCGAACCCCGGCGAGCCGCTCGATAAAGACGTCTACGACCTTGACCCCCAAGAGCTAAGCAACGTGCCGGCGCTGCCGCGCTCGCTCGACGCCGCGCTCGCCGCGCTCAAAAGCGACCACGAATTCCTGCTTCGCGGCGACGTCTTCACCTCAGACGTCATCGACACTTGGATTTGGTACAAGAGTACCTACGAAGTGGAGGAACTTCGCGTCCGCCCGCACCCGCACGAATTTACACTCTACTTCGACGTATGATGTGCGGCCGCGATGGACTGCGTATTTACTCCACTCGCGAGACGGCCGGGGATCAGTGCGCGGGGGCGGGGGTGTCGGGCTTCAGCGCGAGCACGATCAGCGCGCCTGCCCCGAGGACGAGCATGTTGTCGGCGAAGTTAAAGATGGCGCAGTCGAAGCCGACGGCGTCGACGTGAAAGTGGACGAAGTCGCGGACGTGGCCGAGCGCGACGCGGTCGTAACAGTTGCCGAGCGCCCCCGCCATGATGAGCGCGAGCGCGACCGCGAGCCGCAGGACGCGCGCGGCGCCGCGGACG
>JAJYDB010000188.1 GCA_021777845.1 Planctomycetota bacterium
TCGGGTCGTGCAGTCCGTAAAACGACGTCATTGCATCCATCTCAGCCTGCAATGTCGCCGGATCCTCGCCGGGCATCAACGCGATCACCTTCGCGGTCATGCCGGTCTTGATGGCATTCATGCGTGTGCGACGCAGTCCGTCGATCGATTTCGGGCCGGTGGACTTCTGAGCGTTGCGTCGATTGATCGCGGCGCGGTCGTTGTGGACCTTGGGTTGCCGCTTATTCCGGCGCGGCGACGCGTCGTCATCAGGCTTATTCGGGCGTTCAACGGTCATTGGAGTAACCTCGCGAGGTGGAGTTGGAGAGTGGATCGGTCGGTTCGGGGCGCAACGGCGCTTCCCCTCACTGCCTACTATCGTTGCAATCATGCCCGACGTTCCGCCGCCCGGCCGCTTTCTTTGGCAAAGATGTCGAAAGCGGGGGATAGGGGCGTCGTGGTAAGAGGTGGGTGGAAGGGGGTTTGCGTTGACGGGGTTGATTGTGAAGGAGGGTGTGGTGGGGGGTGGGAATCGACCTTGCCGTGCGGGGGAGTCGCGGTTAGTCTGCGGTTCGTGACCCGTCTTCGCGGCTTTCTGGTGCCGTTGACTCACAACCACGCGCGACATACGAGGCTGACCGGCCGTCGAACCGGGAAGGTGGGTACGCGTCGACCCGAAGCGACCTCGAAGCGAGGTTGTCGAGAGGTTGGTCCGGCCCAGAAGGAGTTTTCCGCATGGATCGCCGCCTCATCGCGGGCTTGTTCGGGCTTGTGGTGTCGGGCTGCGCATCGAACCGGCAGCCGGAGAGCACTGTCGGCCCGGTCGGAATCGAGCCCGTACCGCCGATTTACGAGACGATCAACGGCGGCCGAGCGTCGCGGTCGAAGGCGTTGGCGTCGGGACAAGCGTCACCGCAAGATCAATTGTCACAGAGAGATGCGCCGCGGATTGCGGCGACCGAGACGGGCGTCCGGCAGGCTCCGTTCGTACGTTTGAAGCCGAGCGCGCCGGCGGTCGCGGAGGTGGAGACGCCTCCCGCCGCGACCCGCGCGGCGCCGGCGGTCGCGACACCGCCGGCACCCGCGGTATCGACGCCCGCCGCGACGGTTGCGGCGCCCGCCGCGTTGTCGACCGAGGCCGAGCTGATCGTGGCGCCGCCTTTGGAAAAAGGGGCTGACGAGCCGAAGGGGGGGGCGAGACGTCCAGCCGCGGCCCCCGCGTTCGACCCGTTGCTGACGGGGCATCCCGACGCGGTGCCCGACGTCGACCTGCTCACGCAGCCGGACCCGAAATCCTTGAAAGGGGCCCCCGCGCGGCCGGCTGACGCGGTTGCGAGTGCGCCCTCGAGGGAGGCGGCGAAGCCGGCGCGGGTCGAGGCGAAGGCCGCGTCGCCGCCGCCGAAAGATACTCCAAAGGCTGCGGCGCGCGCGGGGGTCGCCGCGAAGGATACTCCAACGTCCGGCGCGGCGCGCGCGGGGGTCGCCGCGAAGGATACTCCAACGTCCGGCGCGGCGCGGTCCGCACTTCACGACCCGCTCTTGTCGGACCATCCCGACGCGGTCCCTGAGCTTGATTTGCCGACGGTTTCGGAGGCGCCCGCAGCCGCCGCGCCGCGGTCGGAGGCTCCGAGAGCGGAGTCGAAGCCGAGCGCGAAAGTGGAGTCGGTGAAAGTGGATTCGGCGAAAGTGGAGTCGGTGAAAGTGGATTCGGCGAAAGTGGAGACTCCGAAAGCGGAGTCGACTCCGGCGCGGCCCGCGGTGGAGGAGTTGAAGCCTTCGGTGGACGACGACGCGCCGCCGTTGCCGGAGAGTTTGGACGGTCCGCAGGCAGCGCGGGCGCGGTCGGCGCGCGGGGCGGGGCGATTGGCGGCGGGGTCGGGTTTGAAGCGGGACGACGCGGTCGGGAGGGTTGGGTTCGAGGTAGGGGGGGGTTCGGAGGGGTTGAGGGCGACGTCGGCGGAGGTGAAGGCGGCGGGGGTCGAGCCGGGCGAACTCGCGCTTGAAGCGGCGCCGCTGGAGGCGCTCGAGATCGACGAAACCGAGGCGGCGACGCGCGCGGCGGCGGCGACGCGGAAGGTGGAGAAACCGGCGGAGTCGACCGCGGCGCTGTTGATACCCGAGCACGTTGATGAACATGTGCTCGCGCAATCGGCCGCGCATGTCGGCGAGGACGTGATCACGCTGCGCGAGTTGCGTCGCGCGTACAAACAGAGGTTGTTGCAGGTTTCGGGGGGGCGTCCGGAGTCGTTGTCGGTGCGGTCGAAGAACGAGCTGGCGCGGCAGTCGCTGGAGGATTTGGTGGATCGGACGTTGTTGATCCAAGAGGCGAAGCGGCTGGTGAAGGACGAGAAGAAGTTCGACTTGGTGATGAAGGATGCAGACAAGTATTGGCGCGAGAACGAGTTGAAGTCGATGTTGCAGCGGACGCACATGGGGAGCGAGAGCGAGCTGGCGAGCAAGCTAAAAAGCGAGGGATTGTCGCTCGAAGAGGTGCGCGACGACTTCCGCGCGATGTTTATTTCGCGTGGGTTTCAGCGGAGCCGGCTGGAGTCGAAGCTGTCGGCGGGGATGACCGAGCAGTATGAATATTATGAGAAGCACATTCATGAATTTGACGAGCCGGCGCGGGTGACGTGGCGTGAGATCGAGGTGGTGTGCGGGCGGCATCCGGACCGTGCGGCGGCGCGTCGGAAGGCGGAGGCGGTGCTGGAGCGGTTGCGTCGGAACGAGGACTTCGAGACGGCGGCGCGGAAGTACAGCGAGGGTCCGACGCGTGCGGCGGGGGGGTTGTGGACGACGGCGCCGGAGAGTTACGGCGAGCCCGCGGTGCGTCGCGAGCTGCAGACGCTGCCGACGCGGCAAATCAGCGGGATTATCGAAGGGGCAACAAGTTTTCACATCATACGTATTGACGAGCGGCGTGCGGCGGGACCGAAGCCGTTCCACGAGGTGCAGGACGAGGTGCGGGCGAAGTTGCGCGAGTTGAAGTTCACGGCGAAGAACGATGCGATGCTCGATCAGTTGCGGCGCGGGACGGTGATCACGTCGATGTTTGACGCGTCGAAGGCGGCGGGTGCGTCGTTGATGTCGACGGACGGTCGGGCGGGGGTCGAGGGCCGCGCCGAGGCGTTGTCCGCGACGAAATAAGGCGTGAGGCACGGGGCGGGAGTTGCGGGCGATGCTTGAAATCGAGGCGGCGACGTCGGGGAGCGAAGCGGGCGCGGAGTCTGCGCGGAGGGTGTGGTTCGGGGGCGACTTGAGCGACGCGTGGGTGGTGGAGATTGCGGAGTCGCTGCCGGACAACACGTTACGTGTGGATTTGGCGGGTGAGTTGCCGGAAGCGTGGCCGGAGTCGGCGCGGGGAGCGCGTGCGGTGGTGCTGCACAGGTCGTTGCTGACGGCGGGGGACGTGTCGCGGCTGTCGGAGTTGCGGTCGTCGGGTGCGACGTCGCCGCGGTTGGTGGTCTGTTTCGGGCCGTTGTCGAGGTATCGCGAGACGCAGGCGGCGGCTTCTTACGCGGACGCGGTGCTGCCCGAGTCGATCGCGCCCGAGGTGGCGTCGCGGCGCGCGGGGATCGCGGCGGGCGCGCGTTTGGAGCCTGGGCGCAGGCCGGCGATCGAGGTGGTGAGCGATAACGCGTCGTTGCGCGAAATGCTTGCCGACGTGTGTCGCGCGGGTGGATATCGAGTGTCGACGTCGCGGACGGCGGCGCCGCCGACGCGCGACGGGCCGGCGCCGATCGCGGTCTGGGACGTGCCGGTGCTCGAGCGCGAGTGGTGGCATGCGTTGGAGCGTCGCGCGCGGTTTGGGCCGGTGGTTGCGTTGTTGGGATTCGCGGATCGGGCGTTGGTTTTGGAGGCGCGGGGGGCGGGGGCGTCGGCGTGTCTCGATCTGCCGTGCGACATCGACGACCTGGTCGCGGTGCTTGACCGGGTGAGTCGTCGCGCGGTCGAGCCCGACCCGTCGATCCTGCGTTTGGAGGCGGCGCACCGCGCGCCGCGGGGCCCGCGCATCGTCCGCGCCGCGCGACGTCCCACCGAGTTGAAGCCGCGGACGTGAAGGCGGCGCAGGGGGGTGCGTGCGCAGTCCCCCTGTTCGATCGAGGGTTCGGCACGTAATCTAAGTGATCCCGAGGCGCGGTGGTGGAGCGTCGGTTCGCGACGTCGCGGCGGGGTGATCGAGATTCTTTTGGGGACGCACGCCGCGCATGCCTCGCGCCTCATCGAAGACGTCGGTGCCGCCCGCGGAATTGAAGGATCTGACGCGCGCGGTGCAGCGCGCGGCGGGGTTCGCCGAGATGCTGGCGGCGCTCAAAAACGGGCATGGGGCGACGCTCGACGGCGCGTGGGGTTCGGCGGGCGCGCTCGCGACCGCGGCGATTGGTCTGCACGCCCCCGCGACGTTGCTCGTCGTGCTCGCGCATCCAGGCGACGTCGACGACTTTCGCGACGACGTCGCCACCTTTGCCGGCGTTGTCCCCGAGGTCTTCCCCGCGTGGGAGCGCGACCCGCGCGAGCTCGACGCGACCGACGAAAACATGGGTCGCAGATTACGCGTGATCAAGCGTGTGATCGGCTCGTCGCCGCCGCGATTTGTGGTGGGGTCGGCGCGGTCGTTGATGCAGCCGATACCGACGCCGGCGGACGTCGCGGCGGCTTCGAGGACGTTGCGGGCGGGTCAGACGATTGCGCTCGAGGCGTTGATCGGCTGGCTGGCGGAGCGGGGGATGTCGCGGGTGGAGGTGGTCGAGGTTGCGGGTGAATTCAGCCTGCGGGGCGGGATTTTGGACGTCTTCGCGCCCGACGCGGCCGAGCCGGTGCGGTTGGAGTTTTTCGGGGACGAGATCGAGTCGATGCGTCCGTTCGACGCCGAGTCGCAGCGATCGCGAGGTCGGGTGGACGAGGTGACGTTGACCGTCGCGCCGCCGGGATCGTTGCGCGGACTCGAGCGCGAGGAGGGCGCGGGTGCGCGGGATCGGTCGCCGGTTGCGACGTCGTCCGCGCGTCTGACGTCGCTGGCGGACGCGTTGCCGGCGGGTTCGTGGGTCGCGCTGGTGGAGCCGAACGAGATCCAGGAGGAGGGCCGGCGGGCGCTGGCGCGGGCCGAGGATCCGTCGTCGTTGCTGCCGATCGAGCAGGTGTTGCAGAGGCTGACGCGTCGGCCGTCGGTGTCGGTGTCGGCGTTGGCGGGGGCGAGTTTGGAGACGACGTGCTCGCTGCGCATCGAGAGCGTGTCGCGGTTTTCGGGAGAGCCGGCGCGCGTGAAGGCGGAGCTCGACGCGGCGTCGAGCGGCGACCGCGTCTTGATCGCCTGCCACAACGAGGCGGAAAAGACGCGCCTGGCCGAGGTTTTTGTCGATACGGCGATCGCGCGCACGGGGCGTCTGCACCTGACCGTGGGGCGGATTCGCGCGGGCTTTCACATGATCGACGCGGGGACGCTCGTGCTCGGCGACCACGAGCTGTTCGCGCGCGTCGACGTCCGCCGGCCCGCGCCGAAGCGCCGCTACGAGAGCCGCGCGATCGACAGTTTCCTCGACCTCAACGAAGGCGACCTCGTGGTGCACGTCAACCACGGGATCGCGCGTTTTCTCGGTCTGCACCTGGCGAAACGCTCCGAACATCACGACGAGGAGTCGCTGCTTCTGGAGTTTGCCGAGCACGCGCGCTTGTATGTGCCTGTTTCGAAAGTGGATTTGGTGCAGAAGTACGTCGGCGGCGGGAAGGGGACGCCGACGCTCTCGCGGATCGGCTCGTCGGCGTGGGAGAAGCGCAAGCTGCGCGTCGCCGAGGCGGTGATCGACCTCGCGTCGGAATTGATCGACATCCAGGCCGCGCGGGCCGCGCAGCCGGGCATCGCGTATCCCGAGGCCGACAGTCACTGGATGGCCGAATTCGAGGCCGCGTTTCCCTACCAGGAGACTCCCGACCAGCTCGCCGCGATCGAGGCGGTGAAGCAGGATATGGCGCGTCCGCGGCCGATGGATCGCCTGATTTGCGGCGACGTCGGCTACGGCAAAACCGAGGTCGCGATCCGCGCGGCGTTCAAAGCGGTCGACGCGGGCAAGCAGGTCGCGGTGCTCGTGCCGACGACCGTGCTCGCCGAGCAGCATCACCGCAGCTTCACCGCGCGCACCGCGGAGTTTCCCTTCACGATCGAGGTCGTGAATCGATTTCGTCCGCGCTCCGAAGTCAAGAACGTGCTCAAGCGGACCGCCGAGGGGGGCGTGGATATTTTGATCGGGACGCACAGAATCGTGCAAAAAGACGTGTCGTTCAAGGATTTGGGGTTGGTGGTGATCGACGAGGAGCAGCGGTTCGGCGTCGAGGACAAGGAGTGGCTGAAGACGCTGCGCTCGACGGTGGACGTGCTCACGCTGTCGGCGACGCCGATCCCGCGGACGCTGCACATGAGCCTGCTCGGCATCCGCGACATCTCGAATTTGGAGACGCCGCCCCCCGACCGCAAGGCGATCGAGACGCGGATCGTGCGCTTCGACGACGAGACGATCCGCCGCGCGATCCGCCGCGAACTCGACCGCGACGGCCAGGTGTTTTTCGTCCACAACCGCGTCTACGACATCCACGCGATCGCCGACCGCGTGCGCGCGATCGTCCCCGAGGCGCGCGTCGACGTCGCGCACGGACAGATGTCCGGCGAGGCGCTCGAACGCGCGATGATCGGCTTCGTGCGGCACGATTTCGACGTGTTGGTCGCGACCACGATCATCGAAAGCGGCCTCGATATCCCGAACGCGAACACGATCTTTATCCACGAGGCCGACAAATATGGATTGGCCGATCTCCACCAGTTGCGCGGCCGCGTGGGACGCTACAAACACCGCGCGTACGCGTATTTGTTGCTCGAGCACGGCAAGCCGGTCTCGCCCGACGCGTCGAAGCGTCTGAAGGCGATCGAGGAGTTTCACGAGCTCGGCGCGGGGTTCAAGATCGCGCTGCGGGACCTCGAGATTCGAGGCGCGGGCAACCTGCTGGGGGCCGAGCAGTCGGGACATATCGAGAGTGTGGGGTACGAACTCTACTGTACTCTTTTGGAGAACGCGGTGCGAGGTTTGACGCACCAAAGGTCGCGGCCGTCGTACGATTGCTCAGTGGAGTTGGCGTGGCGCGCGTACCTGCCGCGCGACTACGTCGACGCCCCGCGGCTCAAGCTCGAACTCTACCGACGTCTGGGGCGGACGCGCTCGCTCGAGTCGATCGCCGATTTCCGTCAAGAGCTCGCGGACCGCTTCGGGCCGATCCCCGACCCCGTGCGGAACCTGCTCGCGGCGGCCGAGCTGCGGGTCCTGGCCGAGCGCTGGCGGCTCGAACGGATCCACGTCGAGGATGAATTCGCGGTGCTGACGTACCGCGACCCGAGCCGGATCGAATCGCTGGCGCGGCGCTTTCCGGGCCGCGTGCGCATCGCCGACGACCGCACCGCGTACGTGCCGATCGAGGAAAAACGCCCGCACGGCGCACTCGTGATGTCGATCGTGCGGCCGCTCCTGGAGTCGCCGCTGCGACCGTGACGCACGCCCCGGCCGCGCCGCCGCCTTGAATGTCCCGACGTGCCGATTGATCCCGCCGTGCCGGAAACGCCGATAAGAAGGATGAGGCGGGCCGCTACGCGCGTCGAGGCTGCGCGGCTCGCGGCGCAAGTCGAGTCGGACGCGGGCGTAGAGGCGGTCGATGTGGTCGGGGAGGGCGCGGCGCGGATGCGTATTCGGACGCGCGGGACGGCTCGGGCGGTGGGCGCGATCTGGATCGCGCTGGCGGCGGCGCGCGTTGCCTCGGGCCAAGCGCCGACGATCGGCACGCCGACGCTGATGTTGCCCGGCTCGAACATGTCGCTGCTCGGCCCGGTGCCGGGCGAGGGGGGCGGGTCGTTCCTGGTCGCGCCGGGACGCGGCGGGATCCTCGGCGGACGTCCGGGCGCGAACGCGCCGCGCGGCATCCCCACTTCGATCTCCATGCCCCCGGAGTATGAGCCCGCGCCCCCCTCGACGCTCGGCATCACCGCGCCTCGGCCCGCGCGGATCGGCGCGCAGGCGTTGTACGGCACCCTCGCGCTCCCCGACGGCCCCGAATTCGAAGGCCCGCCCGACGGCATGACGCTCGACGCCGCGATCGACCGCCTCGTCGTCGCGAACCTCGACCTGCTCGCCAAGCAATACGAGATCCCGATCGCCCGCGCCGACCTCCTGAACGCAAGCCTGCGCGCCAACCCGATCGTCTACGCCGACAGCCAGCTTGTCCCCTACGGCGCCTACAATCGCGCCCGACCAGGCGGTCCCATCCAGTACGACGTGAACATCAACTATCCGCTCGACGTGACCCGCAAGCGGCAGGCGCGCGCCGCCTCCGCCGCGAGCGCCGAGCGCGTCGTCGAGGCGCTCTATCAAGACTCCGCCAGGCTCGCGATCGACTCCTTGCAGCACGCGTTCGTCGCCGTTTTGGCCGCCAGGCTCACCGTCGCCTACGCCGAGGCCAGCGTCGTCGGCCACGATAAAGTCCTCGACGCCACCCGCAAACTCTACAAACTCGACGTCGCCACCCGACCCGACGTCAATCGGATCGCCATCCAACGACGCAACGCCGCGCTCGGGCTCGACGACGCCCGCACCCGGCTCCAAAAGACGCGCGGATACCTCGCCACGCTGCTCAACTTGCCCCCCGACCAGGCGAATCGCCTCGAGCTCCGCGGCGCGATCCAAGACGTCGCTCCGCCGCCCCCAGACCTCGCGACGCTCACCAAGCTGGCGATCGCCGAGCGACCCGACGTCGTCGCCCATCGACTCGGCGTCACACGCGCCGACAACGACGTCACCCTCGCCCGACGCAACGCCTATCCCGACATCTTCCTGCTTTATCAACCCTACACGTTTCAAAACAACGCGCCGTTCGGCCTGAAAAGCTCGACTTCATGGGACCTCGGCGTCACCGCGACGATGCCCGTCTTCAACCGCAACCAAGGCGGGATCGAACGCGCGCGGCTGAACGTCGCGCAGACCGGCACGCAGCTCGCCGACATGGAACGGCTCGCCGCGGTCGAGGTCGAAACGGCCTACCGCGAGTACGACGTCACCCGCCGCCTCATCGCCCAAATCAAGGAATTCACGCTGCCCGCGGCCGCTCGACTCCGCGACGACACCTTCCAACTCTTCACCCGCGGCGAGCTCAACGTCCTCAACTATCTCGACGCCGAGCGCGAATACAACGTCGCCGTCAAATTCTACCTCGACACCCTCATCAGACACCGACTCGCGATGCTCGCGCTCGATACCGCCGTCGGCGCGCGCATTTTGCCCTGATCCGCCCCGAGCGCGAGCGACTCGCACGCCCGCCCTCGCGACGACCTCACTCGAGCTCGCTCTTGTCGACCGCGA
>JAJYDB010000189.1 GCA_021777845.1 Planctomycetota bacterium
GATTCACTTGGTTCATCGGCGACTTCGAGTGTGCGGCCTACAACCATGCTCAGGAACCGAACGGCCGCATACCCGATGCGATTACCAAGGGACCGTGGGACGGCATTGTCACAGCCCGCAGCCTCCATCCCGACGGCGTGAACGCATTAATGGCCGACGGCTCGGTGCGGTTCGTGAAGGATTCGATCGCGCGGCCGGTCTGGCGCGGACTCGGCACCCGCAACGGCGACGAACTCGTCGAGTGAGGCCCCCTCAAATCACGATAGGTTCACCGATCCCGACGTTCGGGGTCGGGCATTCCCGGCGATGGTTGATTTCGGAGGACTTTTTGATGTTCAAGCGACATGTCTTCCCCTCTTCAGCCTGGTTGCCGATGCTCGGACTCACGCTGTTGTTCGCGTCGTTGATGGTTGCAATGAATCCCGTCGGCCGCGTTCGTCTCGGTGCCGACGTGCTCTCCAGTTCGCGGGGCGGCAACACGAACAACATGCTTATGCAATACTCTTGCGACGTTCTGTCGAACAACACCGCCTGTTCGACGCTAGGAGCCGGACATGCCTGCGTGACGTGCAGCACAAGTAACTACACGTCTCTGACAAACGGAAGCAGCGGCGGCCTCAATAACGGGTACGGCCACATTCTTGGCGGCTGCGGTACTCGCTACGGCGGGATCTGCGCCGCCAACTTGATATGCGTCACCGGGAACACGGGTTACGGCCCCTGTGCGAACGCTCCCGGTTTACCAACGAGCCAACCCTGACTCAGACGCCGAAATGAGGGCGTTCAAGGCGAATAGCCCATTCGCCGGGATGACGGGTTCATCCCGGCGTCAGTTTATCTATCAAGATGATTCGATTTTTTAGAGGATTCGCCGTGATTCGGATGACTATTGCCCTGCTCTCGACCGCCTTGACGGCAGCAAAGGCGACAAGCCGCTCACCCGGCCCGCGATCGTCTTCCTCCAAGACGCCGAGGCCGGCCATTTCGCCGTCCTCCGGCCCGTCGGCAACACCGGCGCCATGGTCCAGGTCATCGACCCGCCCTACGCCCCTTGGATCGCCGACTACGACCGCGTGATCGCGTCCAAACCTTGGACCAGCCGCATCCTCACGCCGCGCAACCACGTCCGCGCTTGGGGAACGGTCGTCGCCGCGACGGCCGGCGTGGCCTTGATCTTGGTCGCCGTCCTGCCGCGGATGCGCTCACGTCTCGCCGTATTCCTTCAGCTTCCGGTACAGCGTCCGCTCGCCGATGCCTAGACCTTAGTCTGGGTCGCGAACCAGCTTACTCCTTGCGCGGATCGTGAACCGCCCCTGTTTTTCGCCGCGCGCCGGGCAAGGCGCCGGCGGCTCCCGGTGACCGGCCGTCCCCAAAAGCGACCGTGAGGGGATTGAAATCGCGGCCGGTGTTGCCTACGATGTGTGACTTCAGAGGATATTGACTGACTTCGGACGGCTCTCGAACGAGCCGGCGGTTTTGGGGCGTGCGATGGCGATCACGAAGGAAAAGAAGCAAGAGCTCATCCAGTCGTTCGGACGACAGGATCTCGACACGGGCTCGCCTGAGGTTCAGATCGCGCTGTTGACGGCGCGGATCAACGACCTGACCGATCACTTCAAGGCTCATGCGAAGGACCACGCCAGCCGCCGCGGGCTGCTGATGATGGTCTCGAAGCGCTCCAGCCTGCTCAAATATCTGCGACTGCACGACCGCAAGAAGTATCTTGACGTCATCGGTCGGCTCGGCATACGCAAGTAAGCCCGGCGGCGCGGTTTACGCCGCGCCCGGGCTCAGACGCCGGACCTGCCCCTCGCGGCGCGGCCGGCGGGTCGCGATCGGATTGTGTCCGCGCGGCGCTTCCTGACAATCTATCGATACACGCACGTTTTCGCGACCCGACTTCGTCATCGAGAGCACCACGATGCAACGTCTTTGATGCCGGTCGGTCGCGGTTAGGTACATCATTCATGTCCAGCATCCCGACGGGTTTAGCGAAAAAGCCGGTCATCGTGGAGCGCACGATCGGCGGCAAAACGATCACGATGGAGACCGGCAAGCTTGCGAAACAAGCAAGCGGGGCCGTGGTTGTTCGGCTCGGCGATACGATGGCGCTCGTCGCGACGGTCGCCGGCCCCGGACGCGAAGGGCTCGACTTCTTTCCGCTCCAGGTTGATTATCGCGAGAAGGTCTATTCCGCGGGCAAGTTCCCCGGCGGCTTTATCAAGCGCGAGGGCCGGCCGACGACGAAGGAAATCTTGACGTCGCGACTGATCGATCGCCCGATCCGGCCGCTCTTTCCGGATACGTACCGCGATGAAGTGCAAATTCAGGCCGGCCCGATTTCGGCCGACCGTCAAAACGACTCCGACGTGCTCTCGATGATCGGCGCGTCGGCGACCTTGCTGCTCGCGGGGGTGCCGTTCCTCGGTCCCGTCGGCTCGATTCGACTCGGCCGCGTCGACGGTCAGTTAATCACGTTCCCAACCGCCGACGAAATGAAGACGAGCGATCTCGACCTGATCGTCGCGAGCACCGCGCACGCGATCGTGATGATCGAGGGCTTCGCGAACGAAATCCCCGACTCCGAGATGTTCGACGCGATCATGACGGCGCATCGTCTCAATCAAGAGGTGATCGCGTTCCAGCTTGAGATGCTCTCGGTGCTCGGTTTGAAGCCTTACGAGGCTCCCGCCCCGGTCGTCGACCCGCTCTTCGAGACGATCAAGGAGCGTCATTCGGCCGCACTGGCCGAGCGCAAGCTGATCTTCGGCAAGCAGGACCGCAACGCGGCGGTCAAAGAGTTGCAAACGAAGATCATCGCCGAACTGTGCCCCGCCGAGCCGGTCGAGGGGCAGCCGGTTTACACGCCGGTGCACGTGAAGACGGCGTTCCATAAGCTTGAGGAAAAGGTCGTCCGCGGCCTGATTTTGGAAGGAAAGCGGCCTGACGGTCGCGGCCCGAAGGACATCCGTCCGCTCGCGTGCGAGGTCGGCCTTTTGCCGCGTGCGCACGGTTCGGCGGTGTTCCAGCGCGGCGAGACGCAGGCGCTGGTGACGACGGTCCTTGGCACGTCGGCCGACGAACAACGCGTCGACGGGATCATGAACGAATTCAGCAAGAAGTTCATGCTCGACTACAACATGCCGTCGTATGCCGTCGGCGAGGTGCGTCCGATTCGCGGCCCCGGCCGTCGCGAGATCGGCCACGGCGCGCTCGCCGAGCGTTCGGTCGCGCCCGTGTTGCCGCCGCCGAACGTCTTTCCGTACACGATCCGCGTCGTCTCCGACATTTTGGAGTCGAACGGGTCGAGCTCGATGGCTTCGGTCTGCGGCGCGACGCTCAGTTTGATGGACGCCGGCGTGCCGATCAGCGATCCCGTCGGCGGCATCTCGATCGGCCTCGTCCAGGACGACGCGACCGGCCGCCACACCTTGCTCACCGACATCATCGGCGACGAGGATCATTACGGCGACATGGACTTTAAGGTCGCGGGCACGCAGCGCGGAGTCACCGGCATCCAGCTTGACCTCAAGAATCTCGGCATCAGCGAGGTTATTGTCCGCGAGACGCTCGAGCAGGCTCGCGAGGCGCGGCTCGAGATTCTCAGGACGATGTTGCGGGCGATCAAGCGGCCGCGCGAGGAGATCTCGGCGAACGCTCCGCGCTTGATCCAGATCCAGATTAACCCCGAGAAGATCGGACTTGTCATCGGGCCCGGCGGCAAGACGATCCGCAAGATTCAAGAGGAGTGCGGCGTCAAGATCGACATCGCCGAGGACGGCGTCGTCTCGATCGCGAGCATCGAAGCCGCGGGGGCCGAGGCGGCTCGCGATAAGATTCAGGCGATGACGGAAGGGGTCAAGGTCGGCACCATTTACGAAGGCCGCGTGATCTCGATCAAGGACTTCGGCGCGTTCGTCGAGGTGCTGCCGGGTCGCGACGGACTCGTGCATATCAGCGAGCTGTCCGAGAATTACGTGAGCAGCGTCGGAGACGTCTGCCGGGTCGGCGATACGATGCTCGTGAAGGCGATCGCGATCGACGACCAGGACCGCGTCAAGCTCTCGCGGAAGGCGGCGTTGATCGAGCGGAACATTCCCGATCCCTACGTTCCGACGCAAGGCCCCGGCGATCGTCCGCAAGGCGGCGGCGACCGCGGCGGACCTCCGCGGCGGGGCGGCGGCGGCGGTTACGGCGGCGGGGGGCGAGGCCGCGACTGACGTTTGCGGGCACAGCCAATGTCCGAGCCTTTATCCGCGCAATCCGTCGTCGTCGATCGCGCCTCGGACCTCGACGCGCCGGGTGTCGTGCAGACGCTCCCGGCGCTTGAAGGTGTCGACGGCGCGGTCACGGCTGCGTGCGCTGCCGACGCGCGCGACCGCGACCGGCTCGGCGCGCTCTATGCGGAGATCTCGGAGCTTGCCGGCGGCCTGGCGCACGAGATTCGCAACCCGCTCTCGACGCTTGCGCTCAACCTCGAGCTGCTCGCCGAGGATTTTCAAGATCCCGAGACGCCGCGCGACCGCCGCGTCGCCGCGAAGGTCGAGCGGCTCAGGAGGGAAACGCAGCGTCTTAACGACATTCTTGAGAATTTCCTCCGGTTCGCGCGCGTGCAAGAGTTGGACCGTCGTCCGGCCGATTTGAACGCCGTCGTCGACACCTTGCGCGACTTCTGCGAGCCGATCGCGTCGCGCCAAGGGGTCGTCATTCGCACACAGTATGACGACGACTTGCCGAAGGCGCCGCTCGACGTCGACCTCCTCGAGCAGGCGATCCACAACTTGATCCTGAACGCCGAGCACGCGATGCCCGACGGCGGCGAGCTGATGCTTACGACGCGTCGCGACGGCGGCTCGGTCGTGCTCGAGGTCACCGACACGGGCGTCGGCATGGCCGACGAGGTGCGGTCGAAGATTTGGGACGCGTTTTACTCGACGCGGACCGGCGGCAGCGGCCTGGGCCTGCCGACGACGCGGAAGATCGTCGAGGCGCACGGCGGCACGATCGACGTGCAGAGCGTCGTGGGCAAAGGGACGCGGTTCACGATCAGGCTGCCGGTCGCGAGCGGCTCCAAAGTCGTTTGACGCCGTCGCGCACCTGTGCGAACCTGATTGTCGAAGCGGAGTTCGGCGCGGTCGCGAAGGTGATCGGGCGGCAAGTCCGGGCCGCGCGGGGGGGAGTTCGCATCAATGGAACAAGCGATCCGCGTCCTGGTGGTTGACGACGACGAGCCGCACGCCGAGGCCGTGGCCGAGAGCCTCGACCGCGTCGGTTACGACTGCGTCGTCGCGTCCTCAGGCCGCGAGGGACTGCGACTCATCGAAGAGCAAACGTTTGATATTGTGCTCACCGACCTATTGATGGAGGAGGTCGGCGGCATGGAGATTCTGGCCGCGGCGAAGCGCGAGCTGCCCGACGCCGAGGTTGTGATTCTCACCGGCCACAGCGGCGTGAAGTCCGCCGTCACCGCGATGCAGGCCGGCGCGACGACGTATCTGACGAAGCCCCTCGACGTCGGCGAGCTGCGCACCGTCGCGGCGAAAGTCTCCGAGCGGCAGCGGCTGGCGCGGACGAACATCGACCTTCAGCGCCAGCTGAACGAGCGCTTCGGCTTCGAGGGGGTGATCGGGAACTCGCCGCAAATGCACGCGATCATCGCGCGGCTCCGGCAGATCGCGCCGACGTCGGCGTCGGTGCTGATCACCGGCGAAAGCGGCACCGGCAAGGAACTGGTCGCGAAGGCGCTGCACAACAACAGCCCGCGGCGTTACAAGCCGTTCGTCCCGCTCAACTGTGCCGCACTCAGCGAGAATATTCTCGAGAGCGAGCTGTTTGGGCATATTCGCGGGGCGTTCACGGGGGCGGACCGCGAGCGCAAAGGCTGGTTCGAGCACGCGAACGGCGGCACGCTGTTCCTCGACGAGGTCGGCGACATCCCGCTCTCGACGCAGGTCAAGTTGCTGCGTGCGCTCGAGTCGGGCGAGATCGTCCGCGTCGGCACGAACGAGGCGATCAAGGTCAACGTGCGTCTGATCTCCGCGACGAACCGCGACCTCGCCGAGTCGATCGCGAACGGGTCGTTCCGTCAAGACTTGTTCCATCGTTTGAAGGTAGTGAGCGTGAAGCTGCCGCCGTTGCGGACGCGTCGCGAGGACATTCCGCTGTTGATCGACTTCTTCGCGAAGGAGTTCGCGGCGTCGCACGGGAAGTCGATCGCGTCGATCACGCCGGCGGCCCGGAAGGCGCTCATGAACTACCCTTGGCCGGGCAACGTCCGCGAGTTGAAGAATACGATCGAGAGCATGGTCGTGATGGATTACGACGGCGTGCTCGACGTCGACGACCTCACCGAGGACGTGCAGGCGGCGTCCACGAGCGGGCCGGGCACCGAGCCGTCGTCAAACGCGGGCGCGCAGCTTGTGGGCTTGCCGCTCGACGCGATCGAGAAGCACTTCATTCGCGCGACGCTCGAACGCGCCGGCGGCAACCGCGAAGAGGCGGCGCGAATCCTAGGCATCGGCGAGCGGACGCTGTACCGGAAGCTGAAGGAATACGGCGAGACGTGAGCGCAGCCGCGGCAGGACTGCGACCAAGATCAAGGCAACGCCGGCCGTCGCGGCGACGACCGTTCCCCAAGCGCGGACGTTGTCGCGCGGCGTGAGGATGCGGCCGGTCCAAGGTTTGGACGCGATTACGCGGTCGTAGTCGGCGATCCAAGGGGCGTAGGGCGGGTCGATGACCTGGACCATGGCGCCGGTGTTGCCGACGGGCCGGAGGACGGCGAAATGGCCGGCTTTGGCGTCTTGGAGGAAGACGATCGCGGGCCGGGTGAGCGGCTTGTCGCCTTTGCCGAAGCGGACGCCGTCGAGGTCGAGGCCGCAGGTGTGCGCCGCCGCCGCGAGCTCGGCCATCGAGTAGCCCTTCGGGTCGCGCGCCGGGAGGGCCTCTACGAGTCGCTCAAGCGTGACCGGACGACCTTCGAGTCGCAGCAGGACGAAGAGCGCATTCGCACCGCAGTCGAGCTTGGTCGACTCGTCGGAAGCCGCGGCTTGTGCACAGGTGGGGTGTGCGACAAGGACGACCAGCGACGACAACAGGACATGACGACATCTCGCAGTAAGACGCATGATTCATTCTCCCGCAACCTCAGCCCCTGCGCCGCGAGAGCACGAGCAAGATCGACGTGACGAGCGCGGCCGCGCCGAAGGCCCAAACGAAGTACGACGACCAATCACTCTGGTTCCGCGCCGGCGACCCGGCTTCGAGTTCCTTGCCTTGCGCTTTCGCGTCGGCGAGTTGCTCGTTGAGCATCACGACGGTCTCGGCTCGCGTGGGACGCTTGGGCGGCTTCTGACGGCCGAATTCGTATTCAAGCTTGCGTAGACTGTCCGAGATCGGCGTACCGGGTTTGTATTTTATCGTGAATGTAACGGGACCGGGGTGCTTGTTGAACTCAAGCGTGCCGTCGTTGATGTAAATCGTTTGAATCGAGGTTGGATCCTTGGGGAAGTAGGGTTTGCCGTCTTTGAGCGCCGAGTGGCTTTCTCCGACACCGTAAACGGGCATCCACGCCTCAACGTCGCCGACTTTCATCAGCACGAGCTTGATGTCGACTCGTCCGACAAGGTATTTCCCCTCAACGTATGACTCGCGGCGGACCGCGTGCCCGCCGCGCTTCAAGTCGAGCCAAAAGCACTCACTCACGCGGCAGTTGTCCTTGAATATGAATTTCACAACGGTGAGCACTCTCCCCTCGCTGGTTTCTTCCGAGATTTCAACGCGGAGGTTTTCTTTCGCGGCCAGCCGAACAAGCGTGTCATGCACGAAGATCATGCCGAGGCACGTGTCACGGTCGGCATTCATGTCGTCGGGGTCGGCAATCGAGCCGCGACCAATTGGAGCGTCGTCGCTTCTCAGATACCTTTCCGCCTCGTGCTTTTTCGCACGCACAACCAGAAGTTCGCGCGAGATTTTCCCTTCGGGCTGCACGCGATGGAAGATGATGGCGTTGACATCACCGCCGGTCGTCCAAACGAAGGAACCGCTGAAGTTGTCGAGGAGACCGTCCTCCGCCAAGCCGCGTGCTTTCTTCACTTCCTCATTTTTGAAGACTTTCGTGCCCTCGAATTCGCACTGAAAGTCTTCGATTCGAGGTTGGAGCGAATCGATCAAGTCGATCAGACTCTTGACGTCGCGTACCGCCCCGGCCTGTGTCGCGATGGACATCGTCAGCGTCAGGAGAATTTCAGACATCCCCACGACATGTTCCTTGATATGAGAAGTTGTGCTCGAATTCCTCGCCAGATGACACCGCGCTCCAGCGGTGGTTTCTCGAACAGAACCATATCTGGGCGTTTGTTCACGATGCGGCCGTCAAAGGCGCAGCCGGCTTCTAGCGGACACCCCCCGGTGGGTTAAAGATCCTGGCGGATGCAAGGTGAATGCGCCCCAGGCCGCCGCCGGTCGAGTTCGCGGCCCAGGGATCTTTCACGTCCGCCTTACCCACCTGCCGGCTGCGTCGGCGGGGTGCCGGGGGGTTTGGTGCAGGCGGTACCGGTATCCCCTCCCACTTCCGGTGCGCACGCATAGCTCTTAGTCTTAGCGTTCACAGAGCATTTGCCGTTGTAGATGTCCCCGCAGTCACCGTTGTTCGCAGCCCCCGAGTTGTAGTTGCCCGCGATACCATTGCTTGTGTTCGTGTACCAAGTTACGTAGCAGGTCGTGCATGGGTCGCCGTTCTTGGACGAAGAGTCGCACAAGCTAAGACTCGAAGTCAGTGCACTGCAGAGCGATTGGACCTCGCCAAGTCCCTGATTGCCGCCTCGCGACTGATTCAACTCGTCAATCGTGAGTTGAGAGTGGACGCCGCCGGGAAGCCAGGTGAGCCCGGCTGCGATCGTCATCATCAGGCCGGGCGCGAGCAACCTGAATCGCCGCAATGATCCATTTCGACTGAGCGATGCCATCGGATTCGCCTCCTGAGCGGGGTCAACCATTGAAACTTCCCGACTCCAACGCGGAGCCGGAGTCTTGTCAACACCGACGAGTGGTCCTCATTCCACGAGTTCGTCGCCGTTGCGGGTGCCAAGCCCGCGCCAGACCGTACGAGCGATCGTCTCTTGGACGAACCGCACAGAGCCGTCGGCCATTAATGCGTTCACGCCGCCGGGGTGGAGGCTGCGGGCTGTGACAATGCCGTCCCACGGTCCCTTGGTAATCGCATCGGGTATGCGGCCGTTCGGTTCCTGAGCATGGTTGTAGGCCGCACACTCGAAGTCGCCGATGAACCAAGTGAATC
>JAJYDB010000190.1:0-704 GCA_021777845.1 Planctomycetota bacterium
GCGCACAGACGGGTCGATTTGCTCGATCGGTAGCACCTCGGCAGGCTCCACGCGGCGCACTCCCGCTTGCGACGGGGTTTGACCCGCGGCCAAGACAAAAGCACACCAGGTGAATAGGCGAATCCCGCGCGCGACCGAAGCTCCGACGGCGTCGCCGCCGATGTTCACGGCGTGGCTCATGTCCGCTCCGTATCCTGCCAGAGGGCTAGGCCAGAATTCCCGCGACGCGCGGTCCCTGTGAACCGACCCGTGACGCAGGCCACTACATCCCTAGAATCGGATTTCAACGCGCGAATCCTGACAGCAGGTCCGGATGGGCCGTGAGTTTTTCCGTGCACACTAGCTCGGACACTCAGGCTATCAACTGAACGTTCGTGCCCTCCAGTCGGAAAGTGCAAATCGCAAAGCATTGATCTCACTAGAGTTGCGTTTGATCGTGGACGCCCGAGACGGCCTTTCGACGCAGCCATCAGCCCTTCGAACTCGACCCGTCGACGAAAGACGGCTCAATCAAGATGCGGGCCAGGAGACAACCGCAGAGTCGCGATCGTCTAAATAGTCGCGCAGATAACGCAGAAACGTGGGCAGGCCGTCGCGGTCCCAGGCAGCCTCGATTACCTCCTTAAGACGCTGGTTCTCCGTCTGGATCTCGCGGAAGGCGTCGAGGTCGGGGGTGTTTCGCGCGAGTCCCAGCACCTGGTCGT
>JAJYDB010000190.1:714-9252 GCA_021777845.1 Planctomycetota bacterium
GATTCGGCCAGGGTTGAACCTGAAGCTTCATGTGCGGATAGCGCAGGTTGCCCAAACGAAGCGCGTGGATGATCGCTCCGGTTTGAGGATCGCGGCCCACTTTTTCAAAGGGCGCAGCGTTCAGCAACGCGTCCGCGGGCATGTCCGGAGTCCACTCGAGACGTCGACGAACCGCCTCCGGAATCTTCCCGGCGGGATAAGCATGGGCAATGTAGGTATCAACCGCCTGCCGCAACAAGTCCGTCCTTAGGTGACGTAAGTCCTTGCCGTTGAGGGGCTCTGCAGCCATGAACCCGCCTATCCCGTCGACCTCGACGAATCGGACTTTAAGCTCGGATGCCGATCGACAGCCCGCCTCGATCACAGATTTCAAAGTTGAGCTTACTCGAACTCGCCACTCGATGCCGGCGTGTTTCAATCCCTTCAGCCGACCGTTTCAATCGCCAACACGTGATTCGCGGATTGGTCATGCTTAAGAATGCGTAAACCGGCGTCGATGCCATGCGGTTGGAGGTTGATCGCGTTGGTCGTCTGCGTGTACGGCTCGACTGCGATGACGCCGGCTGTCGCGGGGGTGTAAACCACCAACTCGCGGAAAGTTCGATCAAACAGTATGCGACACTCCGCATTCAGCGCCTGGTCAACCAGACGAGCGACGCCCATTCTGCCGTCGATCGTCAGGTCGGTAAGCACGTCGTCAAGCTTCAAATCTCTAATGGGCTTGCCTTTGCGGAAGTCCAGACGTTCGTCTACGGGAGTCGTTTGCCCAGTCGGCAAGAAGTTTTTCAGAGGCCAAGTTTTGGACGCGGGCAGGACTACAAGAGTACGCGCGAGGTCGCCAGAGGGCTCGAACGGGAGCCGAAAATACGGGTGAATGCCGAAGCCGTAGGGGAGATCTTCGGCGGTCGGGTTCGAGACGGTCGAGGTCATCGTGAGGCGTCGTCCCGCGAGTTCGTAGGCGACTTCGAGAACGGCGTCCGTCGGCCAACTCGCGCGCATCTCCTGGCTCTGCTTCGAGATCTGGTAACGACCAACGATTTTCACAACCCCGCCGACGCGGCCTGCATCGACCACATCCCACGGGGCATCGAGCGCAAACCCGTGTATTCCGTTCGGTCCGTTTGTGATCGGCACATGGAATTCACGGCCGCCGAACGAAAATTTGCCGTCGCGAATCCGATTCGGATACGGGAAGAGGATCGGAATCCCCTGCCGAGCCGGGTGCGACGGGTGGTCGGGCCAGTCCGGTTCCGACGCTATGACGGACCTAATCTTGCCTGCCGCCGGCAGCCGCAGGTCAAACAAATTGAAGCCGTAACCCGGAATTATCGAAGCAGTTGCGCCGCTTGTGTCGTCCCGGAGCTTGTACACAACACGTCCGCCGCGAGTCTCGGTCGTAATTCCGTCAGTCATTTGACGTCACTCCTCCTCGTGGATCAACTCCACCCTGATTGAACCGAGCCGGGGCGGGGATTGCAAACCGTTCGCGGCGTTTTATGATCGGGTCAGTCGATCGTGTCCCTCAGTAAAGTCCAATATCCCGATTCCAGATTCTCACGAGCATTACACAGATGCCGAATTTTAAAGCGGAAGCACTTTCGGACTTTATTAGGCGTATTTTTGAGGCTGCCGGAGTGCCGACCGAGGACGCGGCGACGGTCGCGGGGAGTCTCGTGGGTTCCAATTTGCGTGGACACGATTCGCATGGCGTAATGCGCGTCCCGCAGTACGTCGAATTCCTTGAAAAGGGGAATTATCGCGTCGACGTTGATCTGCGCGTCGAGAGCGAGACGCCGGCCTTGATGGTCTGCGACGGCCAATGGGGCCTGGGGCAGGTCCAAGCTCACCGTTTGGTTGGCCTCATTCTCCCGAAGGCTCGAGAGGTTGGTCTCGCTGCTGGTTTGGCTCGCGACCTCGGGCACGTTGGCAGGTTAGGCGAGTATGCAGAGCGTGCCACCGATGTCGGTATGGTGATGCTGGCGACGGTGAATAACTGTGGCGCTGGACAAAGAGTTGCACCGCCGGGCGGCTTAGGGCCGAGGCTAGGTACGAATCCGCTCTGCATCGGCGCGCCGACGTCGACCGACTCACTGGTCCTCGACTTCGGAACAAGTGTAGCCGCCGAAGGAAAAGTCCGCGTCCATCACATCAATCAGACCCCTACTCCCGAGGGCTGGCTGCTCGACGCCGAGGGCCACCCGACGACCGACCCCGGCGTTTTATACGAGCACCCGCCGGGTTCGATTATGCCGATGGGTGGGGCGCAAACTTATAAGGGATTTGGTCTTGCGTTATTGCTTGACTTGCTTGCGGGTGGCTTGACGGGGGGACGATCGAGCCACCCTAGCGCGGGTCCGGTGCGCGGCAACAATCTCGTCGTTGTGGTGTTCGACCCGTCGCGTTTGGGGCTTGCGGAACATCTGCGCGACGAGTCCTCAACTTTGACGTCTTACGTTCGAGCGACGCCGAGGTTACCTGGAGTCGAGTCGATTACACTGCCGGGCGATCCCGAGCGAAGGACCCTGGCCGAGCGGTCGCGAACCGGCATTCCGCTCGCCGCCGCACACTGGGAACGATTGACGGAACTTGCAACAAGGCTTAGTGTTGCGACGATTAGCTCGGAGGCTTGAAGCTCTTCAGAATGCGCTGCCGCAGAGGATCCGGACGCTTGCGTAAGGGGTAAATTCGGCCGACCGGATGACTCCCTTGACGTTGAGCGACTGCTCTTTGAATTCGTGGAGCGGAACTTCGTCGACATCGATGTCGCCGACTGTCCGGAGGACTTCAGAATACATTTTCGAGCTCGATTCATGGAGTTCGGCGGGAATGGTAATGGCCTCGATGACAAGTTCCTCTGCGACCGCGCGAAGTACGTCAAGAAAACGCGGGATGCCAGGCGTGAGCGTCAGGTCGATGACGTGGGCGTCGGGCGGTAACGGATAGCCGGCGTCGACGATCAGAATCTCGTCGAGGTGTCCGAGTTCAGCCAGCAGCGAGCAGATCGCCGGGTTTAGGATGCCGCCCTTTTTCATCGGTTCTACCTTTCCCAAATTCAATGCGCAAGGGGAACCAACCCAAATTCAGCAGGATTGGTCGACCATCGTTAGGATACCATGATGGGGGCTGACCCTCTACACCCCCCCCGGCATCAGACAAGGAGTTGCAGAACTACATGATCTCACTTCTTGGGTCTTTGGCGCGATACAGCTCACGACACACGCCGTATTCTGTGGTCGCATGCCTACTGGCGTTGTCGGGCTTTGGCGTGGCGTTTGCGGCTGATCCCGCCGACGATCCGACCTTGCGCGCGGCGGCGCGGGTTTGGGACGGGCGGCGCGGTCCGCGTCGAGAAGTGCTCGACGTTGTTTGCCTGGTGCCTGACGTCGCGACGTTTTTCGAGGCGATCGAGTCCTGGGACGAGCATGTGTACTTTCCTATATTAATTGATGACGTTGAGACAAACTTAAAGTTCGCGAGGGCGTTTCGCCCGTCGCGGATCGTGCGTTATCCGCGGTCGGAGGCAAAGGTTGAGGGTGCGAGGAGTTGGGAGCGGACTGTGCAGGCGGTGGTTCGAGCGTGGCGCAGCGGCGAAGGAGACGGACCTGCGGGCAACGTCCGGCCACCGGCGGATCTAGGTCCGACGCCGCCGGGAGTGGTGGTGTCGCACGCCGAGGCGCCGATGCTCGCAGGGGCGGCGGCACTGGCGGCGGGTCGATTTCAGCCGCTGATTCGGATCGATTCGGAAAGACATTTCCTCGATGTCCTCTCAGAATCGGAGGCCGGCGCGTTCGACGAGCGGCTGAGGGCGGCGACGTCGCAGGTTTTCCAAAATTTCGAGAGGTTGGGTGACGACTGCGACTTCGTCACGGTCGCGGGCGACTTCCCTTATCGATATCGGAGCGCCCTCGGAGACGAGGCCCTCGACGACCGATTGGCGCGCGATTCGAAGGCGTCAGCCCGATGGGGTTACTGTGGACGGCTCACGGGTGACGCCAAGCTAAGCGTCTACCGGGCGATGTGCTCGCTTTTTTTGCAACCCGATTCAGCGCTTCTGTTTAACGCGTATCCGACGTCCGAACCGCAGTGGCGCGAGTTTGACCAAGGTAATGCGGCGCATTTGTTAAACACGATGATTCCTGTGTTGAGTCGCGTCGGGGCGCGAGCCGACCGAGCCGGCTGGCACAAATCTTTTCGACTCGGGAACTCGCATGGCCTGTTATTAATTAACACTCACGGCGGACCGACCGAGTTCTTTCTAGCAAATGGGCCGGGGCTAGCAGGGGACATCCCACCCAGCGTGCCGTCTGTGGCGTATCTCGTCCACAGTTTCTCGGCCTCGAATCCGAATGAGGCGGAGACACTCGCGGCGCGGTGGTTGGCACAGGGAGCCTTTATCTTCTATGGCTCAATGAATGAACCCTATTTGACAGCATTTCGGACGCCTACGACGGTTGCGCGGCTGATGGCGGAGCGGATTCCGCTCGCTGCAGCATTTCGACAAGGGGCTGGGGAGCCGTTTGCACGGCCCTGGCGTCTCGTTTATTTTGGCGATCCCTTGTACACGCTCGAGCCTGACGCTGCGCGTCGCCCACGAGGCTCGCGAGCGGCTGATCCGACTATAGAGTGGCCGCGTTACGCTGATCCGGGGTTGGTACCAGAGGACGCTCACGCGTTGACGAAGTTTGGAATCTTGCTGAAACGGCGACTGTTGGCGACGCGGACGAGAACCGGCGCGGGCAATTTTAATTGGCGGGCTGCGTTACGCTCGATCGACCGCGACGCGATTCCGAGCGCGTGGCGGCCGTCGTTCGACGTCTTGGCGAGCGACATTCTGCTGGGGGAAGGTCGGTTTGCGGAGGAGCGTGAGCGACTCGAAGCGATCCCTCCGCAGGAGCGGTCGGAGCAATCTTCACGTTCGCTGGAGTGGTGCTGGACGGTGGAGTTCGAGCGAGAGTCGAATCGGGGCGACTTCGACTCCGCAGCAAAAAAATGGCTGAGCGCAGCGAGGTCATCGCCTTCAAGGCGGTTCTTCGAGCCCTTCACGACGAGGTTGGGGTCGACAGCGGAGAAGTCGCACCGGCTCGGTGTATGGCTCGAAACTTTAAAACGCGCGGAGGGCTCGAGCCTCGATCCGTCGACCGCTACGGTGGTCGCAAACGAGCGAGTTCGGGTAGCGAAGATGGTCGGATCACCGGGAGTAGAACGTAAACGGGTGCCGTAACTCTCTGATCTCAAATGGGTCATTTGTCGCGAAGGAGCGGCGATCCTGTCGCGGTCCGGCCCGCAAACGACGCCACAACCTTGTCAAGCGCGCCGAGATGGAGGTGCATCATCCCACCGACGGCGTGCTTGCGAAAGGCGATATCGTCCTGCTCGGTGAGTGAACCGAAGCTGCCGGGGCAGGCGAGAGTGTCGGGTGTGGGCGTCAGTATCCAGCGTCCGGACAGATAGCCGCGTACGCGAGTACCACGAGGGCCGACCCAACTATCTCGAGTGAGGGCGCGTTCCACAGGAACCGGCGGCGCGGGGTTGGGTTGTAGCTCGGCCTCGATTGGCAGAATGCCTGCGCCGAGCACCTCGCCGTCAAGCAAGTGCATCGTGCGACCTAAGTAAGCGGTTCCGCCTCCCTCCGAATAAATCCGTCGACCCTGGCAGACGTGGCTGCGCAGTGCCGTGGTCATACTGACATTAGACGAGAGTTCGCGGGCGAATTGGTCGGGCATCCCGCAGCCGATCATGACCAGGTCGATGTTGCTCGGCAGGGCACCGTCACGTAGGGGCGAAAAATCGAGCAACTCGGCACCAAGTTCTTCGAGGGCCTCGAGGGTATCAGGGAAGTAGAAACCGAAGGCTTCATCCTGAGCATACGCGACGCGGAAGGGTCGGCCGGGTTTGACGGGGGATTCGCTTTCGATGGCTGGAAACGGACGGCTGGCGGCAAGTTGCAGAATCGCGTTCGTATCGGCGAATTTAAGAAAACTGTGCGCCAGCAACGCGATTGCCTGCGTAGGGGGAGGCTCGTCGCCGGCGGCGTCCTCCATGGCGGCGCGAACTTCAGGAAGGGCCTCGACCGCGCCAAGCACGGGGGTGTGCCACGCCAAGCGGACCAAACGGCTTAGTTTTTCGTAATCCTCGGTCGAGCTGAGGCCGTCGAGAATCACGGCGTCGACGCGTTCAGGTCTACGCGGCAGGTGAAAGCGACCGATCGAGTCGCATGGCACGACGGCGACAATCGGCGCGTCGAGTACCGTCGCGATGGGACGCAGGTCGCCGGGGCTCTGTCGTCTCCTACTGCAGACGAACGACTCGGGTTCATCGAGTGTGCCTTCAATGATCGCGAGGTGGGCGTTACGCGCGCCTTTGCAAAAGATCCGACGCGCGACGGCGGGCGGCATCAGCCAAGAATCAAGGTGCCGGCCCGGAATCCCGGTCGCCCGCGTGACCCATTCACCGGCCAGCGGACAGGCACGCGTCCGAAAGTGTTGAATGCGTGACGTCGCAACTGTAAGGCCGGCCAGGAGAGCCAGGCAGGCGGGCGAGGGTTCGAGGCTCGACCCTGGAATCGCGAGTGCCAATCGCGGTATGTCGCTCATGCCGACACCAACACGCGGGACAGTGGACTACACCGTTGAGCCGACGTCATCGATTCACCCTCGAGGTGATCAAACCCGCAGCGACCTCGCGGCGCATCCAATCAGAAGCGGGACCTCGGTACGACACCGCAATTCTGGAAATTCAGTCCCCGGCTTGTGTATTGGTTTTTTGAATGATAGACGGAAGCGCGGTGAGGTCAAGTCGTTCGATTCGATGCAACGGACGTTGGTTGTATTTTTGGGATCATGAGTTGTGACCGCAAGCACGCATGGTGTC
Source organism: Planctomycetota bacterium (assembly GCA_021777845.1). Lineage (GTDB taxonomy): Bacteria > Planctomycetota > Planctomycetia > Isosphaerales > Isosphaeraceae > JAJYDB01. The sequence goes on from JAJYDB010000190.1 coordinate 7,585, forward strand.
ACGGCGGACATCCGGGTTGTCTGAATCGATCGGAGGGGATATTTTCGGAGTTGGCCGTTACAGACGACCCGAACGGATTCGTGGTGCGTCGTTCCACGGACTGGACCATTTCCCCTCGCCTGCTAATACATGCGTCTTCGCGAAGGAATCAAATATGAATCGTCGCCTTACTTATCCATGTTTACAGGCATGTTCATCTGTGAGGCAAACGGTATTGCGGGCGGTATTAATGGCGGCGTGCGCGTTGATGTGCGTGTCGTCTTCGCGGGCGAGGGCGGAGGCGGAGGACGATCCGGGGTCGAGTCCGACGTCGGCGGCCGACCTCGTTTCGGATGCGGGCAAAGCGGATGAGGCGCGCGAGCGTGCGGCGGAGGAGTCCGAGGCTTTGGCGTCGCGTCGCGATGCAGAGTCGAAACTCGCGAATCCGAGTGTTGCGGCGGGCGACGAGAAGACGCGAAAGGAGCTGGGCGACGAGTTGCGTCGTCGACTGGTGTCGATCGACGAGATCGCGAAGTTGAACAAGGAGCGCATGGCGGCCGAGAATCCAGTGCCGGATCCAGATCGACAGGCGGCCGAGCTGAACGCGGAGCTCGAACGCGTGCAGGTGTTGCTGCGGTCGTCGGAACGGTCGCCGCAGGCGTTGTTGCCGAAGCGATTCGAACTCGACGGCGGCGTGCCGAGCGACGCGTTGATCTCCTCGCTGCGGGAAGCGATTGCGGCTGAGCGGACGGAACAGAGCGGGTGGACCGAGAAGCTTGAGCAGCTTGGGGTGGAGTCGAAAGGGAAGCCGGTCGACGCTTTAGCGAAGTTGCGAGCCGAACGCGACCGGATCCATCGGCGAATGAACGAGCTGCATGCGGAGGAGGGGCGGTGGGTGGTGGAGGGCTCGACGCCGATCGAGCGGATTCTGGTGCATGAGCGTCGCGAGAGTCGGAAGTGGGAGATTCGCGCCGAGACGGCTCGGCTAGCTGCGCGTAAGGCTCAGATCGAACTGGAAAAGCGTCGCGTCGAGCTGGCGGGACCGCGACGCGCGGTGATTTCAGCGCGGCTCGATTTAAACAAGAAGACGCTGGAGCAGTTGCAATTGCGTTATAAGGCGTGGGTCGAGACGCGGGTGACCGACTTGGCGGCAGAGTCGGAGCGCGAGCGGAGACGCGCCGAGACGCTCGCCGACCCGTTGGAGCGAGACCGCGCCGAGCGCAACGCCGTGGTTTTGGAACTCGAGTCGAAGACCCAGGCGGCCGAAAACGATTTAGCGGTTGCAGAGTGGCCGGTTTTGGAGGAGGAGCGGATCGCGGCGGACCAGGCCGAGGCTAACCTTGAGCGAGTCCGGAAGCTGCTCGACGACGGCCATCTGAGTGAGCTGGACGCGATGCGACTGAACAACGACTTCAAACGAATCGCTCCGGAGCGGGCGCGGATCGTCGACAAGGATTTGAGGGCGATCAATGTGCGACTGGCGGCGTTTGGCAATGATCTGAGCGCCGTCGAGCTCGAGATCGAGTCTGACGTGCACGACGAGCGTCTCGAAATGCAGAGCCTTCTCGAACGGCTACCGAACTCGCGCCACAATGAGGCGGTCTCTCAGTTCGAGTCCTTCGACAAACGCATCGACGCACTCCTGGATCGTCGTCGGGCTGCGCTCGAAAAACTGGTAACGCGCGACGA
>JAJYDB010000191.1 GCA_021777845.1 Planctomycetota bacterium
TCGAGCGTAAGAAATACGGACACAAGAAGGCCCGCAAGAGCTTCCAGTTCTCGAAGCGCTGAGCGGCTTGCGCCCAGGTCCGCATCGAACCGCGACCGGCTTCGACCCGAGGTGCACGCCTGGGTCGCGGCCGGTTTTTCGTTGGCCTCCGCCTCAATCCACGCCGCGGGCGGGTGCGGTTTTGGGCGTGAATTTGGAGCCGTAGGCGGCGACGATCTCGCGGCGGTCGAGCAGGCCGACGAGCCGCGCGGAGTCGAGCGGGTCGACGACGGGAATCTGATCGACGTTCAGCTCGGTGAGCCGCCTGATCGCGGTGTGCAAGTCGTCGTCGAGCGTGACCGACAGCACCGGCCGGCACGCGATGTCGGTCGCGAGCACGAGCCCGCCGCCGTCGACGCCAAACAAAGCCGGCCGCAGGTCGCGCAGGCTGATGATCCCGGTCAAACGCCCCGCCGCATCGACGACCGGGAACAGCGACTCGGGCGAGTGCGCCACGAGGTTGAGGATGCTCGGGAACGGCGTCGCCTCGGGGAGCAGCGTGATGCCGTCGCGCTGGATCGGCACGTCGCCGACGCGGACCTGTTCGAGGACGTCGACCGCGAACTCGCCGCGCCGCGCGGGGCTGTCCATCGGCGTCGGCACCTGCTCCTCGTAGATCGTCCAGCGCCTCGATAACCCGAGATTGAGGCCGCACACCGCCATCAACGGCACCAGCAGGCGATACGAACCGCTCATTTCGCTGACCATTAAAATGGACGTCAGCGGCGTCTTCGAAACCCCCGCGAAGAATCCGCCCATGCCCACGAGCGCGAACGCCGCCGGCTCGATATTCCAGCCCGGCAGGATTCGCTGCAGCCACTGCCCGTACGCGCCGCCGAGCATCCCGCCGATAAACACCGACGGCCCGAACACGCCGCCGCTCCCCCCCGAGCTGATCGTGAGGCCGGTCGACATCGTCTTTAACAAAGCGAGCATCAGCAGCGTGCCCGCCCCGAGTTGCGGCGTGAAGATCGCGTCGGTCGGCATCGCGAGCTGCGGCGCGAGCCCGATCGCACCCCACTGCACCCACCCGTAACCCCCCGACATCAACTCCGGAAACTTCAAGGCCATGACGCCGAGCAAGAGCCCGCCGAGCGCCGGTTTGAGGTGCCTCGGGATCGGCAGCGGGTGAAAGATTTTGTCTCGGATGCCATAAAAGACGCGGACGTACACCCAGCCCACCGCCGCGCACAACAGCGCCAGCCCCGCGAACAACGGCAGGTCGTAGAGCCCGTGGTAATCGAGCGGCGGCACGAGAAAAATCGGCCTGGGCGTGATGAATTGCTCGAACACCGAGTACGCGATAATCGAACTCGTGAGGCACGGCAAGAGCGCCGCGGCCTCCATCGCGGTCGTCGAGTAAATCACCTCGCACGCGAAAATCGCCCCCCCCAGCGGTGCTCGGAAGATCGCGCCGACGCCCCCCGCCGCCCCCGCCAGCGACAACAAACGCCGCTCGTTCGCGGTGAACCGCAGCATCGTCGCCAAAATCGACCCGAACCCCGCGCCGATCTGCGCGATCGGCCCCTCCTGCCCCGCCGACCCGCCGCTGCCGATCGTGACAATCGACGCCAACCCCTTAATCAAAGGAATTCGGCCCCGGATCACGCCGCCGCCGCGATGAAACGCGCGGATCAAGGCGTCGGTGCCGTGCCCCTCGGCCTCGGGTGCCCAAGTGAAGACGATCAAACCCGAAATCAGGCCGCCCACCGTCGGCACCAGCAAAACCAGCCACCACGGACCGGGAAAGCTGATCAACCGCGGCGCGCCCTCGCCAAACGGCGGCGCATAAAAATGCATCCAGCCTTCCTGGACGATGTGCACGACCAGTTTCAGCGCGTGATGGAACACGACCGCGCCCAGCCCCGCGACCACGCCCACCAGCGGACTCCAGAGCGCGACCCGCTTCGGCCCCGCCTGCGTCCATTGACCGAGAAAACGACGCCACGCCGACCGCGATCCGTCGACCAAAAATCCCGCGCCCGTCCAACCTCGACTCATCAGGATCCACCTTCGATAGCGTGAGAGCACGCGGCGTCGGGGGGCGCGACCACCGCGTTCGGAGGTTCAAATCGATACGACGCCCGCCAGATCGGGCGGCCTTCGAGCCGATATTTGCGCTCGAAGTTGGTCAGATAGTCGAGCTCGTGCTCGGGCGTCTTCGGCGGCTCCGGCGGCAGCGCGCGAAACGCCGCGTGCGTCGCGACCAAACCGCGCATCACCGCGAAGTACGCCTCGACGTCGGTCGCGCACGCCAGCGTGCCGCCGGGCGCGAGCAAACGCTCCGCCGCGATCAGCAAACGCTCGTCAAACAGCCTCCGCTTGTGGTGCTTGCGCTTCCACCACGGGTCCGGAAAATAAATGTGGAGCGCGGCCAGGCTCGACGCCGGCTCGCCGCGGCTCAGAATCGCACGCGCGTCGGCGCACGCGACGCGGACGTTCTCCAAGCCAAGTTTGGCGGCGCGATCGGCGGCGCGACGCGCGTACTTCCGCATCACCTCGACGCCCAAAAAGTTGTGCCCCGGACGCAGACGCGCCGCGTTCGCGAGAAACAAACCCTTGCCGCAGCCGATTTCGAGCTCCACCGGACGTTCGTTTCCAAACGGCGTCCGCAGGTCGAGCGGAACATTCAACGGCCCGAAGTCGACCATATAAGCGGAGAGGTCAGACACGTCGCGAGCGTTCGTCATCGCGGGTCAGTCGTCTTCGCGCGGCGAGTTGGCAATCGGCACCCCGATAATTTTCCCGTGATACACCAGATTCGAGCCGACAAAACCCTGCGTATCAAAAATCGTCTGACGCCGGTGCACCTTGGTCGCCTTCGAAACCAGCAACAAACGGTCGCCGGGCCGGACCTGACCCCGAAACCGAACCTCCTCCATGCCCCCGAAGCCGATGAAGCCGCTTTCGAGCAACTTAATATGATGGCAGTAGAAACTCGAAAGCTGCGCGGCCGCCTCGCACATAATCACGCCGGGCATGAGCGGATAGTCGGGCATGTGGCCGCGGACCCAGAATTCCTCGGGGGTGAGGTCCTTGAACCCAATAATCAGGTGCTTCTCGGTGTCGATCGAAACGATCCCCGACAACTGCTCCATCTCGAAGCGCTGCGGGTTCACGGCCCGAATGCCGTCGCGGTCGAACATCAGGCGAGAAGTATCGACCTTCGCGGGATCAATCAAAGCGGCGGGCGGCATGCGCGGAAATCCTTGCGCTCAACAGAGTCGCGTCGAACCAAAAAAATCACGACCGCGTCGATCGATTACGGCGGGCCGCCTCGCCTTTCGGCCAAACAAACGCGCAAGCGGCGCGACGCTCGACCGACGGCTCGGCACACGGTGGGGGCATGTCGTCCAAGTTGGTCGACACGCTATGATGACGGCCGCGCGCGTTGTCGACAAGAGGATTGCCCGCGGAAGCGCCGATCGAGCGCAAAACCAAGGCGAAACGCCGCCGCCGTCCGCACCCGTCGCCGCTCCAAAACTCCCGAGGCGACCGAGTTGCGCGGCCGCGACCCGCAACCGACTCGCCGCGCGGCTTTCGCAACCGGCGCAACCCGCGCCGAACGGACGACGGCACCGACCCGAGCCAACCGGAACCGACCGCCATCGACCGATAGCATCTGAGTGACGACCGCGCCGCGGCGCGAGTCGGCTTATTTAGGCGTTAGTTTGACGTCATCACCCACCGCGGCAAGGAGGCCGGCCATCGTGACCGATGCATGGAATCGCCGCGAGGCTTTGGGGGCTTTGGCGACTGCGGGCACCCTGGCCATATTGCCCCAGGCCGCCCAGGATGCACAGGCCGGCCATGTTGAGGTGGGTCGTCGGACTCATCGCGACGGGGTCCACGGCAAGATGACCGCCGCGCAGGCGGCCGCGGCCTCGTTGTGCTGCCTCGGGACCCCGTGCGTGTTCGGCATCCCGGGTGCCCAAAACAACGAGCTGTGGGACGCCTTCAAGGCCCACGGCTTGCCGTATCTCCTTGTCACGCATGAGTCTTCGGCGAGCGTCATGGCCGACGCGTCGGCCCGCGTCACGGGCCGGAGCGGCGTCTGCAGCGTGGTCCCGGGGCCGGGTTTGACGAACGCGCTCACGGGGCTCGGCGAGGCCCTCCTCGACAGCGTGCCGGTGATCGCGCTGGTCACCGACATCGACCGCGCCCCCCTCGCGCCGATCGGACAGGTGCACTCGCTGCCGACGCTCGACCTCGTCCGGCCGGTCTCGAAAGCGGTCCTGCTCGTCCGTCACCCGAGCGAAGTGCCGGGGGCGATTTTTCAGGCGAATGCCCTCGCCTTGAGCGGCGAGCCGGGCCCCGTCGCGGTCGTGATCCCGTTCACAATCCTCACGCAGACTTGGGATTACGATTTGCCGACCCCGCCGCCGCCGCCCGTTCCTTTCGATGAGGGCGGCTATCAGGCCGCGCTCCGCGTGCTCTCCGACCGCTCGAAACGGGTCGGCCTCTACGTCGGTTTAGGCTGCATGGACGTCGGCCCGGTCCTCATGGCCGCCGCCGAGATCATGCAGGCGCCGGTCGCGACCTCGGTCAGCGGCAAAGGGGCCGTCCCCGACGGCCACCCGCTCGCGGTCGGCTGGGGCTACGGCAAACAAGGCACCCGCGCGGCCGAACGCGCCTTTGAGGACGTCGACATCGTGCTCGCGGTTGGCGTCAAATATAGCGAGGTCTCGACCGCCAATTACGCCATCCCCCAACAGCACACGATCGTCCACGTCGACGCCAACCCCCGCAACCTCGGCCGCAACGTCCACACCTGCGTGAAGTTGTGCGCGGACAGCCGGGTCTTTTTCGAGCGTCTGGTCGCGGACGCGGCGCAGGTCCGTCGCGCGCCGGACGCACGCCTATGCAGTCATATTCAGGCGGGCCGGGCCGCCGACGCGAACGCCGTCAACAGCATCCAGACCGCCGAAAAAGTCGACCCGATGTTCTTTTTAGGCCGTTTGCGCTGTGCGACCGGTCCCGACGACCTGTTCTTCATCGACGTCACGGCCTCGACGCACTGGGCCGCCGAGTCGATCAAGGTCGAAGCTCCGCGGCGTTACTTCGCCCCGGCGAACAACCAGAGTATGGGCTGGGCGATCCCGGCGGCGATCGGCGGTCAACGCGTCTGCCTGGACCGTCGCGTGGTCTCAATCAGCGGCGACGGCTGCTTTTTAATGAGTGCGATCGAGATGTCGACCGCGGCAAGAGCGGGGCTTCCGGTCAAATTTTTCGTGCTCGACGACGGCGTCTACCATTACATGCAGATGTTCCAGGAGCCCGCGTATCGACGGACGACCGCGACCGATTTGGCTCGGATCGATTATGCGGCGTTCGCGCAGTCGGTGGGGATTGGCTTTAACCAGATCGCCTGCAACGCCGATATTGACGCCGGCGTCGCGCGTGCGTTGGCGAACCCCGGTCCGATTTTGACGCAGGTGTTGATCAGTTACGACGGCCGGGAGCTGCGTTGGTTGAGCGCGCTCAAGAAGCATTATTTGGCGAGCCTGCCGGGCGATCAGAAGCGGCGGCTGGCTGCGCGGGTCGTGGTGCGGTCGCTGCAGCGCGGCGACGACAGCGACTGAGCGGTTGGGCTTCCGCCATTTCAGGGATCCGCGTAAGATCCGCCGCCGCGGTTGGACCGGGAGCGGGCGGGAAGGTCCGGCTTGGTCGCCGTCGCGCTGGGAACGCTGTTCAATCATGGATGTACGAACGGGCGTCAACGTCCCTCACAACGAGTATTTCCCCGCGCCGCGCGCTGCGCAGAGGCCGCTCCCGTGGTGGGCGACGGTCGATTCGGACGCGCGCGAGCTGACCAAGTTCTGGCCGGTCGTCCGCAACATGGTCGTGCAGGATCTGCGCGTCCGTTATCAGCGGTCGGTGCTCGGCTTCTTCTGGACGTTGCTGAACCCGATCTTGATGATGACGACGATGACTCTGGTCTTCTCGCAAATCTTCAAGATGGACAAGTATGCGATCTATTTGTTCGCGGGCATGGTGCCGTGGAACTTCCTGAGCGGGAGCCTGGGCGACTCGGCGTTCTGCATCATCGCGAACGAGGGTCTGATCCGGAAAATCTACCTGCCGAAGCTGATTTTCCCGATCACGCGCGTGCTCTTCAATTTGACGACGTTCGTGCTTTCGCTGACGGCGTTGTTCATTTTGCTGGTGCCTTTGGGGGCGCGGTTTTCGGCTCCGTTCGTGTTGTTGCCGGTCGCGATAGCGTTGTTGTCGTTGTTCGTGCTGGGCCTCGGGCTGATTGTAGCGACGTTGAACACGTTTTACCGCGATTGCGGGCACTTGGTCGGGGTGTTCTTGCAGGCGTGGTATTTCGCGACGCCGATCATGTACGAAGCCTCGATGTTCCAGAAGTGGCAGTCGCGGCTCTGGCTGAATCCGGCGTACTCGTTCATTCGCATCTTCCAGATCATCATCCGAGACGGCAATTGGCCGCCGGCGTCGCTGTTTCTGTGGGCGGGGGTGATCGCGCTCACGAGCTTGGGGATCGGATATGGCTCGTTCAAGTCCCAAGAAAACAAGATGGTCTTCCGGCTCTGAGCGGGGGCGGCGCCGCGAGGACGGCTCGCACGCGCCCGGGGAGACGCCGCGATTGATCGAGCTGCGCGACATCTCGCTGCGGTTCGTCAGCTATTTCGACAAGCAATACTCGCTGAAACGGGCGGTTCTCGACCTGCTGTTGCAGCGCGACGGACCGGTGCCGGCGGCGGAATTCTGGGCGCTCCGGGACGTCAACCTGACGATCTCGAAGGGGGAGCGGATCGGGATTATCGGGCACAACGGCGCGGGCAAGAGCACGCTCTTGCGGCTGTTGGCGCGGATTTACCCGCCGACGAGCGGCGTGCTGGACGTCCGCGGGACGGTCGCGCCGCTGATCGAGATGGGGGCGGGTTTCAACCCCGAGTTGTCCGGGCTCGACAACATCATGCTCAACGGCGCGATGCTGGGTTTCAGTCGCAAGGAGATGGCCTCGAAGGTCGACGGGATCTTTGAGTTCACCGGGCTGCGCGAGTTCGCCGAGCTGCCGCTCAAGTACTATTCGAGCGGCATGTACGTGCGGCTGGCGTTCGCGATCGCGACCGAGATCGACCCCGACATCCTGCTGATCGACGAGTCGTTGAACGCGGGCGACGCGGCGTTCGTGGACAAGGCGAAGGCGCGGATTCGCGGTTTGCTCGACCGCTCGAACGTGGTGATCATCGTATCGCACGACCTGGGGTCGTTGCGCGAGCTGTGCACGCGCGGGATCTGGATGGATCACGGGCGGGTGGTGGCCGACGGACCGATCAACAACGTCCTCGACGGTTACATCGAGACGGTGCGGATTTGGCGCGAGCGCGAGCAAGCCGCGGCGGAGGCCGCCGCGCGCGCCTGTGCCGAGCAGGCCGCGACGTCGAGCGAAGGGGAGGCCGAGTGCGCGGCTCTGGCCGGCGCGGGGACCTCCGCGGTCTCTTGAGGACGGCTGTTCGGGGCGGTGCGCGGTGATCCAAGGAGGGTGCTGCGGTGCGAATCGCGATCGACGCAAACGACGACCAGGCGCGTGCCGGAGGCGACGCCCGCTCCCGCGACGCGGCACCGAGCGCGTTCGTAACGCTCGGGCGCGGGGGGTTGCGCGCCTTTCTGGAGGCGTTCGAGGTCGACGCGGCCCGCGGCGGACACGAGACGACGCAGCGGTCCGACGTCGCGGCCGACTGGCGTCTGGTGCTCGATCCGTTCGGGAATCCGGCTTCGGCGTGGACGCCCGCGACGGCTCGAAGGCATGCCGCGCTCGTGCTCGACGTCGGCGCGTTTCGAGCCCAGGAGCGCGAGCTGTCGCGGCCCGACGTCGCGCTGCGGGCTTATCGGACGCTCGAGCGTCTGCGCGACTTCGACCTCTTGTTGACCCCGTCGTCGGCCACGCGCGACGAATGCCTGCGGCTGCTCGGCCTGCCCGCGGACGCGGTCGCGACGATCGGCTGGTTCGCGAGCGACGCCTTCGTCCCCGCCGACCTCGACGAGCCGGCCGGCCTCGAACAGCGTCTGCAGTTGTCGTCGCATCGGATCAACAGGTCGTACGTGCTCGCCGCGACGTCGCCCGGCGGCCGGATCCCGCTCGAGTCGGTCGTCGAGAGCTTCCTCGCGCTGCCGAGGTCCGAACTCGAGTCGTTGCAGCTCGTCCTGCTCGGGCCGTTGCGGCTCGACGACCAGAACCGCATGCGGCCGTATCTGGAGCGTTTCGACCGCAACGACGGCCTGATTATCGTCCGCGAGGCCGACGTCGCCGCGCGGCGAACCTTGCTCCAATACTGCGCGGCTTATGTCCACGCCTCCGAATTCGAGGGCGACCCGACCGCGATCCTCGAGGCGATGCGTTGCGGCGCGGTCGTGATCGCGGGCCGCAATTCGGCGCAATCCGAGGCGCTCGGCGACGCGGGGCTGTACGTCAATCCGTACAATCCCGTCGATCTCACGGCGCAACTGCGCGCGGCGTTGGGCGATGTCCGGCTCGCCGCGGGCTTGCGCTCCCAAGCGCTCGCACGCGGCGCCGCGCACGGCCCGCGCGAGGTCGCGGCGAACGCGTCGGCGGCCTTCGAGGCGCGCGTCGAAGCGTCGTCGCGGGGGTCGCGCACCCGGAGCGACGCGCACGCACGGATCGCGTCCGCCGCTCCGTCGACGACCGCGCGGCCCGCGCGACGACGTCCGCGGATCGCCTTTTTCTCGCCGTTCTCGCCGAAAATCTCCGGGATCTCGGTCTACGCGGAGCGCTTGATCGCGGAGTTGAAGCGCGACTACGCGATCGACCTTTATCACGACGCCGGCTACATCCCCGACCTCGCGCTCGCCGCGCCTGAATTCGCCGCGTACGACCATCGCCAGTTCGACCGCAACGACGCCGCCTTCGACTATCACGCCGTCGTTTATCAGATGGGCAACTCGATCTACCACGCGTTTTTGTACGAGCATCTGTTGCGACGGCCGGGCGTCGTCGCGCTGCACGACTTCCGTCTGTGCGCGTTCCAGCTTTGGTATCACGAAACGTTCAGGAACGGCGGCCTCGACCGTTTCGCGGCCGAACTGGCGTACGACGAGCCGGGCCTTGTCGGCGAGATCATCCCGCGCGCGGAGGAGCTGCGTCGCGGCGAAGGCGGCTTGCCGGTCGCGCTCGCGAGGCGGGGAATTCATCTCAACAAGCGGCTGATCGA
>JAJYDB010000192.1 GCA_021777845.1 Planctomycetota bacterium
GTCGATCATGGGAAGCTGCAAGTTCTTGCAGGTGTGCCACGTGCGCTGGAATGACGGCGGCATCTACTACGGCGGCGTGACCACGGCCGTCACTCCGAACGCCATCGTGGCCTTCACCGGCAGCGCTAAAAACGGCACCTTCGCGGCCGTCGACGCCGACGTTGTCACGACCGACGAGAACGACGGCGGCGCGACCTTCGCGGCGGTCACCTCGCGGAGCTATCACCCCGGCGGCGTGAACTCGCTCTTCGCGGACGGCAGCGTGCATTTCATCAAGAGCAGCATCAACGGCCTGCCCTGGCGCGCCCTCGGCACCTACAACGGCGGTGAAGTCATCTCCGCGGATCAGTATTGATCGAGCCCGCAAGGCATCAACTCCGACCTTGATTCGAGCCCGCGACGCACGTTGTCGCGGGCTCTTTTTATTCCCAAATCAGAGCTCGGAAACGTCCGCCGACGAGCCGGGCGAACGTCCGTTCTTCACCAAAACTTCGCAGTTTCAACCCCCAACATTCAGCGCGCATCCGTTACGCTTCTCTCCTCCCCCATTGCTTGGTGTGCGAAAACAAGATACTTGAACACTCCGAAAGTGAGATTCATGGGAACCTCCTTGATGGTTCGCCGCAACCGTGCTGCGTTCACGCTCATCGAACTGCTGGTCGTGATCGCGATTATTGCCGTGCTGATCGCGTTGTTGTTGCCCGCGGTGCAGTCGGCTCGCGAGGCCGCCCGCCGGATCCAGTGCACCAACAACCTCAAGCAAATCGGGCTGGGGTTGCACAATTATGAGAGCTCCGTAGGCGCGTTTCCGCCGGAAGGGATCATCAATTACCTGACGGGCTATTCGTCGCAATGGAGCCCGCTGTATCGGATCGCTCCTTACCTCGACGGAACCTCGAATTACAACGCCATCAACTTCAACCTCGAGTACAGCGCCCCGGCGAATTCGACTGTCGCGAGTGCTCGGCTGAGCATGATGACGTGCCCGAGCGACGCCAACGCCCTGACTCCCTTCAATGCGGGCGGCGACGGCATCTTTCCGCCGGTCAACTACGGCTTCTGCCTGGGCGACTTCTTCACCTTCGCGGGTATCTCGACGACCCTCGCGGGTCAGCAAAACACCGGTCTGTTCAGCTTTAACATGAGTCGACGGATGGCGAGCATCACCGACGGCACCAGCAACACCTTGTTCGGGGCCGAGGTGAAGTCCTACTACTATCAGGCTCGGCACTGCTTCCCCGGCGGATCAGGCTTGCCCCCCGGCTTGAGCATGGCCGTCCCGGCGCCGCCGCCGAACCTGATGCCGGCCATCTTGCTCTCGATGATGAGCAGTTGCAAAATGCAGCAGGTCGCTCACCTTCGCGGCAACGACGGCAGCGCCCCCTACGGCGGCATGACCACCGCGGTGACTCCGAATATGATCGTCGGCTTCTCCGGATCCGCAGGCAACGGCTCGTTCACCGCTCTCGACGTTGACTTGGTCACGACCGACGAGAACGACGGCGGCGCGACCTTCGCGGCGGTGACCTCGCGGAGCTACCACCCCGGCGGCGTGAACGCACTCTTCGCCGACGGCAGCGTGCATTTCATCAAGAGCAGCATCAACGGCTTGGCATGGCGTGCGCTCGGCACGTTCGGCAGCGGTGAAGTGATCTCAGCCGACCAGTATTGACCGCAATCGGAGGGCCGCCTCCGAGACCCACCTGCTTGCAATCACCCCGTTTGCTCCGACCCCGACGCCCAACGCGCCGGGGTCTTTTTTTTTTGATGCGGCCCGACGCCTCTTACACGTACCTCTACCCGCACTCTTCCTCCTAGAGTCGGTTTTTGGGTTAACATGATTCATTCTCGGACGTTACGACGTGAGCACGACAGGGAAGTCGTATCCAGGCAATTTCGCGGAACCGCAATGTAAGCTTCTCGTTACTTATTTGACCCTGTGATGTAAGAGGATGTTCCCCAACGAGAGCATTCCCCGCATTTCTTGCTATGACAGGATAAAAAGTAGACAACTGGTTCTTGAACGTCCGTGCTTGATCTCGCGCTGAGGCGAACCAGGAAACCCAGCTTGTCGGCCGACGAAGCGCTCCGATACGCGCAAACCGCGTCTTGAACCCGACAGGATCCGGAGCCTGACTTGGTCTTGCGTCGCACGCGTAGGATGACTACGCTCAATTAACTCTATCGAAACCGCGACGTAGGGCCTAACTCGCTCGACGTCGCGGTGTTTGCTTACGCTCCGTGGAGGGTTCCGACCGATCCTGGTCAGTGCTTGAACCGCCGATCGCAACTTGGGGTTCGGGTTTCGACCGACATCCTAGATGCACGGTATCCTTTCGTTGTTCAAGTGTCTCGACGGGAAGTGGGAGACAGCGCGTTCACGGCCGATGCCGAGCCGCGGCGAGCGTAGCCGCATCGGTGTAGTCGCGGCCGCGCCGACCCGCCGACGTATGGCTCGATCTTGACCGCGCACGCGGATATTGCCCCGACTTGGGAGCCGCAGGGTTATGTACACCGACCGCATTCCGATGTCGAAGGACGGCTACGAGCGACTCAAGGCGCAGCTCGACAAAATGAAGAACGAGGACATGCCGCGTATCGCCGAGGCGATCGCTCAGGCGCGCGGCGAGGGCGACCTCTCCGAGAACGCCGAGTTTGACGCGCAGTGCGAGGCGCAAGGCATGTTGCAGGCCCGCATTAATGAGCTGCAAGACAAACTCGCCCGCGCCTTAATCGTCGAAAAATCGACTTTGCCGACCGACCGCGTCGTCTTCGGCTCGCGAGTCAAGGTCCTCGACCTCGAGTTCAACGACGAAGAGGAATTCACGCTCGTCGGCCAAGGCGACGAGGATTACGACAACAACAAAATCCTCCTCACCAGCCCAATTGGTCAGGGCCTGATCGGCAAGAAGGTCGGCGAAGTCGCCGAGATCCAAGCTCCGAAAGGCACGATTCAGTTCCGCGTACTCGAGATTAAGGCGGACTGAACCGCCTCGCGCAGGGCATCCCCCCGGCCGCAAGTGATTGTTAGATCACGGTTTCAGGCAGTACGATTCCCGCGGAGCGCCACGCGTCGGGCAGCGGCGCGACCCAGCTTTCGAACGTTTTGCGGGTTGGATGCGGCAGCGTGAGGCGTCGGGCGTGGAGCGCGATGCCCGCCGGAAACGCCGTCGTTGATCCGTAGTCGACGTCACCGAGAATCGGCATCCCGCGCGCCGCCGATTGCGCCCTCAACTGGTGCGTGCGGCCGGTTTCGGGCCAGAGCCTCGCGAATGCCAGTCCGATCGGCAACCCGGCGTATTCTTCCACTCGTCCGCGTGTAACCGCGCGTTGGCAACCCGCAATGTCGGACGGTACTACCTCGACCCGCCAGGGCACCGCACCGCGCGCCAGCGTATCGTCCCAAATCCATTCCTTGGAAAGGTTTATCGCAGTCCTGCTCACGCTGAGGTCGAGCGCCGCCCAGTATTCCTTCCGAGCCTGACGCGTTTCGAAGTGACGCGCCAACCGACGTGCAGCCCGGGCGTTTTTCGCCCAAATCATCACGCCCGAAACGAGCTTGTCGAGCCGATGAACCGTACCGACATAGGCGGACGCCGGGTCGTCGGGGCGCAGGTGCCGACGGACAAGGTCCTCAAGCGTCAACGGCCGGTCGGCGTCCCGGGCGCGAGGCCCGCCGGGGTGCGTCAAGATCCCGACGGGCTTGTTCACGACCAGGCAATGTTCATCCTCGTCGATCACGACGAGATGCGTGATCGATGCGTCTTCGCCCGACGTCTCTCGCGACATCGAGCGTGATTCCAAGGAAGGTTCCATGCGAGACGATCTTCTCGCGGGGCGTCGCGAAACTCAATGCCCAAGCTCACCGCGGCAAGCTGTTCGCCCCGGCTGAGCCCGCGGTTGCGCCGCCCGCCGCGTTCGGTGCCGACGAGTTGTAATATGTGGGAGGAGCAGCATTTACGCTGCCGGTCTGACCCGGGTTGCCGAGCGGAACACCCCCGCCGGTACCGCCCGCACTGTACGACGGCGGAGCAAAGACCTCGCCGGCGCTCACGCCCGAACTGAGCGTATTCGTGGGCGGGGTCCCGTACTTGTTCGAGCCGCCCGAGGAAAGCGAACCCGCGGCCGTGGATGCATCGGCGCCGCCGCCGAATACGTTGCCGGCCGCGATGGCGGGCGTCGGCCGCGCGTTCGCGCTAAATCCAACCGAGGCAGGCTGCCGCGCGCGGCCGGGCGGAACCTCGGTCTTTGTGCTCCGACATCCTGACGAGGCAACGACTTGCGTCAATGCCAATCCCGCGGCCGCAAGCCCGCGCATGAGCCGATCCATCGGCATAACTCCTCCGTAAGTGGCGAGTGAGCGTTCGCCGCGGACGGCGGTCGGTTCGCGCTGAGGGGTGATTCATCGATGGGCTTCAAACGCGGGAACCCGCCGCGGACCGCGGTGACGAGTCTCCGTACGGAGGACACCATAAAGATCCTCAAGTTTCCGTCAAGGCGAACCGACACGCCCGTCGCGCGGACCCGCGTTGCGGCGGATCCAAGGTCGACAACCGCTCTCCAGACTGCGCGAAGTCGAACTTCAGCGCAGCCGGCGAATTCGGCGTAAATCTAAGTTTCACAAAAGCTTCAGTTCAATGCTTCGCGAGGGCGTAACGGCGGGCGACCTCGTCCCAGTTGATCGTGCCGAACCAGGCGGCCAGGTAATCTGGACGACGGTTCTGGTACTTGAGGTAGTAGGCGTGCTCCCAGACGTCGACACCCAGGATCGGGGTCAAGCCTTCCATGAGCGGGCTGTCTTGGTTGGGGGTGGAGGTGACCGCGAGTTTGCCGTCCTTACCAACGATCAGCCAGGCCCAACCCGAGCCGAAACGCGTTGCGCCGGCCTTGCTCAGAGCATCCTTAAATGCCGCATAGCCGCCAAGTTCGGACTTGACCGCGTCGCCGAGTGCACCGGTGGGCTCGCCGCCGCCGCCGGGCTTCATGATCTGCCAAAAGAGCGAGTGGTTGGCATGGCCGCCGCCGTTGTTGCGAACCGCGGTCCGGATCGATTCGGGCAGCGCGTCGAGGTGTGCGATCAAGGTTTCGATCGGCTTACCTTGGTGGTCCGGGTGGTCTTTGAGGGCCGCGTTGAGGTTGTTGATATACGCTTGATGGTGTTTACCATGATGGATTTCCATCGTTTTGGCGTCGATGATGGGCTCGAGCGCGGCAAAGTCGTAGGGCAACGGCGGTAGCGTGTATTCGGACATGGAACTCGTTCTCCTGACTGAGTTTGTGTCGAATCGGTCAGACGGGCGCGACGATCGAGTCGTCGTGAGGGGGGCGGCGGCGGTCGAATTCGACCACGTGCCGCCGCGTGCGCTCGCCGTGTTCCGGGTTGGCTCACGTTACCACAGCGGAGAGGAGGGGATCAAACCCCACGCGGGCGCTTTGGCGAGTCGGATTGACCTCGGCCAATCGATCGCGCGGCGTGTGGGACGTTGACTGCGATCTGAATCGTGTGCGTCGCGGGGTTTGTCGCCGTCGAGGTTTGCGACCCCGCCGTACCCGGCAACGCCGCTTCAAGTCTCTTTGCTCGCACGCGTGGTCTGGCGGAGTGCGCGGCGGCGGCGCGTCCAAACGCCGGCGAGAGTGCCTGCCTGAGCTGAATCGCAAACCCGTAGCCGGGTACGGCGGTGCCGGGAGGAGTGATTTCGAGCCAGAGCGGTGTGTTTGCCGTGGGTGCCGAGAAGGCGATCACGCTGGTCCCGGCGGCGACGAGTCGTCCATAGGCATCGGTGACGTGGATCCCGAGGCCGTACGCGGTAACCTGGTAAATGCCGGGGACTGCATTTGTAAAGCTATAATAGTCAACGTCTTGTGCCGATGTGAGCGAGAGGTTGCCGACGATCTTGTCGACGATTCGGCCGAGAGGAGTTGCAAGGCCGAGCGAGTTGTTCGGCTCAAGGACGTCGGCGACGACGGTCGGCGGCGGAGGTGCGGGAGTCGGTGTTGGAGCGGGCGTCGGCATTGGGGCCGGAGTCGGAGTCGGAGTGGGAGTCGGGGTCGGCGTCGGGGTCGGCGTCGG
Source organism: Planctomycetota bacterium (assembly GCA_021777845.1). Taxonomy (GTDB): domain Bacteria; phylum Planctomycetota; class Planctomycetia; order Isosphaerales; family Isosphaeraceae; genus JAJYDB01. Next base: position 6,071 of record JAJYDB010000192.1, read on the forward strand.
GGTCGGCGTTGCGATTGGCGTGCCCCCCTGGAAGTCGAGGTGGAAGTCGTAAGTGCCAACAGAGAAGACGTTTTCGGCGGATCCAGTGACGGCGATGATGTAGCGCGCGCCGGGGGTGGCGTTAGGGATCGTCGTCATCAGATTATCGCCCCAGGCGGCGGGGTTGGCGGCCTGAGTCAGCAAGTGGCCGGAGGCGTCAAAGATCTCAATATTAGGGCTAAGAAGGCTAGTGACGGATGGAACGGCGGCGGCTCGAAGCGTTGATCCGGTGATTTGCGGCGCGGTCACGCTAAAGTATTCCGTGTCTCCCACGGCGGCGAGCGAGGTGTTGGTGAGAGTCACCGAGTTCAACGGCCCGAGTTGGTTGGTGAGGTTGATCGTGTTGGTCAGGCTGTTGCCGATGCCGGATTCCTGATAGGGGTCTGGCAGGCGCGGTCCGTAGAGCGTTTGGATGCCTGCGATGTCGCCTGGTCCGAGACCCGTGCGGACGCCGTCGTAATTCGCATACATGACGTCGGCGGAGTTGGTCGTATGCGCAAGGCCGAGCGCGTGGCCGAATTCGTGCAGAACGACGCTGTAAAGGTCGTAACCGGGGCCGTTTCCGACCTGAAAGGTATCAGCGGTATTCAGTTCGAGGTCGCCCGAGCCCGTATTCGGGTAGTAAGGCGGCGGGTAGTAGGTCTCGGCGAGGGTGGAGTTGTTGCCGAGGTTGTAGCCGCCGACGCGAATATCGCCGAAACGCGGGTCGCCTTGCGAAAAGCCCGGCACGCCGAAATTCCAGGTGCCTTGCTCGGTGACGAAGGAAATATTGAGATTCGCGACCGCGGACCAGGTCGCAAGTGCTTTCGCCATCTGGGCTTCCCAGATGCCGGGGCCGATTTCGGCGTTCAGTGTGGCGTTGAGGTTGTTGACGCCTTGATCCCAGTAGACGCCATCGGGGGCAATGCTGAAGGTGATATGGCCGGGGTTGGCCCACTGGTAGCCCGTCAGTGAAAAGCCGGCGTCGAGCATCCGGCGCTCTTCGAGACCCTCGCAGACGGGTCGACGAGCACGCAGAGACTGCTTTTGGGCGGTCGACTTCTTCTCTGACGAGGCTGGTTTCCGTGCAAGATCTCGATCCATGTCCCGCTCCCGGTGTCGATCTCGTTGAAGTAGTTCAAAAGGCGCGTCAGTCGGAGCCGGCTTGGTCGCGTCGCGGCTAACGAACCGTTGGAGTCGGCGGTCGGCGCGCGCGGAATCTCCGGCAGGCCCGCGAGGACCTGTTGCCATGAAATCTCGATACTCAACTAGGCGCGGCCGGTGATCCGCCTGCCGGTGCACTCACAACGAAACGTCCCGGCGAGGCTGCCCGCGTCGGGATCAAGAGCAACCGGGAATCACCTCGGCTGCAGGTTTAACAGGGGAACTTTACCCCATTTTTTCAAAGTCCAGAAATTTTTTTCGGCGGTCCGCTATAATCGTCATAATTGTTCAATTCGGACCCAAAAAACGGTTGATTGCGGTATCGGGACTGTTCTGGCGGGTCGCGTCCGCGGAGCGTCCTCCGCAAGCAAGCCTAGGTCACGAAGACGTTTGCCGCGAGAATCGGCTTCGGGGTCGTTTTTCGCGTCCGGTGGGGTTGGTTTTGACGCTGCTCTAAACAGAGTCTTAGGTCGCGCTCCTCGATTGCTTCGTCTCCATGCGGGCGATCATCGAGCGCGGGCGAACCGAGAGAGCGCGGATCCGCGTCGCGAAGTGCCGACAATCTCGCGTATGATAGATAGTTGAGCGACACCGCCGCGCCGGGATGTGCGTGGTTGATCGTTTGGAAGTCGGCTTGGGCGAGCCCGAATTCAGGTCAACAATTCAATGCGGCGCGCAGAGTAGTAGTTGAGGTCAGAGTAACGGCGGAGTGGATCGGGAAACGGACGGCTCATGCTGTCGGGAGCAACGTAGATGTCGCTGGATTTGAATCCGTTGCGTCGGGCCCAGCCGAAAGAGCGCGTGCGTCGGCCGGGCTGGGGCTGGGCGGTGGTCTTGTTGGCGTTGCTTCTGGCGGGCGGTGGATTGACGTGGGTCGGGGGTGCGTCGGGCTTGTTGTCGAAGCTGCGTCCGAAGCCCGCGGCGCGTCTGGACCTGGCGCGCGTGGACCAGGGCGACATCGAAGTCCGCGTGATTGAATTTGGTTCGATCGAGACCGGCGAGGGGGCAGTGGTCCGAGCGAAAGTTGAAGCGTTGATTGGGTTGGTGGGGGGAACGCAGCAGGGGCAGCCCGGCGCACAAGGTCAAGGCAACGCGCAGCAGAAGGGTGCGAACGCGCAACAGGGTCAGCAAGGCCAAAGCGGTCAACAACCTCAGGGCGGGGCGAGTGCGACCCCTAAGAAAAAGACGAGCGTGGGTCGCGCGAAGACGAAGCTGGGTTCGGCGACAAGCACCCCCGCGGCGGGGACGTCGAGCGGTGGTGCCGCGAGGCCGGGTATGACGTCGCGCACCGACAGCAGTTCGGGCGACGCCTCAAGCGCGGGCGGCGGCGGCGTGCAGACGAACGCCTCGGCGTCGGGGAGCGGAAGCGGCGCGAGCGGCGGCACCGGGGCTTCGCAGGCGGGTGGGGCGAGCACGCAGGTGGCGATGTCGGACGTGACCGCGAAGCCCGCGATCCGCAGTTTCAGTTACGTGGTCACGCCCTACATGCCGTTGCGGCCGGTAAAGGCGGCGGCACAGTCGGTCCAGAAGCAAGCACAGGGGGCTCAACCGGGCGGTCGGGGCGGTCGCGGCGGCGGCAACGGGGACCTCAACCAGCAAAAGCCCGGCGCCACGACGATCATTTCGATTTTGCCTGAAGGGACGCGCGTGAAGGCGGGCCAGGTCGTTTGCGAGTTCGACTCGTCCTCCTTTCACGACGAATACACGGCTCAGAAGATCAAATATGAGCAGGCGAAGGCGTGGGTTGATCAGGCACAGACGTTGCTTGAGGTCAATAAGATCACGTTCCGCGAATTCGAGGAAGGAATTTACCCGCAGGACGAGCAGTTGATTCGGCAATATATTGCGACCTGTCGCGTCGAATATGAGCGGGCCAAGGACAACCTCGATTGGTCGATCCAAGTTACCAAAAAGGGTTTTCGTGCGGTCGAGCAACTGAAAGCCGATCAGTCGGGGCTGCAGCGCGCCGAGATCGCGCTTC
>JAJYDB010000193.1 GCA_021777845.1 Planctomycetota bacterium
GCCCCGCTCGAGTTTGGGCTGGACGGCATGAAATTCACGCCCGACGGCCGTTTCGCGGTGGGGGTTGTTTCGCTCGTCGGCGCGGACCGCCGTCGCGGCCCGAGCTGCGCGGCGGTCTGGGACATTGCCGCGGGTCGGCTCGTGCGACGGTTCGACTTCCCGTTCACGATGGTCGACGAGGTCGCGCTCTCCGCCGACGGCGCGCGGCTCGCGGTGCCTGTCGCCGATGGGACCGTCGAGGTCTGGGACCTGCGTCGCGATGCGCTCGTCGCCGAGCTCAAGGCCGTGCCTCCGATCGCCTTCTCGCCCGATGGCCGCGCGATCGCCGCGCGTACCGCAACGTCAGCCGCCGCGGCGGGATTGAGCGTGAGGCTCTGGGATCTCGAAACCGGCCGCGCGCTCTGGACCCTCGATCTGAACCGGCCCGGGTTTCCGTTCATGACGAGGCTCGACTTCGCTCCCGACGGCCGCTCGTTGCTTGCCTGGTCTCGGGGCGGCAGCTTGGTCGCCCACTGGATCGGCATCGACGGCGCACTCATCGAAGTCCTCGACCCGTGCCCCGGGCCGCCCGCGAAACGCATGCCGTCGGGGCTTGCGGCCGACTGCCCGGAGACCTTGATCATGTGTCGCACCGGCCCGTTTGCATTCGAGAACGGCCAGGTTTGGGATTGGACCTCCGCGCCGCAACGTCCAGTCGCGCCGGGCGTCGTCGACGCGTTCGCGACACCCGACCAGACGACACACCTGTTTGCCTATCGAGGCCGAAGCTTCTCCGAGGCCGTCGTCCGCGTCGAACATCGCGACGCCGGCCCAGGCATGGCCGGGGTGTACGAGGTCAGCGACAACCATCGCTGGCCGCTGCAAATCGCGCCCGACGGCCGCACGATGCTCGTGGAACTCGTGAAGCCGCGTTATCCGCAATGGATCACCCAATTCGCCCAGCCTTGGTTGCAACGCCTGCTCCGCTGGTCGCCACGTTGGATCGCCGAAGAGCGCACGCGTTGGCGCGTCTTTGACCTCGACAACGGCCGGCCTCGGACTTCGACCCAGTTTTGGCCGATCGACTCGGGCGCCGAATATGTGCTCGCCAACGGTGGACGAAGAATGATCACTGTTCACGTAAAGGATGTGCCGTCTCCGGTTGCAAACCAGTACCTCATGACGAGTCTCGTCGAGCTGCGCGACATCCCGCCCGCGCATCACCCCGCGTGGGACTACGCGCCGACGGCGCTTGCCGCCTGCCTCGGCGGGCTGGTTGGAGTTACAATAGAGACGCTGCGCGCGCGTCGGCGGAGGTCGAAGCCGCTTCTCGAGTCCGTTTAGGGATGATTATGCTGAGTGATCTGAAAGGCATGTTGCGTCTGGTCGTGTCGATCTTGGCGCGATGTCGCTGGGCGCTGTTGTTGGCGTTGGTCGCGGGCGGCGCCGCGGCGTGGCCGGCGAGGCCGCGCGCGATCAGGGTCGCGAGTTGGGACGCGGCCGGCGGCGGCGGGCTGTTCGCGTTCACGAGCGACGGCGGCGCGCTGCTGCTGCGCGACGCCGACGGGGTCGCGGTCCGCGGCCTGCGCGACGGCAAGCGCGGACCGACGTTGTTGCCCGCAGGGGTCGCGCCGCGCGACCTCGCCTGCACGCGCGACGGTCGCCGCGCGATCTTCGTCTCCGCCGCGCCCGACGGAAGCGACACCTCGCTCTACACCGTGGTCGCGCTCGACGGCGACGGCGAACTCGGCCGGTTCCAAGAGGAAGAGCCGCGCTCGGTCGCGCTCGGCGGCGACGCGTCGATGCTCGCGATCGCGCGCACGTCCAAAACGGGCGAACGCGTGATTGCGCTCTTTGACGTCAATGCCGGGCGCGAGGTCGGCGTCGTGGCGGGTCGCGCTCCGATCGCGCTCGACGTGAGCGCCTCGCGGCTGGCGGCGCGGACGTCGGACGCCTCAAAGGACGAGGTCGTGGTCTACGACGTGCAGACCCGGCAGCCGATTTGGACACAGGCGGCGACGGCGCGCGGCCGACTGGAACCGGTCGACTTCGCGCCCGACGGCCGCACGCTCGTCGTCATGAACGGCGAGGACATCGAGCAGCTCGACCTCAAGGACGCGCACATCGTGCACGCGATTTCGCGCGGCCTCCAAAGCCGGCTGGGACGCCAGTCCCCCGGCGGCGGCGGTCGACGCGGCGCGCCTGCCGCCGCGCTCCCCGCGCCCGACCTCGCGAGCACCTCCGCGCTCGTGGAGTGGCCGCGGCAAGTCGGACTCTCCGCCGACAGCTTCCGTTGGGAGACGGGGTCGAACCCCAATCAGCTCGTCTACGACGCCGTCACGCGTCAAATTCGCACCCGCGACGGCACGCGCCTCGCCGACCTCTGGCTCAGCCTCAAGCCCGGCGGCGGCGGCACCGAGTTCAACCGGATGGTCCGCACAAGCTCGAAAGAGCGCGGGCAGACCGGCTCGATCGCGGTCGACGGCGCCTACGCCGCCGTGCTCGCCGCAAACGCGCCGCGGATCGCGGTGCTCGCAACGCCGGCCGCCGCGACCAACCACGGCGTCGCGTCGCAAATCCAGGAGCGGCTCGAAGACGTCGGGATCGACTTGTTCAGCACCGACCCGGCCGCCCGGCGCTGCGTCGTGATCGAAACCGACACCCCGCGCGTCGTCGTCGAGATCCCGATCCCCTCGGCGCTCGTGTATGCGTGCGCGCTCTCCCCCGACGGCCGCACGCTCGCGGTCCGCGCCCGCGAGGGACTCGTCAGCGCCCCGGCCCCGCCCGGCGCGGACGCTCCCCCCGTCAACGAGACCCGCGTCTTCGTCTGGAGCCTCCCCGCCGACAACGCGCGCGACCTCTGGCAACGCTCGATCGCGCTCGCCGCGCTCGTCGGCGCCGCCGTCGGCACCGCGCTCGACTTCCGATCGAAGCGCCGCCGCGCCCAACCCGCCGTCGCGACCACGCCCCCACCCGAGAATCCATCGACGTGAACAAAAAAGCACGCCGGCACTCCCCGTCGCGTCGCAACGCGGCCGCACCCGCGGCGACCCCGACGAAAGTCGAGCCGCAGCAACCCGCCGAGGCACCGTCGCAACCCGCGCGAGTCCTCTGGACGGCACGCCGAACCACGCTCGTCGCCGTCGGGCTCGTCGCGCTCCACCTCGTGCTCGCCTGGGCGAGCCTCGCCGTCGAAAACCCGACCGTCGACGAAGTCTTGCACCTGCCCGCGGGCATCAGCTATTGGCAAACAGGCTCGTTTCGCCTCTATCACCACAACCCGCCGCTCGTGAAGCTGATCGCGGCACTCCCCGTCGCGTTCGGCGGCTGCGCGACCGCCCCGCTCTACAACACACTCTACTGGCGGCAAGACCCGCCCAATAAAGCCGGCTTCGGCCACGAGTTCGCCGGCCTGAACGCGCCGCGCTACTTTGAAATCTTCTTCCGAGCGCGCCTGCTCATGCCCCTGTTTTCGATCGTCGGCGCGTGGGCGGTGTGCGCGTGGTCGCGCGCGCTCTACGGCAACGCGGCGGGACTGCTCAGCCTCGCGCTCTGGTGTTTATGCCCAAACATTCTGGCGCACGCACGTCTGATCACGACCGACGTCGCGGCGGCGTCGCTGGGGGTCGCGTCGACGTACCTGTTTTGGCGTTATCTGAAGTCGCCGACGTGGCGTCGCGCGGCGGTCGCGGGGGTTGCGCTCGGATTGGCCGAATTGACGAAATTCAGCCTGATCCTGCTCTACGGGCTCTGGCCGATGCTCGCGGCTCTGCACTGGTTCCGCCCGACCCGGCCGGCGTTCGCGGTCGTTCTGAAACGCGTTGGACACGCGCTCGCGATCGTCGGCTTGAGCGTGCTCGCGATCGACGCGTGCTACGGCTTCGAGGGGGTCGGGATCCCGCTCGGCACGTATGAATTCGTGTGCGGCGCGCTCACGCGTCCGGCGCGACCCGACGAGCCGCGGCCGAGCAGCCCCGACGCCGTCACGAACGCCGCCTGGCACTTCCGCGTCAATCGCTTTCGAGGCACGCCGCTCGCCGCGCTGCCCGTCCCGCTGCCAAAACACTACGTCCTCGGGTTCGACGACCAAAAACTCGAGGCCGAGGGCCTGCCCAGGAAATTCACCGAGCCGAACGCCCCGAACGGCGACGAAATCATGGGCTACCCGACCTACCTCGACGGCGAGCTCAGTCAAACAAGCCGGCCGGATTATTATCTGAAGACGCTCTTGTATAAGGTTCCCGAAGGGACGTGGGTGCTGATCGCGGCGTCGTTCGTCGTGCTGACCTGGTCGCGGCGCGCGCGCGCCGGTTGGGCCGACGAGACCACCGTCGTCGCGGTGCCGCTCGCGGTCTTGGCGGCGATGAGCCTGTTTACGAACATCGACCTCGGGCTCCGCTACGTCTTGCCGACGTTCCCGTTTCTGTTCGTCGCGGCGGGCAAGTGCGCGCGCTACGCGGCGGGGTGCGCGACGCATTGGGCGCGGGTCCGCGAGTCGACGGCGGTCGCGGCGGCGCTCGCGGCGACGGCAATCGCGACGGCGACGATCAACCCGCACTTTCTCTCCTATTTCAACCTCGCCGCGGGGGGGCCCGACCACGGCGCCGAGCACCTCATCGACAGCAACCTCGACTGGGGCCAGGACCTCGTCGGCCTGCGCGCTTGGCTCGCGAAGAACGCGCCCGGCGAACGCGTCGGCATCGCTTATTTTGGCCAGATCAATCCGTCGATTTTCGCGGCTCGGGGCGAGGGGATCGACTGGTTCCTGCCGCCGCCGGCACCGGGGACGATCGACGACCGCGGCCTCCCGACGCGTTGGATGCTCGCAAAACGCCCCTGGACGCTCGAACCGGGCCTGTACGCGGTCAGCGCCTCGCTGGTAAAGGGCTTGCCGTGGCGGGTCTACGACGCCGACCGCCAGGCGCCGTATCAGGCCTGGTTTCACGCGTTTTCTTATTTTGGCCGACTGCGGCCGGTCGCGAAAATCGGCTACTCGATCTGGATTTATCGGGTCGATCGCGACGACGCCGCGCGGCTCTCCGAAATGTGGAAGTAACTTCGAGTGGAGCGTCGCTTGGAGTTGAGCGCGCGGCGCGCGGGGTCGAGTGGAGTGCGGCGTTCAGCGCGATGCGGTGGTCCACTCGGAGGCGGGTCGGAGGTCGACCGCCGCGGCGACGAGCGCGCGCGGGACGAGCGCGGGCCAATACCCGAAGGCGGGGCGCGGCTCGGGCCGGCCGGAGGCGTAGCCTGCGACGCCGGGGGGTCCCGCGGTGACGAGCGGGGCGAATTCGCGGCAAAACCGCTCGACGGCGGCGCGGCGGTTGTCGCGCGCGGTGACGCGCAGGACGACCTCGAGCGGCGGCGCGGCGGGCTGGAGGCAGCCGGGGACGAGATCGCCCGCGCCCAGGACTTCGACGAGCGCGTGTTCGAGCGCGAAGCCGGCGCGCGCGACGCGTTTGAGCAGGATCGCACCGGCGGCTCGGGCCTTGGTTTCGGCGCCGCGACCCGCGATCGCGAGCATGCCCGACGCCGTCCAGCCGTCGCGATAGACGGCGGCCATTTTCAGATTGGGACCCGGCGTCGCGCCGCGCGCCGGCGTGATCGCGACGCGGTTGGGCCCGACGTCGGCGAGCGCGACCGAGGTCAGGTCGACGTTGACGTCGGGGGTGCGGTAGCACGTCGGGTCGTCGATCTCATAAACGAGCTGTTCGGAAATCGTGCCGACCGAAACGAGTCCGCCGGAGCCGTCGGGCTTGGTGATCACGGACGAGCCGTCGGCCGCGACTTCGGCGATGGGATAGCCGACGTCGTCGAGATTTTCGACGGCGTCCCAAGCGTGCCAGAGCCCGCCGGTCGCCTGCGCGCCGCACTCGACGACGTGCCCGGCGACGGTCGCGCTCGCGAGGAAATCCCAGTCGTCCCAGCGACGTCCGAAGCGCGCGACGGCGGGTCCGACGGTGAGCGAGGCGTCGGCCACGCGGCCGGTGACGACCACGCGCGCGCCCGCCGCGATCAAGCCGGCGATCGGCTGCGCGCCGAGGTAGACGTTGGCGCAGACGAAGCGGTCGAGCAGGGGGTCGATCGCCGCGCCGGTCTCGATGTGGTCGAGCGCGACGCCGTCGCGACGCCAGTCGCGCAGGCGGCCGAGGACGTCGTCGCCGGTCACGACGCCGAGCGTCGTCGCGCCCAGGCCGTGCCGATCGAGGATCGCGGCGCAGGCCGCGGCGCAGGCAAGCGGATTCAGGCCGCCGGCGTTCGTGACGACCCCGAGCGCGGGCTGATCGACCAAGACCGGAGCCAGCCGCGCCAGCAGGTCGGGAAAGTCGGTCACGAAGCCGGCGTTCGGGTCTTTGACGCGCTGGTGCGCGAGGATCGCGAGCGTCAATTCAGCCAGATATTCGAGCGTCAGCCAGTCGAGCCGGCCGTCGCGCGCGAGCAGGTACGGCGCGTCGAGGTTGTCGCCCCAGAAGCCCGCGCCGTTGCCGATCCGAACCACATCAATAGACATGCACGTCTCGATATTATACGGATTTGCGGCGGTCAGTCGAAGGTATCCAGATGCACGGTCGGCGGGTCGCCGAGCCGCCAGAGGACGCGGGTCCGGATCGGCTCGGAGTCGTCGAGGTATTCGTCGAGCCCGGTCGGGATGCTCCAGAGCACGCTCGCGCCGCGCGGCATTTTGATCGGAGCCGACGCGATTTCGCCGAGCGTACGAGCGACGCCCGACCACGGCGGCGGCGTCTTGGCCGGTTTCACGGGGTCGCAGGCCTTGAAACGGAGTTTGCGGCCGCGTCCGGCGGTGCGTTCGACGTTGACGGCGAGGACCATCCCGTGCAGCGCGCCTTGATGCTCGCCGGGGATGCCGAGCGGGATCTCGACGACGCCGTACGCGCCGGCCTCGCAGTCGACGGGGATCACGAGCGTCGGCCGCTCGGCGCGATGCAACCAGAAGCCGCCGCCGGGTTGCAGAGTCACGCGCGCTCGTCGCGGCGCGTCGAAGCGGTTCTGGAAGAAGACGTCGCAGAAGAACCGCCGGCCCTCGATGCGCGGCTTGATCGCGAGGCAAAAGCCGTTGTTCTCGAACATTCCGCGCGACTCGCGGCGGAGGAAGTCCGGCGCGCGGTCGGGCCGAAACTTCGCCCACAGAATCGTGCCGAACGAGAGCACCGCCCCCGCCGGGAAGACGACCCAGGCCGCGAGCGGAGTGTGCGCGACGTCGATCCAACACGAGGCGGTCGCGATCAGGAACGCCAAGAACACCAGGCCGAGCAGCGAAACGAGATTCTCGTTCATCGATCAAAGAGTTCCGAGAGGAGGTCGATCCGGCTCGAATTAGACCTGAAACACGCCCGTTTGGAGCGGCGTCGCGGGCCGAGGCGCGGTCGCGACGGCGAGCGATTGTATCAAAACGTCGCGCGTGTGCTCGGGTTCGATGACGGCGTCGACCCAAAGTCGCGCGGCGGCGTAACGGATCTCGGTCTCGCGGTCGTAGCGGTCGCGCAGTTGCAGGTTGAGCGCGTCGATTTGCGCCTGATCGACGGCCTTGTGGTCGCGTTTGAGCGCCGCGAGCTGGATGTCGAGCATCGTGCGGGCGGCCTGCGCGGCTCCCATCACGGCATAACGCGCGCCGGGCCACGCGAACAGAAAGCGGGGGTCGAAGGCGCGGCCGCAGAGCGCGTAATGCCCCGCGCCGAACGAGTGCCCGACGATGAGCGTGAGCTTCGGCACACGGCTGTTGCTGACCGCGTTCACGAGCTTCGCGCCGCGACGAATGATGCCGGTGCGCTCGGCGTCGCGACCGACGTCGAACCCGTTCACGTCCTGAATAAAGAGCAGCGGCGCGCCGCATTGATTCGCGGCCAAAACGAATCGCGCCGCCTTGTCGGCCGAGGTCGCGTACACGACGCCGCCGAACTCGAACGGCCCGCCCCCCTCGGGTCGAAACCGCAGCCGCTGGCTCGCGACGATCGCGACCGGCCCGCCCCCCAGACGACCGAATCCGCAGACCAACGTCTTGCCGTAGTCGGGCCGATACTCGTCGAACGTGCCCGCGTCGAGCACCGCCGCGAGCAGGTCGCGGACGTCGTATTGCGACGACGCGTCGGTCTTCACGATGTCGTACAGATCAACGCCGGGCCGCGCGGTTTGGGCGACGTCGTGCCGATACGCGGCGTCGGGATCGGGCGGCCAACACGCGGCCAAACGCCGGATCCGCGCCAGGCACGCCGCGTCGTTCGGCTCGAGATAGTCGACCGTGCCGCTGATCTTCGCGTGCATCGACGCCCCGCCGAGCTCCTCCGACGTCACGTCCTGACCGATCGCCGCCTTCACGAGCGCGGGGCCGGCAAGATACAGCCCGCTCCCCGCGGTCATCAGCACGGTATCGCAGAGCACCGGCAGATACGCCCCGCCCGCGACGCAGTTGCCCATGATCGCGGCGAGCTGCGGGATGCCGCTCGCGGACAGCGTCGCGTTGTTGCGAAAGATCCGGCCGAAGTCGTCGTCGTCGGGGAACACCTCGTCCTGCATCGGCAAAAAGACGCCCGAGGAGTCGACCAGATAGATCATCGGCAGGCGGTTTTGCGCGGCGATCGCCTGCGCCCGCAGCACCTTCTTGATCGTCATCGGGAAGAATGCGCCCGCCTTCACCGTCGCGTCGTTCGCGACCACCACCACGCGCCGCCCCGCGACGCTCCCGAGCACCACCACCACCCCCGCCGAGACCGCGCCGCCCCACTCCTCGTACATCCCGCGCGCCGCCCACAGGCCGACTTCCAAGACCGGCGCACCGCGATCGAGCAGCGCCGCGAGACGCTCCCGCGCCGTCATCCGGCCCTTCGCGCGCTGACGACCCGCCGCCTCGACGCCGCCCCCTTGCCGCAACACCTCCGCCTCGACCCGCAATCCCTCCGTCGACGCGCGCAGATTCGGCTCCGCGGGCGGCCGGACGTCCCGACGCGCCGCCGAGCTCTCGCCGACCTCCACCCCCTCCCGCGTCTCAGACATGATGCGGGTGCTCTTTGAGCCGCCTGCAAATCTCGATCGCCAGCGGCCTCATCGACGCACTGTCCCGCGGCGGAGCGGCAAACAGGCTCGCCGCGCGCGCGTCCTGATCACGCGGAGGCAGCGGCCGGACCCGAAAATCGTCCGGGTCAAACACCGCGTACAGCACCCCGACGCGACTCGACACCGACGTCCCCTCGCCGTCCA
>JAJYDB010000194.1 GCA_021777845.1 Planctomycetota bacterium
AGAATTTCCTCGGGGCGCGCCGCCGCGCCGCCGTCGTGAATCAGCCGGAATCGCAGTCGTCCGTCGACATCGAGCTGCACCGTTTCAACAAGCGAACGCAGGTCGAGCACGGTCACGCGCTCCTCGCGGCGACGTTCTCGCAAGACTCGTTTGCTCGCGAGGAACACCTCGATATTCGCCGCCAAGTCCGCGCGCGCGGAGTCCGGAACGTCGATCTCGAACACGCTTGCGACGCAGCGGGCGTTGCCCCGCAGCGGGACCGAGACCGCCTCCGTCCAGTTCAAACCGGCCGGAGAACACGATTGCAGGACGACTCGCAAAGCCTCGGGATCGACCGACTCGGCCAACTCAATGTCGACCACTTCCCGGCGCCCCTCGATTCCCAGACTGAGCGCCGCCGCAAAGGTGATTTTCGGTCGCGGATTGAATCCCTGCGAGAGCGCGACGCGCACGTGCGCGCGACGCAGCAGGCGTTCGACGAGCCGCAGCAGATCGTGATGCCCGATCAGTCGCAAATCACCTTGCTTCGTAAAGCGAAAGCGCACCCGAGCGACTCCCACGTCGCGCGTCCGGTCGCCATCCGTCTCGAACGCGTCGCGCTCGATCGGACTGGCCGCGGCGGCGGTGTCGGTCGTGTGCGTCATGCGCTTGATTCCTTCGACTCCGGGCCGGAGGCTTGGTCGGTTTCCTCGCACGGCGACGCGACCAACTCCGCCAACGCCCGGACGGCCTCCTCCGCGTCGCTGCCGCGTCCAATGATTTCGATCCGAGCCCCGAAGTCGGCCGCGAGCGTCGCGATCTCTAAAACGCTCTTGCCGTTAAAGACGCCGCCGTTGTGATGAATCGATATCTCGGACTGATATTTCTGTGCGAGCCGGACGAACTCCGATGCCGGACGGAAATGCAACCCCTGGGCGTTTGCGACTTCAACCTCGCGGCGAACGATGACGGGCTTTTGAATCATCGGCGGCTCGTCGGCCTCACAGGCCGGTATGCACAGCCAAAAATGGGAGAGTCGCGACTCGTTCGCAACCCCGGCAAAGAAGCGGCCGCGCCGCACTCGACGCGATTCATCGTCTGCAAACCCGGCGATAGACTCAAAAAGCCGAGCCTAAACCCGTGTTCACGGTCTTCAGCTTTGGATTCGCTGCAAATCAACATCGACGGAAATCCTCAACCAGATCGCCGTCGTTCCCTCCCCTGCGCGGTGGACGGATAGCGCTGATCCGCCGAGCATCGCTCCGCGAGACGAGGCGACGTCCCGGTTTCTCAATCGGTTCACGTATTCCCGTTGTCAAATTCTTCAATGACTTCAATCACTTCCTCGCGCGTCTTCGCCTGACGCAAGAAATTCACGAATTTATCCTGCCGAAGGTACTGCGAGATCTTGCCCAACGCACGCAAGTGATCGCCCGACTGGTTGGGGGGAGAAATCAGCAGAAAAAGAATATTCACCGGTTCGCCGTCGAGAGCGGCAAATTCAACTCCCTGTCGAGACAAGGCCAGCGTCCCCACTAGTTTAGTCACCGCGGGATGACGGGTGTGCGGCACCGCTACCCCCATGCCGATTCCGGTCGAACCGAGTTCCTCGCGGCCGAGGATCGCGCGAGCGACGCCTTCCATGTCTTGCGTCGCGATCGAGCCCGACGCGTTTAGACTGGCGACAATCTCACGAACGGCTCCATCCTTCGCGGTTGCCTGCAAGTCCACGAGTATCGCCTCGCGAACCACGAAATCCGATAGCTTCATCCAACCCTCCACCGCCGCGACAAGACCGCTCTTCGCGCAGAGTCGGCGCGCGTCGTAAACCTCATGAATTCAGTCACGCGATCGTTTCCGACCGACTCGACAAGGCTCGCGGACGTCCCGCCTCGTGCCGACGTCCCGCCGCTTCTCGATTCCCCGTGCCTCAACAGCCCGCCACGAATGCGATCCCGATTCAACGGCGGGAATGCGTTGTCAAAATCGTGACAGACTCTCGCGGATCGCGGTTCGAAACGTCAATCGCCGGACGGAATCGGCTCGGGCTCGGCGCCGGTTACGTCGCTTACCCCCACATCACCCTTGTGATGCTGCACTTTCTCCTTGTATCGACGAAGTTGCTGTTCCACTTTGTGTACGCAGAGATCCATCGCTTCTTGCGGAGAGTTCGACTCTTCTTTGGCCACGAAGTCGTGCTTGTGCTCGGCCGAAGCCAGGATCTCGACACGCCACAAATACTTCATCTGCTCGACCGCCACTTCGATCGACATCAGTCTCTCGAAATACTTGTGCAGCTTTTCGGCTTTCAGCCGCAAATAATCGTGTTGAGCTTCGTCAAGCACGCCGTGGCGGATCGAAATTTCGATATGCACCGTCTACTCCTCACGGGCAACGCCCGGCCTCAACAGAACCAAATAAAGGCCGACGGGCGACATCTACTTGCAACGATACCCGCGCGGAGGGAAGTGGGTCAAGAGGCCCACTTTGCGATGCCCTAAAGTACATCCACCCGCCGTTCGGATGTCCCCGGGCGTTTCCGAGTCGGTGCGGGCTTGATCTCGCCCACGCAAGCGGGTCCAATCGTTGTCTGGAAGCCGATTCGCACATCCGGCGCTTTTCGACGACGCGCGGCTCGCGACGCGACGAAACGCCGGAACCCGTCCCCATCTCGAAGGGCGCCGCGATGTCTCTGAATTCGATCCAGGCCCGTGCCGGAATTCGTTTCGTCGGAGCGTTGCTCGCGCTCGGGTTGATCGCGGCGTCGCCGTTACGTCCGCGCGACGACTCGGCGGTTGCCGGAGACCTCAAACCCTTGCAAGGAGTTTGGATTTTCGAGGTGCCCGAGGTCGGCAACCTCGAGTGGAAAATCGAGGGGTCGAAGTTGAAGGCCGAGGTCAACAACGAAACGTACGAGTGCACGCTCAAGCTTGACTCCAAGGCCGAGCCGCACGCGACGGTCGACTTCACCATCACCGGAGGTCCCGCAGAATTCGCGGGCAAAACCGTGAAAGGCCTATACAAGATTAACGACGAGACACTCACCTTTTGCGTCTCGAATCCCGAGTCCGACCAGCGACCCGGCGACTTTGACCCGATCGAGGACCAGGTCTTCGTGTTCAAGCTTAAGAAGAAAAAATAGACGCGACTCGTGCGCGACGCGTCGGTTCAATTGCTGCGGCGTCGATAGACCGTCAGCGAGTTTTGTACGAACGTCGGATCGAACCAGCGTCTGTTAATCGCATCCAAGACCTTGTCGTCGCCCCACTGCACCAAGACGTCCATGGTGTCGTGATCCGAGTCCAAGAGGGTCTCCCAGCGTCGCCCCCGGGTTGCGAGTTCGTCCGTCCCGTCTAGAATCGAAATGGCTTCGAGCTCGTCGGGACTGGGACGACGCAGGTGGTCTTTGAAACGCAGCGGAAAGTAATATCGGCCGGCCTCGTAGTTGTACCAGACGATTCTTCCCGGCAGGCCGAACAGGTTGTCGGCATGATAAAGCGGATTGGCTCGAAAGCGAGTCCGCTCGAGCAGAATCAGCGATCCGACCCGCAAGGGCCGGGTCGAGTGGGACCCGATCACCGCGAGCGCATCCTCCGCCTTGAGCAATCCGCCGACGTTGCGCTCGCAGAGCCGCGCATAGTCCCAGATGAACCCCGTCTGGACCGCAAGCGCAATCCCCAAGCAAACCGAGGCTCCGCGCGCGAATCGCCGCGCGACTGCTCCGCGCGCATCGAACCAGGGGATCCAAAAGATCAGGCCCGAGAGCGCGACGCGCTGCGCCAGGTAATGCCCGTGCGCTTTTCCGAGCGTATCCGGTCCAAACAAACCGCCGACCCAGAGCAAGAGTCCTAAAATCAACCACCCGCGACGTAGGTGCGACCGTGCGCGAGCAAACCGGCTGACGCTCAAGTCGGACAGGTTCGCAGCCAGGAGCATCATGAGTCCGAGCACGAACCAGAGCGCCGGTGCGGCCAACCGATACAGTGGCGAAGGGGCTGTAATCAGAGGAAAAGTCGCCTTGGAGGCGATCGTGATCGGGTCGGTCCAAGTCGCGTAATTCATCCACGACCAGAGCGACGCGGGGTTGTCCAAGTTGTCCCAAATGGGGGTCAGACGTCCCGCGGAGCGACGCGAGATGCTCAAATAGATGAGCGTCAACGGGATGAGCGGGATGCACGTAACCGCCGACCATGCGATGCGCCGCGCGCGTCGACGACCGGGCGTTGCAAATGCCAACACAATTAACCCGATTACGGTCAAACCCAGGCTAACGAGGTGCGAAAAGTACCCCAAGACGAGCAGCGCCGACACGCCCGCCGCGCGTCGCGGCCCAAACGCATGACGGCCGCTCCACCACAAGCCCAGCGTCACGGCACCCAGCCCGAGGCCGATCAGGAATGCGTCGAAGCCCAAGAGCCAAGAGACGTTGAGTCCAAGAATCGTTGCCCAAAACGCAGTATTGAACTCGCCGCCGCGCCGATCGACTCGTCGCTTCAACCAGAACGTGCCAACCGCAACCGAGAGTAGCGTCAGCGTGGTCATCGCGCGATCGGCAACCCGATCCGGAAGAACTGAAACCAACGACGCCAAGACAAAATGTCCCGACCAATTCGGCAGAGGGTCGAGCCGCAATTCGTAGAAGTCGCGGAACGGCGAATGAGGGTCAAGCCAACGCGCAAGTATCGTCGCGTTATAGAGATGCGCGGGCCCGTCCTGCGTGACGAACCATTGTGAGGACCAGATCGCCGCCAAAGCAGGCGTTAACACGAGTCCGAGAATCAACCAGCCCCGCCAACGCGAGGCGGAACGGTTTCCGAGGATTCGCGGCGTGTTTGCCGCGACGCTCGACAATCGTCGCGACCGCCTGCTCGGCATTCCACCACCCGCCTGGGAAAGACCGGCCCGATCCACATCCCGACGCGAACGACGAGACGTGGATCGGGCGCAGATGCGTAACAACCGGACTGACGACCGTCCATCGTCCTCCGATTGCGTCTTCCCGAGGAAGCGCGAGGAGGTCGGGTCGCAGCCGCTGATGTGCGGCAAGGTCCTAAATCACGCGGCGCTACCGACGTCGGGCAACGTTTGTCCCGACCTGGTGTTGAAATCACTATACCGCACGATTCGCTTAGGCGTCCAAAAAAAAGCGATTGACCCGGCGTCACGTTCGCCCGCGGTCTCTGTCGCGGGAACGCGCAGCCCTCGTCTCGGCCGCGACCTCACATCATTCCCGCCAGGGCGTGAGTCGTCAGTTCATCATGATGCGTGACACGGTCGCGACCGAGCGCCTTCGATCGATACAACGCCTTGTCCGCGGCGTCGATCAGTTGCGCTCCCGTCTTAAACTCGGGGCGCCAGGTGGCAATGCCGATGCTCGCCGACACTGGACGCTTTTGCCATTTTTGATGAGAGAACTCCTCGCGGAGTCGCTCCCCCGCAGCCCTTCCCCCGACTTCGTCAGTCCCCGGCATGAGCACAACGAACTCCTCGCCGCCGTAACGCGCCGCCAAGTCAGGCTCACGCAACGATCCCCGCAAGATCCGAGCGACCGTGCACAGAACCTCGTCGCCCGCCGGATGCCCGAAGCTGTCGTTGTAGGACTTAAAGTGGTCGACGTCGATCATCGCCAAAGAAAGCGGGGTCCCCTGTCGAGCAGAGAGAGCCAACCAGGCGTCAAGCTGCTCGCGAAAGAACCGACGATTCTTGAGGCCGGTGAGCGGGTCGCTGACCGCGATCTCTGCCAGCAACGCGTTTTGGCTCGAGAGCGCGTCGTGCATCCGCTCAAGTTCCTCTGTTCGCTGACGCAACTCAATCTGCATATTAAGGATGCGTTCGGCGACCTGAAGTCTCGCTATCAACTCGGACCGGTCGAGCGGTTTGCCCAAGAAGTCGTCCGCGCCCGCACGCAATCCTTCGAGTCGATCAGCCCGTTGTTGCCGCGCCGTGAGTAATATTACGTAGACGTAAGGCGAATCCAGCCGTTTGCGGATATTACGACACAAGGTAAGTCCGTCCATCCGCGGCATCATCCAGTCCGAGATGAGGACTTGAGCCGCGTCGCGCTCCACGTACTCCCAGGCTTCCACGCCGTCGCGGACCGCAAGAACCTCGTGCCCTATCCGCTCCAGCGTGGACCGCAGGACCAGCGTCGAAACCGGGTCGTCCTCGGCGATCAGAATCCTCATCAGACATGACCCTCGTCGCCAACACGCTCGGGCTTCTAGACTTACTGCACAGGTCGTCGGCGCATCACGCGGAATCAAATGGTCGATCGCGATCCCTCGACGACAACGCGGAAGTGCTTACTCATCACAATCATAGGACAGGATTTCAGACGACCGCCGATGTCTGAGCAAGTTTTTTCGGGCGCGAAACTCGTCGATGCGGGGCCGGCGATTAATCGGGTATTCCTCGAACGCTCGACCCCGTGGCGCTCCGACGCCGCCAAAGCGACCAGCGCGGGGATTGAACTTCCATGGTCCACGGACCCCCGCGCGTTGGAATTGTAGCGTCGCGGGGCAATAGCAAGACGTCGACGTGCAGCCGTTCCAACGTCGCGGACGCCCTGCCCGCGTCACGCTCGAAGATCCGAAACCACGCGACTCGCGCACGACCGACCGCCGCTGTACGCCACTCTTCTCGCGGCAGGTCGTCGCTGTATTTATCGAGGCCCGCAACTTCGGCGTATTCCGACGCGCTCAACCCTTGGAGCCAGCCGTTTAACGCATGACGTTCATGCAAGGAATTATCCGAAATAAGCGAAGTCCAGCTATAAGGACTGGCGTAGAGCCGAGCCGCACGGCCATATAAAACAGCGAAGTCGGCCTCGCGCGGACCGGCAAGCATTTCTTCCGGTCCAAGCCGCGTTAGAGCTGATGCTAGTGGTCGTAACTCAAGCTGAATCAGACGGTTGCGGACTGCATCGGGAGCGTGAAGCGACTCGTACGGACGCCAAGCGAGTGCGATTGCAACGAAGGCCGTCGACAGCAACGCCATGCTCCCCAACGCCCGCGCGCCGCTCCGCTTCCCAAGTCCGTCGACCCAGGTGCCGAGCTGCGTCAGTACCACCACCTCGCCACAGGGCGAAGCGAGGTAGTTCCAGTGGAAATTTTCGAATTCAAGGCCCGTCACAAGCGCACTGTTTTCGAGCGCATATGCCGACAATGCAAGCATCCAAGCCACTCGGGCGCGAGGCGGGCGAAATGCGGCAAAGCCCGCGATACCGATACCTAACTTGAGCCAAATCCAAGTGTTGCGTATGTACCGAGATCGAGCGGGGTCGTTCGGCTCAAGAGGACAGGGCTTCAACATCCGTGCGAGAATCGGGCTCGTGGATTGATCCTCGAAGCTACGCTGTTGTTCCAGGACTCGAGGGGCTCCGATCAACCCGCCAATCAATAGGACAGTAGCGGTTGCTCTGGCGCGCCTCCAGGCTTGATCCCGATGCGAGATCCAAATCGCCCCTGTCAAAAACTCGAAACAAAGACTCATCGCGAGCGCCGCGGTCAGCGCCGTCCAGAAGAAAAAATAGGCGTTAATGCAGAGGCCAAAGACGATCGCTGCCAAGGCGACCGCGACTTTTTTTGGCGGTCCGTCGGTTCGGTCGAGAAGCGCGACAACCGCGAGCGGCAGAGTCAAAGTGAGGAGCGGAGGGACCACTCGATACAGTGCGATCGCGTCGGGTTTGTCCCAGGGAATCGAGCCTTTGAACATCGAGACGACCAAGCCGAAGTTGGAGACGAAGGAGCGGCCGTCAACAAGTCCGGCATCCGCGACCGCGATGATCGCGCTGAGGAGGGCGAGGGGTCGTGCCCGCCGGAATCCTTGGAAAAGCGTTCGGAACAATGTGTGAAAGACCGCTCCGCAGAGAAATCCCCCGCAGCCGCGCCAGATGACGGCCATCGCAAACGGGCCTAGCTTGAACCACCCCGCAATCTGTGCGAAATACGCCGCCGGAAACCAACTGTACAAACTGGGAACGCCCTCCCACTCTCCACAATAAGGATCCCGGAGCCGGGATTCTCCATAATAAGCGGGTCGGTAAAGAGCGATATAGTAGGCGTCGTCCGCATCGCCGACGTAAGTCGTTGTCTGGTTCGCGACGAGCGCGGTCAGGTGCGGTTCGAGGGCGATCATGCAGGCAAGCAAGCCGCACGCCAGCGTTGCGATCAGATCGACGAGGGCCCAAGCAGGCCCTGCGCCTGTTTGAGCGTCGGGTGAGCGGGTCGACTCCGGGCCGGGCTCTAAAGCGTTCATCAAAGAAGCACCCAGGACGAGTTCGACGTGATGCGACGCGGCACCCGGCCGGCGTCGCCGAGCGGCTTCAAGGCAAGCGTCGAACCTGTCTAAGCAGCGCCTTCAAACGCTGTGGCGGAGCGATAAAGGTCGGAACGCGGACGGGCGTTTCGGCCACGAATTCGGCAGGCTCAAGGTAACGTCCTTCGATCGTCGCTACACGGCAGCCGGCCTCATCAACGAGGACTGCTCCCGCGGCGATGTCGTGAGTCGCTTCGCCGAGAAAGGTGCACGCTTGCAGCCGGCCGCATGCGGTGAACGCGAGTTCGCAACAGGCGGTCCCGAGATCCCGCAAACGGCCGGGAAGCGACCGCGGGTCAAGAGTCCGCAAGGCGTTCGTGCCGATGCATACGTTGTCTTGAGAGTGGAATTGTCCGGCGTCTTCGGCGTGAATTCGTTCCCCGTCACGCCAGGCACCCTGACCGCGCGCCGCCCAGAACATCTCGCCCAGCGGAGGCACGGCGATCACACCAAGAACCGGTACACCTTCCTCGATCAGCCCGATGCTGATGGCCCAAAGCGGCAGTCCGTGGACTAAATTGCCCGTGCCGTCGATGGGGTCGATGGACCATCGACGGGGCGCGTTCCCTCCTGTCGAGGCGAGTTCCTCACCGCTCACCGCGTCGTTCGGAAAGCGCTCCCCGAGGCGTCCTCGAATGAAGCGTTCGAGGTCCAGATCAAGGTCCGTGACGTAGCTGAGGTTGTCCTTCTCGCGGGGTCGGACCGACGCGCGCGCCTTGAGAGCGAGCTTCGCCGCCTCGCCCGCAAGCTCGATCACGAAGGCCAGGTCATCCGCGACCTTCATCTTGTCGTCGGTCATCCTAAAGTGCTTCCATCACGCCGTCGAGCGATCGCCAGCCGTTCGCGGACCGCGCCGCGATTTCCGCAAGCACAAGCGTATGACAAGC
>JAJYDB010000195.1 GCA_021777845.1 Planctomycetota bacterium
AATCCCAGTCGATTTTCCCCTGTTGATCCAGTCGCAAATGCAAGGCGTCGATGATCAAATCGAGGAGTCCGTCGGCTCGCCACTTGCGGAAATAGCCGTACACCGTTTCCCAAGGCCCGAACCGTTCCGGCAGGTCGCGCCGCTGAGCGCCTGTTGAGAGTATCCACAGGATGCCGTTGAGCATCTGCCGCCGATCCCGAGGTGGCCGACCAGTTTGGGCCTCCGATTTTGGAATCAATGGATCGAGAAACGCCCATTCTTCCTCGCCGACTTCGTGCCGCTTCATGTACGGACCTCCTTGCCCGCACGCAGTTTATCAGCTAGTGTCCAGTTCTAAAACAGAGCCTAAGCTACGACGTCCCTCGGGCCAATCCACTTCAACACCGCAGCGAGGTCGCGCCTCTTCATTCGCGTCCTCGTCGTTTCACGCTCCTCGCAGAGTTTCCGGTTCGTGCCTTCCCCCGTCGAACCGTGAGTCTTTGGGTTTCGCGGCCCATACTGGACGATTCAACGCCGAAATGGTTAGATCAACGTCCAAGTCGCGGGCGATTCGACCTCGTGTTTCGTCTGGCCCGCCCGGCTCGCGACTTCCGACCGTACCAAAGGAGCGATCATGAAATCACGTCGTTTGTTCCTCACGCTCGTACTCGCCGTGGTTCTTCCGCCGGGGTTGACCTCGCGCGCTGTCGAACCGTCGAAGACGCGTCAACCACAAGTGCCCGACATCACGATCGAGAAATACACACTGCTCAACGGCTTGCAAGTTATCCTAGCCGAGGATCACTCGACGCCTATCGTCGGAGTCAACATCTGGTACAACGTCGGCTCGAAAGACGAGAAGAAAGGGCGGACTGGCTTCGCACACCTGTTTGAGCATATGATGTTCCAGGGGTCGAAGCATCACGACGACGAGTACTTCGGTCCGATCGAAAAATTGGGCGCGGTCATTAACGGCAGCACAAACACCGACCGCACGAATTACTTCGAGAACGTGCCGTCGAACGTGCTCGAACGTGCGCTCTGGCTCGAGGCCGACCGGATGGGTTTCCTTCTGCCCGTATTGACGCAGAAAAAGCTCGACAACCAGCGCGACGTCGTCAAGAACGAGCGCCGTCAGCGCGTCGATAATCAGCCGTACGGGCAGTCAATGGAAAAGATGATCGCGGCGCTCTATCCCGAGGATCATCCGTACCATCACAGCGTTATCGGCTCGATGGCCGACCTCTCGACCGCAAGCCTCGGAGACGTATCGGCGTTTTTCCGGATGTACTATGCCCCGAACAACGCCAGCCTCTGCATCGCGGGCGACTTCGAGCCGGCCACGATCAAGAAGCTGGTCGAGAAATACTTCGGACCGATTCCCCGCGGACCCGAGGTTGAGCGACCGAAGCCGAGCGTGCCCAAATTGACCGAGAACAAGCACGTCGTGATGACTGATCGCGTCTCGCTTGCACGGACACAACTCGTCTGGCCAACCGTCCCCGTGGGACACGCCGACGAGCCAGCGCTCGACGTTCTGGCCTCGATTCTCGGTCAGCTCGACAACGAAAATCGGCTCTACCGGGCACTGGTGTATGACAAGCCGCTGGCCGCTTTCGTCCGCGCGTTCCACAACACCAGTCGGCTTTCGGGCGTGATGGCCGTCGTCGCCTCGCCCCGACCGGGGCAAAAGCTTGAGGAAGTCGTCGAAGTGATCGAGAGGACGATCGCTCGGATTCAAGCCGACGGCGTCACTGACGACGAGGTACTGAAAGCCCAAAACACAACCGAGAGCGGCCTCGTCCTTGGCCTTGAATCGGTCGGTCGCCGGGCCGACTTCCTGAATTCGAACAACGTCCTCGAAGGCGACCCGCTCGCTTACAAAGCGGACATGAAGAAGCTGTTTGCGGTCATCCCAGCAGACGTCAAGCGCGTTGCGAATCAATACCTAAAGGGTCATCACGTCCGCGTCGACGTCAATCCCGGGGCCCCGACGCCCCGCGCCCCCGAGGTTGCCGTTGACCTGTCGACGCAGCCTCCGCTCATGAACCCGAAGGTCGTCGAAATCAAGGACGAGTTCGACCGTAACGTCATGCCCGAGCCCGGCCCGACTCCGAAGTTCGCCCCCCCCGCAGTCGCGCGTAGGAAGCTCTCAAACGGTCTCGAGATTCTCGTCGCCGAACGTCATACGCTCCCGATCGTCACGCTCCGCCTCGTCGTGAAGGGAGGCGAAACGATGACCTCGAAAGGCAAGGAAGGGCTCTCCGGACTCATGGCCGGCCTGCTCACCGAAGGTACCACCAGGCGCGACTCGCTCGCCCTTGCCGGTGCCTTGTCGAGAATCGGCGCGACCATCAACGCCAATGCTGAGCTCGAATCGACGTCGCTGTCGCTGACGACGCTCACCAAGAATACCGATGAAGCTCTCGGCATCTACACCGACGTTCTACTTCATCCCGCCTTTCCGGAGAAAGACCTGAAACGTCTGCGGATGCAGGCGTTGGCCCAACTGAAAGCTAGTCTCGACCGTGCGGAAACCATCGCCTCGATCGTCTTCCCGAAGCTCGTTTACGGCGAAGCCAACCCCTACGGCCGTCCTGAACAAGGAACGCCAAAGTCGGTCGAAGGACTTTCTCGCGACGATATCGTCGCGTTCCATAAGAAACTCTTCATGCCGAACAACGCAGCTTTGATTGTTGTGGGCGACACCACCGCCGACGCGATCTCCGCGTTGCTCGAGTCGGCGCTCCACGATTGGAAGTCGGGCGAACTTCCCAAAGTCGACTTGCCCGCGACACCCGCCGCGAAACCAACTTCGATCACTCTCGTCGACAAACCCGCCGCGGCGCAGTCGGTACTCGCCGTCGGCCAGGTCGGCGTGGCGCGATCGACGCCCGACTATGTCCCTCTGACTATCATGAACTCGGTCCTCGGCGGTCAATTCTCGAGCCGGATAAACCTGAACCTTCGCGAGGACAAGGGCTACACCTACGGCGCGCGTTCAAGCTTCAGCTTCCGCATCGGCGCCGGTCCCTTCGAGGCTAGAACCTCGGTCCAGACCGCCGTCACAAAGGAGTCGCTTCATGAACTCATGAAAGAGCTCGTCGATATCACTGGCTCTCGCCCCATCACCCAGGCCGAGCTTGAATTCGCGAAGGGCCGTGTGCTGCTCGGCTTCCCGAACGGCTTCGAGACCGCGGCGGGCGTCGCGGGAAAGCTCAGTGACCTCGTCGTGTATGGCCTGCCGGACAACTATTACGTCGGGCTCCGGGCGCAATATGAAGCCGTCGCCAAGGCTGACGTCGACCGCGTGTCCAAACAGTATCTCGATCCGTCGCACATGACCATCCTAATTGTAGGAGACAGATCGCGCATTGAAGCACCTTTGCGCTCGTTGTCGTTCGGAGCATCGATCCGACAAGTCGACGCCGAAGGCAAACCAGTCTCGGATTCGGACACCGCCGGTCATTGATTTCTGTCCCGGCGCATGCTCGATCAACGTGGAAGCGTAGGTAACCCTCGCGCTTTCACGTTGTCTTTTTCGTTTTGTCAGACACCCCCAACCCAGCAAAGGCGACTGCAGTGGACCCTCCCGTGAGTATTCGAGCTTTACAGTCCGACCAAATCCTCGAACTGACATGGAACGAGGGCGCGGTCACCCCGGCTAGTTATCGGATCTTACGCGGTGAATGCCCGTGCGCGGTCTGCCGCGATGAGTGGACCGGCGCACGCATTTTCGACGCGAACACGATTCGTGACGACTTGAAGATCGAAGGACTCGAAGCCGTCGGCAGCTACGCCGTCCGGATCGCGTGGAGCGACGGGCATTCTTCGGGCTTGTATACGTGGGAAAACTTGCGACGCCTCGCCGACGACTCGGCAAGGTCGTGAACTCCCGTTGAAACTCGTTGCGGCTTTGGGCCGTTTCACCGCTATCTTTACTATCTTCAGTCGAATCATCTTGACTTTCTTCATCAACTTACCGATGTTTAAGGACGCGGGGTTTAGTCTCTTTGGCTCCCGCAGGCGTTTCCGTGTCTATTGAGGGGCGCATGATGCCCAGTCCGGCAGAGTCCTGGATGCGCGCGACGGTTGCGGTCGTCTTGTCGGGATGCGCTCAAGCCTCGTCCAAGCCGGAAGATGTTCGCGAAATGACGCTCCGAATCGCGGCGGCGTCGGGATTTCGCGACGTCTGCCGTTTGCGACTCTTGCCCGGTTTTGCCGATCATTGGAAGGCGCGACATGGTGTCCGGCCGAAATTCGAGGAATCGTACGCATCGTCGGGGTCGTTGACTCGTTCTATCGATTCCGGGTTCGACGCCGATGTTGCTCTATTGATGTCCGTCGGCGACCTCGATCGTCTCGCCAAATCTAACATCTTACGGCAAGCGGGATCGCGATCTTCCATCTCTGGGATAATCGCCCGCGGGCGCGTCGTGATTGGCGTTCGGCCCGGCAATCCGAAGCAGATTCGCAGTTGGGACGACTTGGCGCGCGACGATGTCGGCGTGATTCTGGCCGACCCGCGTGTTTCGGGCGGGTCGCGCTGGAATATTTTCGCAATTTGGGGCGCGGCTCAGCTTCGGGACGACGGTTCGACGGCCTCGGCGCGCGACTTGTTGGCGGGGATCACCAGACGCGTCGTGACGTTCGAATCCTCGAGCCGCCTCAGTCTTGCCGCGTTCGCGCGCGGCGCAGGAGACACCGTCGTGACCGCCGAGAGCGAACTGCATTCGTTGCGAACAAGGACCGGCGTCGCGTATGAAACGGTCGTTCCGGCTCGAACGTTGCGGATGGACCTCCCTGGCTGTCTGATCGAGGTTTCCGTCGAAAAGCACGGAAATCGAGCCGTTGCCGAAGAGTTTTTCGCGTATCTCAATGAGCCTGAGGCTCAGGCAGCGTTTCAAGAATTCGGCTTCGCCGCGATGGAGGTCGAAGCCGAAGCCCCTACGCGGTTCGACACGCCGACGGCGAAGTCCTCGCTGTTCACGATCGAGGAACTGGGCGGGTGGCCGCGACTCAACGACGAGATTTTTGGCGAGACCGGAGTCTGGGACGGGCTTTTCATTGCATCAAATGGACGGGGAACGGCGCGATGAGCCAGAAGCCCGCCTTTAAATCGAGCGCCGACGCGGTGACCCTGCTCACTCGCGGAGCCTCGTTGTCGTACCTAGGCGTGGTATTGCTGCTGCCGCTCGCCGCGCTCGGCTTCGAAGCGCTTCGTCCGGGACCGCGCGTTTTCTTCGAGGCTCTCAGCGACCCGCTCGCGCGTTACGCGCTCGGCTTATCCTTCACCCTGGCGTTGGCGATGGCGGTCGTCAATGCAGTCATCGGCACGGCGACGGCCTGGGTGCTCGTGCATCGCGACTTTCCGGGTAAAGCGCTCATGAACTCTCTCATCGACTTGCCGTTCGCCGTCCCCACGGTGGTGGCTGGATTGATGTTGGTTGCGCTCTACGGTCCATCGAGCACGATGGGCCTGCTCCTCGAACGCAACGGCGTCCCCTTGATTTACCACCGGCCGGGCGTCGCGGTCGCGCTGTTATTCGTGACCTACCCCTTCGTGATCCGCAGCGTCCAGCCGGTCTGGCTGGAACTCGACCCCGCCGAGGAAGAGGCCGCCGCCACCCTAGGGGCCAATCACTGGACCACCTTCTTCGCGGTCACGCTCCCCGCGCTCCGACCAGCGGTTCTCTCTGGAGCAGCGCTTGCTTTCAGCCGGGCCTTGGGCGAGTTCGGCGGCATCTCGCTCGTCGCCGGCAATCGTCCCCTCGATACTCAAACCGCGTCGCTGTACGTCTACGGCGCGATCGAAGGCGATCGGACCCAGGTCGCCGCCGCGGTCTCGATCGTTCTGCTGGCAGCGTCTTTCGCGGTGCTTTTGATCCTGAACTCGCTCCAGAACAACGCGGTAAAGCTTGATTGACCCTAAGTAACCACGACCCAAATGACACGTCGATCCCCTCCCGGCGCGCGGAAAGTAAACGGTCTGCTCGGCAACGTGTTGACCACCGCGGTCGTTACCTGGTTTCTCGTTCTCGTCTTGATGCCGGCGCTGTCGCTGGTGCGGGGAGCGTTCGCGAACGGCCTGGCTGCGTTCGCCGCAATCTTCGCCGCCGTCGAGACGCGCCGCGCGCTAGGGCTTACGCTTGCGGTGACGCTTGCCGCCGCGGCCGCTAACGCGATCTTCGGCCTCGGCATGGCGTTCGTGCTCACGAGGCAACGGTTTCGCGGTGCGACCTTAATCGAAGGTCTGATCGACTTGCCCTTCGCGGTGTCGCCCATCGTGGCGGGACTGATGCTGGTTCTCTTGTACGGACCCCAAGGCCTGGTCGGACGGAGCCTGGAGTCGATCGGCCTTCAAGTTGCTTTCGCCTGGCCAGGCATGGTTCTGGCAAGTTGCTTCGTCACCCTCCCGCTCGTCCTCCGCGAAATCCTACCGGTCTTGCGCGAGTGTGGCGTCGACCAAGAGGAGGCGGCCCGCACGCTCGGCGCGAGTCGCGGACGAATCTTCTGGCAGGTGACACTTCCCGCGATTCGATGGGGCCTGGCTTACGGGATCATCCTCACAATCGCCCGCTCGCTCGGCGAGTTCGGCGCCCTTTTGGTCGTTGCCGGTAATGTCCTCGGCCGCACCCAAACCGCCACGTTGCTCGTCCACGACCAGGTCGAGAACTTCGACCTCCAAGGTGCACAAGCAGTCAGCGTGGCGCTCGCCGCGACCTCGTTCCTCTTGCTCTTCGGCGTCGAGTCGCTCAGAAAGCGGATTGCAGCTCGCGAAGACACCGAGGACACAGCCTAACAATACCGGTAAGGAAGGCCTGCAATCATGAATAACAATGACTTGGAGTGATCGAATTTGGGCATCTCCGTGCGTCGGCTATCGAAGAGCTTCGGTGCATATCATGCGCTCGATTGTGTTTCGTTCGAAGTGCCCGAGGGCCAGCTCGTCGCCTTGCTCGGACCTTCGGGGTCGGGCAAGAGCACGATCTTGAGGATCATCGCCGGGCTTGAGTCCGCCGACTCGGGCGAGGTTCAGCTCACCGGCGCAGACGCTGAGGCGCCGACTCGCAACCGCGGAGTCGGCTTCGTCTTTCAACACTACGCGCTCTTCCGGCATATGACGGTCCGGAAGAATATCGCTTTTGGTCTGGAAGTTCGTAGACCCCGTCCCTCGCGCAACGAGCTCCGCCGACGCGTCGACGAACTGCTTAATCTGGTTCAACTTACGGGACACGCCGACCGTTATCCGTCGCACCTATCGGGCGGCCAACGCCAGCGCGTCGCGCTCGCTCGGGCACTCGCGCCGCGTCCCAAGGTGCTCCTTCTGGACGAGCCCTTCGGCGCACTCGACGCCCGCGTGCGCGAGGAGTTGCGCACCTGGCTCCGACGGCTCCACGACGAAGCCCACGTGACTAGTTTGTTTGTCACGCACGACCAGCAGGAAGCGTTCGAGGTGGCCGATCAAATCATCGTTCTGAACCGCGGTAAAATCGAGCAAATTGGCCCGCCTCAAGAACTTTACGAACGCCCGGCCTCGCCCTTTGTGACCGAGTTCCTGGGTGCCGTCAACCTCCTCCGCGTCGAAACCGTACTCGGAATGAACGTCCAGTACGACGAGGCACCGCTGCCCGTCGAGATTCCCGGACCGCACGGAATGGCGGCGATCTACGTTCGCCCACACGACCTCGACATAACCCGTCAAGCCGACGGCCGACCCGCCTGGAGAGCTCGAATCCGCAGAATCACCCCGCTCGGCGGCCTCACCCGACTCGACCTCACCCTCCACGACGGCGCAAACCTCCACGTCGAACTCACCAGCGACCGCGTCCGAGCACTCGCGCTCAACGCCGGCGAAGACGTCTTCGTCGCTCCCCGCGACCTCAAGGTCTTCCACCAACCCTCGCCGTTCGTCGAGAACTACGTGATCTGAATATCCCATTATGGAGACAGCTTGGATATTGTATTAACCCTTAATACTACAGCGCGAAGTTGATCCGTCTTGATCCGCCGGCTGCTGCGAAAGTAGGCTCTCCCTCACGGCTTACGGGGGGACGAGCATGGACATGCGGCAGATGCGGAGTCTCGGGCCCAAACTGAAGAAGTTCCTCAAGCGGTTCGACGACTGCTTCCCCCGCAAGGACACCCGCGCCCACCTGCCCGTGTACGTCTCCGGGCAGCTCTCGGACATCCCCGAGAAGAGCGTCGAGCCGATCGCGATCAACGCCGGTGTGCCGCCGAGGACCTTGCAGGAGTTCCTCAGCCGGCACAAGTGGGATGAAGACCGGGCGCGCGACCGGGTCCGGCAGACCGTCCGCGACGAGCACGCCGGCCCCCGCTCCATCGGGATCATCGACGAGACCGGCGACGTCAAGCAGGGGGACAAGACCCCCGGCGTGCAGCGGCAGTGGTGCGGAGCCGCCCGCAAGAAGGAGAACTGCATCGTCACGGTCCACCTCGCCTACGCCCGCGACGGCTTCCACGCCCTGCTCGACGGCGAGTTGTACCTGTCGGAGTCGTGGTCCGACGACCGCGACCGGCCGGTGGCAGCCCGGCATCGCGACGGGTCGACAAGATGCTCGAACGAGATGGGTTTCGCAACCAGCCCTGGGTCAAGTGGCGGGTCAAGGACGGCCACAAGGGGCCGATGGTCTGGGAGGTCAAGCACCTGCGGTTCCACCCCGTCGGCGGCGACGGCTTGCCGGGTGAGCCGTTGCACCTGATCGTCGCCCGCGACGTGCTGAACCCCGGCGAAGTGAAGTTCTTCGTGAGCAACGCCCCTGGGGAGGCGTCGATCCAGGACATGCTGCTCGTCGCATTTTCGAGGTGGCGAGTGGAACGTTGTTTCGAAGACCAGAAATCGGAGATCGGATTGGACCGGTATGAGGGGCGGCGTTACCAGGGCTTGAAACGCCACCTGATTCTCAACTGTGTCAGTTACCTGTTCCTGTCGCGAATGCGGCAGGAGTTCGGGGGGGAAAAACCGGGAGCTGACGGAGTGCCAGGCGGACACGGCGGTGGCGGCATTGATCCCGTTCTGGTGGTTGAGCGTGAGCCCGCCGAAGGCGTTGCTGGAGCGGACGTCCGCGGAGATCAAACGGACCCAGCAGCGAAACGCCGAGGCGCGACGATGCCACACCAAGCGGACACGGCAACGATTGCGCGC
>JAJYDB010000196.1 GCA_021777845.1 Planctomycetota bacterium
AATGTCAGCGGCACGTCCCCCGTCCCCGGCGGCAGGTCGATCACCAAATAGTCCAGCTCGCCCCACTCGACCTGATGCAAAAACTGCTGCATGATCCCGTGCAACATCGGTCCGCGCATGATCACGCCTTTGTCCGGCTCAAGCAACAACCCCATCGACATCAGCTTAAGTCCGGAGGTCTCGATGGGCAGGATGCGTTCGCCGCGCGCCATCGGCCGGCCGCCGGCGCCGACGAGCGTCGGAATCGACGGCCCGTAGACGTCGGCGTCCATCAGTCCCACCTTCGCGCCGAACGTCTTGAGGCCGAACGCGATCGTCGCCGCCATCGTCGACTTGCCCACGCCCCCTTTGCCCGAGCCGACCGCGATCACGTTCTTGACGCCCGGGATGTCCCCCTTTTCGACGATCCCCTTGCCGCGCACCTCGGCCGACATGTTGACTTGAAAGCTCCAGCCGGCGCCGATGCGTCCCTCGAGCGCCTGCCGCACGTCGCGCTCGATCTGCGCCTTCATCGGACACGCCGGCGTCGTCAAATTCACCGTCAACGACAGCGTTTTGTCGCCGATCTGAATGTTTTTGATCATCCCCAGGTCGACGAGGTCGCGGCCCAGGTCGGGGTCCTTCACCCCCTTCAAGGCTTGAATCACGTCGCTCTCGGTCAATTCTGTTTTGTTGACGCCAAACATGCGCACAGGTCCTCGTCTTTTAGATTCAAATCAATCTGCAACCGCGTCGAAATTCGCGCGCGGGCACCGGCGGTCACGCGCGTCGCTCGATCAATGTTTGCCACCAGTCGTCGTGCTCGGGCGTGCGTTCGCGTTCGAGCCAACCGGCGCGGGCGTTCCGCCGCAAAGCGACGTCGACCCAGCGCGCGAGCAGCGCCGCCACTTCCGGCGGGGTCGTCGCGGCGGGCAGCGCGAGCGTCGCGCCGAGTTCGCGGGCGGCGTCGAGCGCGCGGGCGTCGGCGTTGACCGCGAGCACCAGCGCCTCGGGCGCGAGCGCCGCCGTGGTCGCGAGTTCCTCGTAGGTCTCGACCGTGCCGGCACCCAGGTCGAACACGACCAAGCCGCAGCCGACCCCCGCGAGCGCCCTCGACAACGTCGCGCGCGACCGCGTCTCCACCCAACGCACAGGCTTGCCGGCCAGCCGAGGCCGCAACTGCCGCGCCCAAAAATTGCGCCGTTCGTGAGTCGCCGCCAAGACGTCCAAACCGTCCGCCCCCGCGTTCCGCTCCGTCGATCTCCACGTCGCCGCTTCATTTTAGCCGCGAGGCGACTCGCGGGGGAGTGACCCTCGACCTCCGCCGCCACCGCGTCCGCGCCGCGAGTTCCCTCGAAAACTGCGGTTGACAGCTTCCGCCGGCTTGCCGATAGTGTCCCGCGTCGGTTGAAATCCGCTCGCGGCGCTTGCATTGACACGCAGCTTTGAAGGGACCTTACGCCCGCGAACGGTCGCGTCGAGCACGGAAAAAAGCTCGGCGCGTCGCGACTTGAGACTGTTTTCCGACTGATTTCGCAACCTCACACATGGGCCGCACGGACGGGGCCTGGCGCAACCTTCGACTCGATCGAAGGGACTTCCCGCCCGCGCGGCTGGACAGCCGACTTTCATGGATGGGTCCGCAATTTCGCGTCGCCGGCGCGACACCCGGGCCGCCTTACGGATGGGGCAGACCACCAATGCGTATTCTCGTCACCGGAGGCGCGGGCTATGTCGGCTCGACGCTCGTGCCGATGCTGCTTGAACTCGGGCATCGCGTCCGCGTCTACGACTCGCTCAAATTCGGCGGGCAAGGGCTCCTCCCTTGCTGCCAAAATCGCCACTTCGAGCTCCAAAAAGGCGACGTCGCCGACCCCGCCGGCTTGAAGAAAGCTCTCGACGGCGTCGAGGCGGTCATCCATCTCGCCGCCATCGTCGGCTACCCGGCCTGCAAAAAAGAGCCGCAGCTCGCACAAACCACGAACGTCGACGGCACCCGGAATCTGCTCAACCTCCGCAAAAAAGACCAGAAAGTCCTCTTCGCCTCGACCGGTTCGATTTACGGCACCGTCCCCGACTACGTCTGCAACGAGGACACGCCCCGCGCCCCGATCACGCTTTACGGCGAAACGAAGGCCGCCGCCGAGCAAATGGTCCTCGAAGCGGGCAACGGCGTCGCCTACCGCTACGCGACCGCGTTCGGCGTCTCGAACCGCATGCGGCTCGACCTGATGCCGAACGACTTCGCCTACCAGGCCGTCAAAAACCGCAACCTGATCGTCTACGAAGGCGGCTTCAAACGAACCTTCGTCCACGTGCGCGACATGGCCCGCTCGCTGATCTTCGCACTCGAACGCTGGGATTCGATCAAGGACGACGTCTACAACGTCGGCCACGAATCGATGAACTTCACCAAAGAGGACGTCGCGCGAAAAATCCTCGAGCACGTCAACTTCTACCTCCACTTCGCCGAAGTCGGCGCCGACGCCGACCAGCGGAATTACGAGGTTTCGTACGAGAAAATCCGCTCGAAAGGCTTCGAGACCACGGTCGACCTCGACCGCGGCATCGCCGAGCTCGTCCGCGCGGCGCAACTGATCGAGTTCACGAATCCGTTCGCGAACGTCTGAACGCCGCGGCTTCGCTCCGCTCGGCGCGGCGGCACAAGTCGCGCTCGCCGAAGCAACTCCACTGGAGTTTCGTCGGCGGAGCGGAGCCGAATTGTGGAGTATCGCGCCTCGCGCTTCGTTTTGCACCCATGTGAGATCGGGAGGGGGAGTCGACATGCAGGGATTCTGGGCGGACAAGCGCGTGACCGTGACCGGCGGCGCGGGCTTCCTGGGCAAGCACCTCGTGAAGCGTCTGGAACGCATGGGCGCAAAGGTATTCGTGCCTCGTCGCGCCGACTACAACTTGACGGCGCTCGACGCCTGCATGAAGTGTCTGCTCGAACATCCGTGCGACATTTTGATTCACGCCGCGGCGTATTACGGCGGGATCGGGATCAACGTGACGCAGCCGGCTTCGCTCTACTACACCAATTTGGTGATGGGAGCGAATCTCTTCGAGGCGGCGCGGCTGACCAAAACGGGAAAGGTCGTCGCGATCGGCACCGCGTGTAGTTACCCCGGCTATTTGGAGGGTCACCTGAAAGAGGAGGACCTCTGGGCCGGCCCCTGTCACGCGAGCGTCGTGAATTACGGTTTGACGAAGAAAATGTTGGCGGTGCAGGCGCAGGCGTACAAGCGTCAGTACGGTCTCGACTCGATCCACCTGATTCTGACGAATCTGTACGGGCCGGGCGATTCGTACAACCCCGAGCGTTCGCACGTCGTCGCGGCGCTGGTGCGGAAGTGGGTCGAAGCGGAGGCCGCGCAGGCGCCGAGCGTCGAGGTCTGGGGCACCGGCAAGCCGATCCGCGAGTTCATCTACGTCGAGGACTGCGCCGACGCAATCCTTCTCGCCGCCGAACGTTACAACGACGCGACCATGCCGCTCAATATCGGCACGGGCGTCGGCACCTCGATCCGCGAGTTGGCCGAGACCGTCCACGACGTCACCGGCTTCCGCGGCAAGCTCGTGTGGAACACCGACAAGCCCGACGGCGCCTTGATGAAGGTCCTCGACGTCGCGCGTCTGACCGCGGTGCTCGACGGCTGGACGGCGCCGACGAATCTGCGCGACGGGCTCGCGAAGACGGTCGCCTGGTATCGCGCCCACAAAGAGGAGGCCGACGCGAAATGGTAAACCCGCTCGCACGGTTGTTCGCGCGTTCGCGGACCTGGCGGCTCGACCCCGCGGAGTCGGCCCCGCCGCCGCCCAAAATCGCGACGTCGAGCCTCCTCGACGCCGGCGCGGCCGCGACGTCGCGAAATCACGACGCACGGCCGAACCCTCGTGCGCGCATTCTGTTCATCAATCAATATTACTGGCCTGATCATGCGTCGACGGCGCAGCATCTTGCCGACCTGGCTCAGTCGCTTGCGCGGGACGGGCACGAGTGCCACGTTGTTTGCGGTCGCGGCGGGTACAACCCCGACGCCCCGCGTCCGCCGCGCTTCGAGGTCCACGAAGGGGTCGTGATTCACCGCGTCGCCGCGACGTCGTTCGGACGCCGCTCGACGCTCGCGCGGATGGTCGACTACCTCAGCTTTTATGCTTGCGCCGCCGCGAAAACGCTCGCGATGCGGCGGTTCGACGTGGTCGCCACGCTCACCACGCCGCCGATCATCGGACTTGTCGGCACGTTATGCAAGTTCCTGAAAAGGTCGAAGCATATCTATTGGAGCATGGACCTGCATCCCGACGCGAGTCTCGCGCTGGGTCGGATGTCGCCGCGGTCGCCGGTCGTGAAGGCGTTGCGGGTTTTGAGCGACTGGGTGTATCGTCGCGCCGACCGCGTGGTCGCGCTCGGCCCGTACATGGCCGACCGGCTCGTCGGCAAAGGAGTCCGCGCCGACCGGATGGCGATCGTGCCGGTGTGGAGCCGCCGCGACGAGATTTCGCCGGTCCCGCGCGACGCCAACCCGCTCCGCGCCAAGCTCGGGCTCGGCGACAAATTCGTCGTCATGTACTCGGGCAACATGGGCCTCGCGCACACCTTTGACGAGGCCGTCGAGGCGATGCGCCGGCTCCGCGACCGCGACGACGTCGCGTTCCTGTTCGTCGGCGGCGGCCCGCGCGCCGGCGAGCTGCGCGCCGCTCGAGATCGCCATCAACTTGATCACCTGACGATGTTGGATTACTTTTCGCGCGACGACTTGTATTATTCTTTAAATATTGCTGACGTTCATTTGATCACAATGCGAAGCGAGATGACGGGGATCGTGGTGCCGGGGAAGTTGTACGGGGCGCTCGCGACGGGTCGACCGACGATTTTCGTGGGTCCGGAGCGTTGCGAGTCGGCCGACGCGATCGTCGAGGCCGACTGCGGGGTGGTGGTGCGCGAGGGGGACGCGGCGGGACTGGCGCGCGCGATCGAGCGGCTCGCGGACGACGGCGAGGCGGCGCGGGTGCTTGGCGAACGCGGTCGCGCGGCGTTCCTCGCGCGTTACGAGCGCGACATTTGCTGCGATCGCTGGAGCGAGATCGTCGCCGATCTGATCGGCGTCGCGAGCGCACCGGCCGCGGGGGCGAAGCGCGGCAGCGCGCGGCGTCCGGCGGCGGCGGGCTTGTCAAACTAGGACCAATGCCGCACGATCAAGGGGTTTCGACCGCAATCGTTCACGTTCCGCCGCGAGGTTTTCAAAGATGAGATGCACTCGACTCGCCCTCGCGACCGTCGTCGCGTTCGCGCTCGCGGCGTTCGCGACCTCGGCGTCCGCCGACGGGCCTCCCGCCGCGCAGCCCGCGACCTCGGCGTCCGAGATCGTCGCCGCGCACGACCGCGCGCTCATCCGCGACCTCGACGCATATTTGCGCGATCATCCGAAAGCGCTCGATCATGATCAGGCTTACATGACCTTGTTTAACAAAGCGATCGATCACGATTGGTTCGCCGACAACGAGCCGGTCGCGCGGCGCTATCTGGCGGAGAAGCCCGACGGACCGGTGCAGTCGTTGGCGCGGATCGTCGCGACGATGGCGCGGGCGCAGGCGGGGGATTTCGTCGAGGCCCGCAAGCGTTTCGAGGCGCTTTTGAAGACGCTCGGCAAGCCGGAGCAGGAGGAGTTCGCGGCGACGTTCACCGACTCGTTGGCCGCGGCGGCGCTCTCGGCGGGCGAACACGAGACGGCGCGCGCGGCGTACGACGCGCTCCTCAAAACGTATGCCGACAGTCCGACGCTGCGTCAGAAAGTGAAGGACGACCTCGCGCGGATCGACCGCGTCGGCAAGCCCGCGCCGACGATTGCGGCGCGCGACCTCAAGGGGGACGCGTTCCGCCTGGAAAGTTTGCGCGGCAAGTATGTGCTGGTCGATTTTTGGGCGACCTGGTGCGCGCCGTGCGTGGCCGAGCTGCCGAGGCTCAAGGCCGCGTACGAGAAGTATCACCCGCGCGGTTTCGAGGTGGTCGGCGTGAGCCTCGACGAGTCGCGCAACGACGTCCTCGACTTCGTCCGCGCCCGCGGCATCGTCTGGCGGCAAATTCACAATGCGTCGAGCGGCGGCGACCTCGTCGACGCCTTCGGGGTCGGCTCGATTCCTTCGACGTTTTTGATCGATCCGCAAGGGACGATCACGCGCATCGAGCTCCGCGGGCCGGCGCTCGACGACGCGCTCGCGAAGTTGTTCGCGACGACCGCGCGGTGACGTCGCGCGCGCTCACGACAGCGGCGGCGGCGCGCGTCGCGGTTGACCGCGCGACGAACTCGCGCGACAATGCGTTCTTCCCCGCGACCGAACTTGAAGACTCGAAGAGACGCGACGGACAATCATGCACGACTTGATTAAAAAGCTTCGTGAATCGAATGGGTCGAAGATCGTCCTGCTGGTCGCCGACGGGCTGGGCGGGCTGCCGATCGAGCCGGGCGGCAAGACCGAGCTCGAAACGGCGAAGACGCCGAACCTCGATCGGCTCGCGACCGAGGGGACGGTCGGGCTGAGCACGCCGGTCGCGCCGGGGATCACGCCGGGTTCGGGACCGGGGCACCTGGGGTTGTTTGGTTACGACCCGGTCGTGCACGACATCGGCCGCGGAGTGCTCGAAGCGCTCGGCGTGGGGGTGGAAGTCGGCCCGCGCGACATCGCGATCCGCGGCAATTTTTGCACGATCGACGCCGACGGGCGCGTCACCGACCGGCGTGCGGGGCGGATCCCGACCGAGACCTGCGAACGGCTCGTCGCGAAGTTGCGCGCCCACGTGAAGATTGAAGGCGTTGAGACGTTGATCGAGCCGGTGCGCGAATATCGTCTCGTCGTGCGTTTTCGAGGCGACGGCCTGGGCGAGGACGTCTGCGACACCGACCCGCTGCAAACCGGGCTCGCGACGATCGCTCCGACCGCGGGCTCGCCCGGCTCGGAGAAGACGGCGCGGGTCGCGGAGGAGTTCTTGAAGCAGGCGCAGGCGATCTTGCACGACGAGCAGCCCGCGAACTACCTGATGATGCGCGGCTTCGCGGCGTTTCCGAAGATCGAGACGATGGCGGAAGTGTACGGGCTGCGGGCGGTCGCGGTCGCGGTTTATCCGATGTATCGCGGGCTGGCGCGGCTCGTCGGCATGACCGTCGCCGAGCCGGGCAAGACGATCGCCGACCAGATCGACGTCGTCAAGAGTCTGTGGGATCAGTACGATTTCTTCTTTATTCATTACAAATATACCGACAGCACGGGCGAAGACGGCGACTTCGCGCGCAAGGTCGGCGTGATCGAGGCGCTCGACGTCGAGATTCCGAAGCTCGTCGCGCTGCGGCCCGACGTTTTCATCGTGACCGGCGACCACTCGACGCCGAGCCGGATGAAGTCGCACAGCTTCCACCCGGTCCCGACGCTGCTCTGGGCACCCGCGACCAGCCGGCCCGATCTGGCCACCACCTTCGGCGAGCGTGCTTGTTTAAACGGCGGGCT
Organism: Planctomycetota bacterium; assembly: GCA_021777845.1. GTDB lineage: Bacteria > Planctomycetota > Planctomycetia > Isosphaerales > Isosphaeraceae > JAJYDB01. The sequence continues at coordinate 7,483 of JAJYDB010000196.1, forward strand.
CGGTCAGTTTCTCGCGAAGCATCTGATGCCGATCGCGCTGGCGCACGCGGGTCGCTTGCAGAAGTTCGGCGCGTGAAACACGCCTTTGTCGAGACGCTCGGGCCGCGACGCCGCGCGCCCGGGCCTCATCCACGCACACGCTCGCCCATGAGTGAAACGTGCCGGTAAAATCCGTACAATTCGCACAAAAATAAGTTGGCGTCGGCGACGACCGCCTTGTACAAATTGATGTGGAGGAACTCTCCTTCTCCGCGTCTTCACCGTCCTTCGCACACTTTAAGATGCACACCTCAGGAGCTTGCCCCCATGCGCCAACGTGGTCGCCGTGCGCTTTGGACTCCCTCTCCTCGGCTTGACGCGCTCGAGCCCCGTGCTTTATTAAGCGTGATCGCACACCTTGATGCCGACGACGTCCGGACGCGGCCGACCGAGGTGTCGCTGCACCCAACGAAGGCGACCGCGATGCACGGAGTCGCGGCGACCAAACTCCGATCGCTGCCGGTCGCGACGTCGGGCTTGACGGCGCACGACTTGCGGCGGGTGGCGCGGCCGATGCACGGTCCCGCGCCGCTCGCTTCGGGCGCGGCCGCGCCGTACACGCCGCAGCAGATTTATCAGGCGTACGGCTTCAACAAGATCCCAAACAACGGCTCGGGGATCACGATCGCGATCGTCGACGCCTACAACGACCCCAAGATCAAGTCGGACCTGGCGACGTTCGACAGTACCTTCGGGCTCGCCGCGCCGCCGAGCTTCAGCGTCGTGAATCAGTCCGGCGGGTCGAGGCTGCCGCGGGCGAATTCGAGTTGGTCGGTCGAGATTTCGCTCGACGTCGAGTGGGCGCACGCGATCGCGCCCAAGGCGAACATCATTCTGGTCGAGGCGAGCTCGCCGAGCTTCACGAATCTGCTCGCGGCCGAGGATTACGCGCGCAACCACGCGCAGGTGGTCTCGAACAGTTGGGGTTCGAGCGAATTCAGCGGCGAGACTGCGTACGACAGTCATTTCACGTCGCCGACCGGTAAGAACGTCGCGTTCACGGTGGCTTCGGGCGACAGCGGCTCGCCGGCGGGATATCCAGGGGTCGCGCCCGGCGTGCTCGCGACCGGCGGGACGACGCTGCCGCTCGACGCGAGCGGGAACTTGATCGCTCCCGAGACCGGCTGGTCGGGCAGCGGCGGCGGCGTCAGCGCCTACGAGCCCGTGCCGAGCTATCAGGTCGGCCTGGGCTATTCCGGCCGGACCAACCCCGACGTTTCCTACAACGCCGACCCGAACACCGGCTATTACGTGCTCGATTCGTATGCGGGCGGCTGGTACGCGGTCGGCGGCACGAGCGCCGCGGCGCCGCAGTGGGCGGGCTTGATCGCGCTCGCCGATCAAAATCGCTCGACTCCGCTGAACGGGACCACGCTCCTGAACCTGATTTACGGCCTCAAGGGGCAGTATTTCAACGACATTACCGCAGGCAGCAACGGCGGTTATACCGCCGTTCCGGGCTACGACCTCGTGACCGGGTGGGGCTCGCCGCAG
>JAJYDB010000197.1 GCA_021777845.1 Planctomycetota bacterium
GACACGTAAGTCCGCTTCCCCCTTGGTGTTATACAACACAGGCCGTGATCTTTCACAAGCCTGTCGGCCGACCGCCGAGGGTGCGGCCGTCCGAGGAAGTGATTACTCTCCAGGCGGCGGGAGGGGCTTTGCTCCACCCGTCGTCGGCTTTCCCGAGGGGTGCTCGCAGTGCCAAAGCAGACGGTTCGCGACCTCAAGTTGGATGGGCTGAAGGTGCTCGTGCGGGTCGATTTCAACGTCCCGCAAGGCAAGGACGGCTCGATTTCGGACGATCGACGGATTAAGGCGGCACTGCCTACTTTAACGCACGCGCTTAATCACGGCGCGTCGTTGATTCTCGTCAGCCATCTGGGACGGCCGACCGGCGACCCCGGGACCGACGCGCCGTTTCGACTGGATGCGGTCGCGGCGCGACTTAGCGCATTGCTAGGCAAGCCGGTTGCGAAGGTGGACGACACCGTCGGCCCCGCGGCGAAGGCGGCGTGCGCGGCGCTGCGGCCGGGCGAGATCGTCGTGCTGGAGAATGTCCGGTTTAATAAAGGCGAAAAAAAGGGCGACCCGAAATTTGCCGCGGAACTGGCCGGGCTGGCCGACGCCTATGTCAACGACGCTTTCGGAACCTGTCATCGCGACGAAGCTTCGATGGTCGCGGTGCCCGAATGTTTTCCGCCCGAGCGGCGCGCGTTGGGTTTTTTGGTCGAGAAAGAGCTGAAAATTCTCGAAACCTTGCTCGGCGACGCGAAGCGGCCGATGGTGTCGGTCATGGGCGGAGCGAAGGTCTCGGACAAGATTTTAATTATCGAGAACCTGCTGCCGAAGGTTGATCACCTGCTCGTCGGCGGTGCGATGACCTACACCTTCCTGAAGGCGCAAGGCCACGAGATCGGCAAGAGCCGGTGCGAGGGCGACAAGCTCGACGAGGCGCGCAAGCTGATGTCGCTGGCGGGTTTAAAGCTCGTTTTGCCCGTCGATCACTTGATCGCGACGGCCCCCGAGGCGACCGCCGAGGTGAAGGTCGTGGAAGGGCCGAACATTCCCGAAGGTTGGTTCGGGATGGACATCGGCCAGAAGACGATCGAGTTGTATTCGGGTATGATTAGGACGGCGGGCACGGTGGTTTGGAACGGCCCGATGGGCAAGTTCGAGGACGCTCCTTTTCGGGACGGTACGCTCGGAGTGGCGAAGGCGTTGGCGGCGTCGACCGGCGTGACGGTCGTCGGCGGCGGCGAGACGGCCGAGGCGGTCGAAACCTTCGGGTTCGCCGCGAAGGTGACCCACGTCTCCACGGGCGGCGGCGCGTTTCTCGAATACCTTGAGGGCAAAGCATTTAACTCGCTGCGCGTGATCCCGGACCGCGAGGGATAATCGTATCTCAATGGCGACTGACCCGAATGATCCCGACGCTCGCCGTCGGCGTCTGCGCGTGCTCGAAGACGCGCCGCGTCCGCTCGTGACGCCATCGATCCTTGATTGCGACTTCGCACGCATCGGCGCGGAACTCGACGCGGTCGCCGACGCCGGCGTGCGGGTTGTTCATTTGGATGTGATGGACGGCCATTTTGTGCCGAACATCAGCTATGGTCCGAGCGTGATCGCCGATTGGCGGCGCTACTCCGACCTCACTTTCGACGCGCATTTGATGATTTCCGAGCCCGGTCGCTATCTCGATTCGTTCGTCGCCGCGGGCTGCGACGTCATTATTTTTCACATTGAGGTCGAGCCGAACCCGGGGCCGCTGCTGGCGCGGATCCGCGCCGCCGGTTGCCGCGCCGCGCTCGCGATTAATCCTCCAACGCCCGTTGAAACGCTCGCACCTTGGCTCGACCAGGTCGACGCGGTGCTCGTGATGAGTGTCATGCCCGGGTTTGGAGGGCAAGCATTTCAGCCCGCGGTGCTTGACAAAGTGCGTTATTTAAAGCGCACACGGCCCGCCCTTCAAGTCGCCATCGACGGCGGGATCCACGTCGGCACCGCCGCGCAAGCCGCCGCGGCAGGGGTTGATCAATTTGTGGCGGGTTCAGCCGTATTTAAAGCCGCCGGCCACGACTACGGCGCCGCCTACCGCGCGATCGAATCCGACGCCGGTCTCGGCGCGGCGCGGTTTCGGGCCCAGACGTCGGGTTCGACGCCGCCTCTTTCGCCGGGATCATGATGAACACTTTGATCTTGATCCGACCCGGTGCGACTCTGTTCGACGAAGAGCGTCGGATCGTCGGCGCTCTCGACGTCCCGCTCAGCGACCGCGGCTTCGTCGAGGCAAATGAGCTGGCCTCGCGATTCATCGGCTTTGAGGATGCCGAACGCGTCGCCGCAATCTATTGCGGGCCGTCCGAATGCGCCTGCCGGACGGCCGAGATTCTCGGTAAGGCGGTCGGTCTGCGACCCAAGCGGCTCGACGACCTGCGCAACCTTAACCAAGGTCTCTGGCAGGGTTTACCGCTCGACGAAGTGCGTCGTCGCTACCAGAAAAACTTCAGGCAGTGGCTCGAGGATCCGTGTTCGATTTGTCCGCCGTTGGGCGAAAACGTCGAAGAGGCGCTCGGGCGGGTCCGGAACGCGCTGCGGCCGATCTTGAAGCGGCACCTCCGCGAGGCGATCGCGGTCGTGGTGGCCGAGCCGCTTGCCGGCTTGATTGCATGCACCCTTAGTGGGCGACCGCTCCAGCCTCTCGACGACGAGCCCGCGGCCTCGATCGAGCGGATTGAAATCCATCCCGACTACCTTCGCAACGGAAAGCATTGAACCAATTTCGTTTACGGCCGGACGCGCGATTGAGGATAGTGAGCGACGCGGGCACGCATGCGGATTCTTCGGGGCCGGCCTTGGTTGATCGGACACGCGGAAGCTGCTCAACCCGCCTAAGCTCCCGAGTCAACAAGGTTTGCCTACGAGGCTGAAGTCGGTGGTCTCACGACCGCACAGGAGCGACCATGAAGAACGTAAGACCCGCCTCGTTGATGCTTGCTTGTCTGGTTCTGACGGCGCTTGTTTGGCCGGGGCGGATTTGTCCGGCGCAGCAGAGCGCGTCGGCGGGGGCTCGGCTCCTCTCGGATCGCGGCGTGACCGACGCGGCACCGGCGGTTCGCGACGCGCTCGACGTCCTCCTCGCTGCCCAAAACGACTACAAGCAGGGCAAGTTTGAGAACGCGGCCGGCCGTTTGGGGGCGTTCTGGAACACTTATCCCCCCGGAACGAAGGACTGGGCCGCGCTGGACGGTGCAGGGTACCAAATGGGGAGGACGAAGGGGGTCTTTCTGGGGACACCTCCTTGTTATTACGCGTTGCGGATGCTTACTGAAGCAGTGCAGTGGCGGCTCCGGAGCCGTTCGCCGGCCGGCAACAAGAAAATTACCGCGGTCCCTGTCACATTAAGCGTGATTCTTGTCGGGCATGCCAAAGGGACGCAGCCGCGCACGAAAGCCGAGCTCGACGCGGGCGGCGGCCTTCCCGCTTTGCTCGCCTTGGACCGATCTCTGGCGGCCGACGACTACCGGATCATTCGCCAGTCGCTCTGGCTGTTCGGAGAGTACGTATCCGCGATCACCGACGGCCGGCTGACGCTGCGCGTCGAGTTCGTACCGTTGCCGGAGCTCTCAATCCCGCTGACGCTCGCCCCCAAAGGCCCGCATTTCGGTCCGCTCACCGACGTTGCCCTGACACGGATCTGGAAATCCGTTCCCAAGGCCTTAAAAAGCGAGACCGACTGGTGGTGGATTCTCTACCCTTCGATCGTCCCGGAGCAATACCCCGACTTCGCGACGTCCGAATTCATTACCGGAGGCATGGGCCGCGGCCCCGACGGCTCGTCGCCCTGCTTCCTCATCGACGACCGGTGGCTCGTCCGCAAACCGCCCCACCTGAGCCGAGGGGCTTACACCGACATCGAGCGCCTGGCCTATTTGCCGCAGTGGCTCCAACACGAATTCTTTCACCACCTCTTCGCCTTGTATCCCGAGTTCGAGCTTGAGAAGACGAGCCATCAGTGGTTCGATCACAAGACCTGGCCGGCGGATTTTCAAGGAGTCCTCGAGCCCGACTACTACGCGGAAGCGCTGCACAAGAGGTTGATTCCCCGCGGCAAGCCGGCGCTTTCCGACAAACTTCTCTACGCGGCGTCGGACCCTAAGATTGTCCGCGCTCTCAACCTCAAGTCGCTGCCGGGCCGATATCGCCATGAGCCGATGGAGAACGACTGGCATGAGGGCGAGATCACCAAGGAATCCACGGGAGTTTATCGCTGGACGAATCGCGCCGGCAAAAGCTGGCGACTGTCCCACGTGCCGGGCTCGTTGTCGCTGCGAACGGGTCGGGATAATCCCTACGCCCGTTCCGGGGATGAATCGCAGCGCGAGTTCCAACTGGTCCTGAAACGTAATCCGGACGGCGCCTTGCTTCCCGAAGTCGGCGGTTTTCGCTTCAACTCCGCGACGTACAAGAAAGTTGAGCCATAAACTCAAGCCGCAAAAGGCATTGCATCGATGAATATTGATCCGAACCGCCGATAATTTACGACGACGACTCTCGAATGAGTCGACGATTGCAGACCTTCAAGGTGGAGTTCAAACGATGGCGCAAGGCCGCCAATCCCACGCCTGGCACGGACATTTTGAGCCGAAGCGCGTCCCCGAAGGCGTTTGGATGCGCTGCGACGGTTGCCAGGCGACGCTGTTTCGCAAGCAGGTCGAAGAGAATCTGAACGTGTGCCCCGAGTGCGACCATCATTTTCAGGTCTCGGTCGCCGATCGCGTCGCGCAACTCGTTGACACGGATACGTTTGAGGAGTGGCACGCCGACCTGAGGCCGGGCGACCCGCTCGGCTTCAACGACCGCCGTCCCTATCCCGAACGAATCCGCGCCGAACAAGAACGCACCGGCCTAAACGAAGCCGCCGTGGTGGGACAAGGCTTTATTAAGGGGATTCGCGTTGTTTTGGGCTTGACCGACAGCGGCTTTATCATGGGCAGCATGGGTTCGGTGGTTGGCGAAAAGCTGACGCGCGCGGCCGAAGAGGCGACGCGACAACGACTTCCGCTCGTGATCGTCTCCGGATCGGGGGGCGGCGCGCGGATGCACGAGGGGATTCTCTCCTTGATGCAGATGGCGAAGGTGTCGTCGGCGTTGGGGCGACATCACGCCGCGGGGGGCCTTTTCATCAGCGTTTTGACGCATCCGACGATGGGCGGCGTCGCGGCGAGCTTCGCCTCGCTCGGCGACATTATCCTCGCCGAGCCGAAGGCTTTAATAGGCTTCGCGGGCCCGAAAGTAATCGCGCAGACGGTCCGCGTGCAGCTCCCGACCGGATTTCAGACGAGCGAGTTCTTGCTGGAGCACGGCTTCATCGACCGCATCGTCCATCGACGCGACCTCCGCGGTACGCTCGCCCGCCTGATCGACTTTGTTACGCCTTCTTAGTCATGCACTGCGGACGGCACCGTCGCGGCGCGTCCTTGAATCGCGGGGCGGCGGCTGCTAAAGTACCGGCTCGTGTCCCGCGGCGTATCGCGATCGCGAGATCGGAGTCCGCGCGGGTGTAGTTCTTCGAGGTTCGGCAATGCCGCGGAGCGACACACCCCTGCTCGATGCGGACGGCGTTGACCAGGCGCTGACCTCGATGGCGGTTCGTCTGCGCGCCGCGATGTTGCCGGGCGTCACGCTCGTGATGGTGGGCGTGCGGACCCGCGGGGTCCCGCTGGCGCGGCGGCTCGCGACCATCTTGACCCGCCAAACCGGCGAGACAATCCCCGTGGGAGCCGTCGATATCACGCTTTATCGCGACGACCTCGATCGCGCGGCACGCTGGCCGGTCCTGCACGGCACCGAGATTCCGTTCGACATTGACGGCGCGGATGTCGTTCTCGTGGACGATGTTCTGTTTACAGGCCGGACGATTCGCGCGGCGATCAACTCGCTCTGCGACCTCGGACGCCCCGCGCGGATCAGACTCGCGACGCTGGTCGACCGCGGTCATCGCGAATTGCCGATTCAGCCCGATGTGGTCGGGTTGCTCGTCGCGACGACGCGCGACGAGCACGTCCGGGTTCGGCTCCACGAAATCGACGGCGTCGACGAGGTCCTGAAGTGAGCCGGAGCACGCACCCGTGAACCTGAACCCTGCTCCGCGCATCCCTTGGACCCGTAAGCACTTACTCGGTCTTGAAGAGTTGAGCCGCGAGGAAATTCTCGCGATCCTCGACACCGCGGACTCGTTCCACGAGGTCTCGACGCGGAACCGAAAGAAGGTGCCCGCGCTCACCGGCCGGGTCGTCTTTAATTTGTTCTTTGAGAATTCAACGCGGACCCGCACCAGCTTTAGTTTGGCGGCGAAGCGGCTTTCGGCGGACACTCAGGATTTTCAGGCGGGCGTTTCGAGCCTAACAAAGGGTGAAACGTTCATCGACACCGCCAAAAATATCGAAGCGATGGGGGCCGACGTCCTCGTCGTCCGGCATCCCACCCCCGGCACGCCGCACCTACTCACCCAACACGTCCACGCCTCGGTGATCAACGCCGGCGACGGCGCGCACGAACATCCGACGCAGGCGCTGCTCGACCTGCTCACCATCCGTCGCCTTCGCGGACGGATCGAAGGGCTCACCGTGGGGCTCGTCGGCGACATCGGCCACTCCCGCGTTGCTCGATCCAACATCCACGGCCTCTTAAAGTTAGGCGCGAAGGTGATCCTCTGCGGACCGCCGACGCTCGTGCCGCGGTCGCTCGAACGCTTGGGCTGCACGGTCTCGAACAACCTCGACGAGGTGCTGCCGCTTTGCGACGTCGTGAACGTCCTGCGGATCCAGTTTGAGCGTGATCAGAAGGCGGTTTTTCCCTCGATCGCCGAATATTTCCGGTTGTATGGCTTGACCGCGGCCCGAGTGGAGCGCGCGAAGTCGGACCTGCTCCTGCTTGCGCCCGGCCCGATCAACCGCGGCGTCGAGCTGACCCCCGAGGTGGCGGACGGCCCGCACTCGGCCATTCTCGACCAAGTCACGAACGGACTCGCGGTCCGGATGGCTGTTCTTTACCTCGTGAGCGGACAGAAAACCGACCCGCGTTGACCGTCCGGGAGCCTCTCGTGCGCACCATCCAGATCAGCGGCGGCCGGATCATCGACCCGAGCCGGAATCTCGACGGAGTCGGCGATCTTTGGATCGGCCGCGGCCGAATCCTCAACGTGGGCGAGGGTTACGACGATCCGGAAGTGATCCTCGACGCGCGCGGGATGATCGTCTGCCCTGGTCTGATCGACTGCCACGTGCATCTGCGCGAGCCCGGCAACGAGGAGGACGAGACGATCGCGACCGGCGCGGCGGCGGCGCTCGTCGGCGGCGTGACGTCGGTTGCATGCATGCCGAACACGCTGCCGGCACTCGACACGCAGGGCGCGGCGGAGTTCATCGTGTTGCAGGCACAGCGGGCGCGGAAGGCAAACGTGTACCCCGTGGGCGCGGTCAGCAAAGGCCGGAAAGGGCTCGAACTTGCCGAATTAGGCCAGCTTGTCGAGGGCGGCGCGGTGGCATTCACCGACGACGGCGCGCCGGTGGCGTCGGCATCGCTGATGCGGCAGGCGCTCACCTACGCCCGGATGTTCGACCGCGCTGTGATGCAACATTGCCAGGTGCCTGAACTTACGGTCGGCGGCGTGATGAACGAGGGGTTCGAGTCGACGCGACTCGGACTGCCCGGCATGCCGGCCGCGGCCGAGGACATTATGGTAGCGCGCGACATTCGGCTCGCTGAGATCACCGGCGGCCGGCTGCACATCCAGCACATCTCGACGGCGCGCTCGGTCGAGCTTGTCCGCGAAGGGAAACGCCGCGGGATCAACGTGACCGCCGAAGCCTGCCCGCACCATTTTTCGCTCACCGACGAGTGCCTGCGCGGCTTCGACTCGAATTTTAAAATGAACCCGCCGCTGCGTACTTATACCGATGTCGAGGCCGTGATCGAGGGGTTGAAGGACGGCACGATCGAGATTTTGGCGACGGACCACGCCCCGCACGCGCCCGAAAAGAAGCTCCGCGAGATCGACCAAGCACCGTTCGGAATTGTTGGGCTTGAAACGCTGCTGCCGATCACGATCAAGAGCCTGATCGAGCCCGGCCACCTGACCTGGCCCGACGTGATTCGCGCGCTGACGATCGAGCCGGCGAAGCTGCTTGGGATCGCGAAAGGGACGCTCGCGCCCGGTGCCGACGCCGACGTGACGATCATCGACCCCGAAACGCGCTGGACCATCGACGCGTCGAAATTCGTGTCGAAGAGCCGCAACACGCCGTTCCACGGCTGGGAAGTCCGCGGCCGCGCCCGCACGGTGATCGTCGCCGGCGAGGTGCGGTACACGCTAGCTTGACATCTGTTGAGGGTCGAGCCTCACTCCGCGACGCCCATGTGCGAGAGCGCCGCGCGTTGATCTCGATCGATTTTGAAGAGCCGGTCGAGGTTGGAGGTCTTGAAGACCGCTTGCAGGATCGGCGAGAGTTCGCAGAGGCGGAGTTGGCCGCGGCTGGCGTCGACGCGTCGCAAAATCATGATCAGCTTGCTGAGGAGCGAGCTGGAAATGAGCTCGACGTTCGAGAAATCGAGGACGGCTTTGATCGGGCTGCCGTCGCTGGGGAGGATTTCCGAGACTTGCTCGGCGATCTCGCGGACGATGCGTTCGTCGAACAACTGGCGGTCGAGAAACTGCACGACGTGGACGTCGCCGACCATGCTGGTTTCGATGCGAACGGTGGCGGGCATTGCATTTCCTCCGTTGCCGGGGCGTCGACACGCTTTGAACCGACGCAAGTCGTGCGGAGAGGCCGCCCCTCGACCGGAAGGGTCCCGACGCCGAGGGTGCTGTCTAACGATTACGACAGCTTGTCGCGTCGCACGGATCGACGCAAGGGCGAACCGCCTGAATTCGCGTGCGGCGGATCGGGCGGTTTCGTCGCGGCGTCGGAGCCGGGCTGTGCGGTGGGCGTGCTCTTGGTGGAGAC
>JAJYDB010000198.1 GCA_021777845.1 Planctomycetota bacterium
GTCGCTCCCACCCCCTGGGCACCCGCCTCCGCCGCCTCCCCGACCATCTCCGCGTCGCGAACCGCCGGTTGCGCCGCTGGTCAGTTTTTTTCCTTTGACGTCGGAGCCGTTTGTTTGGGATCATGGCATCGAGATTAAGACCCGCCTTGTTCCGCGGCGTCCCCTCGGTGGAAGGCCCCCGCCATGAATCTGTTGATGCAGGCGTGCGGCATTACCGCACCCCTTCGCCTCGACGTCCAGCAGCCCGGCGCGTCGCACACCCAAAGAATGGCGTTTGACCTTCCCTTCGTGCTTATTGGGCGCGACCCGCGCAGCGACCTCTATTGCCCGCACCGCGAAGTCAGTCGACGCCACGCCTACCTCCAAGTCATCAAAGGGCATGTCTTCTGCGTCGACCTTGGCAGCCGCATCGGCACCTACATCGACGACCATTGCCAACGCCGGGGCTGGGTTGAGCCCGGCCAGACCATTCGCGTCGGACCCTACCACTTTCGCGTCCTCACCACCGACGGCGGCCGCGGCCCGGCGGGCTCGGACGAACATCGCGAAGCCCCCCCTCAACCCGTCGACCCCGACTCCGGCATCGACGCGCCGCCGCGCACGATCCCCATGCCGCCGCCCTTGGTCCTCGAACTGTCGCACCGCTCGATCCGCCCCTCGGTCTGTCGCATCCGCGGCGAACTCGCGCTCATCGGCAGCTCCGCCGACTGCAAAGTCCGCCTCATCGACCCCAGCGTCTCAAACCACCACGCCAGCTTGCTCCGCACCGAGCACGGCACGTTCGTGATTGACCTCCTCGGCCACGGCGGCGTCCGGGTGAACGGCGCAAACGTTCGCTACGCCCGCATTTACGAGGGCGATGAACTCGCGATCGGCCACTCTTTGATTCGCATTCGCGGCGAAAACGCACGCGACGCCGAACACGAACCGCGCGCACTCGCCGTGCCGCGCGAGCGCTCCGCCTCGGCACGCGCGCTCGCACCCTCAAACTGGGGCCGAGCCGACGGACGTCCGCCCGTCGTCGTCCCCGCACCCCCGGCACTGTGGAAATCCAAACCGGGCGAACCTGCCCAAGCCTGGAGCATTACCACCGACCTCGATCATCTCTCCGGACCAGCCGACAACGTCGCTCAGGTCCTCCCGAGCGAACTCTCGCCCGAACTCGTTCAGCCTTTCATGGCACAGATGGTCGACCACTTCGGACAGCTGCAGCGAAATATGCTCGAGCAATTCCAGTCGAGCCTCTTCATGATGTTTCAAATGTTCGCGGACTTGAGACAAGACCAGGCAAAGATGGTCCGCGAGGAACTCGACCAAATCCGCGCGCTCGGAGAAGAGCTCGAACGGCTCCGCGCCGAAACCGTCGCCGACCGCAATGCCCAGGCCAGGCTCGCGAGCAACGCCGAACCCGCCCCCGCGCCTCGGCCCGAACCCGCCCCCGCATCCAATAACTTTCAACCCGTCGAACCGCGGACCACGCGCCCAGAGCCTGCGCGGAAACCGCTCTCCCCCGCTTACGATACCGACAACGCGAACGAGGGAACCGCCGCCGCGACCGTGCCGGCCGCCGATCAAGACGTCCACCTTTGGCTCAATCAACGGATCGCGTCGATTCAAGAAGAGCAACAAACCCGCTGGCAGCGCATCATAAGCATGATGCCTGGAATCCAGACGAAGCCCTCCATTTGATCGCCCTCCCTCGACTCATCCCCCACTCGTTCGGGCAACCAGCTCGAACGCACTACGGACCCCTGGGACTTCCCGTCATGCCGAGCCGGAATCAGAGCCGCCTTCGTCTCCGAGCCGCCGCCGTGGTCGTCGCCGTCGCGTCGACCGCCTGCGGATTCGTCGCGGTTGCGCGCGCGGCGAAAGACAACGCCAAACAAGACGCCATTGACGCCGTCAGGGCGGTCCTCGACCGCCAGGTCTCCGACTGGAACCGCAAAGATCTCGACGGCTTTCTCAAGGGCTATTGGCAATCCCCCGAGGTCGTCTTTCAGTCCGGCGGAACCAAGCACGTCGGCTTCGAAGCCATGCGTGAGCGCTACAACAGGAATTATAAGGCCGAAGGTCGCGACATGGGCAAGCTCGCGTTCGTCGACCTCAATATCGTCCCGCTCTCCGACGACTCAGCCTATGCGCGCGGCGGGTACGTCCTGATCATGCCTGACGAAACGAGCCCCTCAGGTCTGTTCACCTTGATTCTGCGCAAGTTTCCCGACGGCTGGAAGATCATCCACGACCATACCTCGGCCGCGCCCGCGGAATGAACCGCCGGGCGCGAGAGTCTTCGCGAAGCGCGACCCCCCAAGGGGTCGTCGTCGCCTCGCGAAGCTGCTTACGAGCCGCGTTAACCCTCGCCGTGGGGCGCGGATTCGCCCGCCCCCGCGTTTGAGTCGGTCGGTCCGGGCTCGCGCGTCGGCTCGGGCTCGTCCGTGGTGCGTGCCTGCCAAAGCTGCTTAAGCTGGCCGAAGGTCCGGAGCGGGACGTTGCCCTCGAGCGCTTCCTTCGACAGCGGAGGCGGCGGAGGGGACGGCTTCGAAGGTCGCGCAGGGGGACGACTGGGCGGCGGGCCGCCGCGGTCGCCGGGCCTGCCTCCTCCCGGTCCTCGGTGCATCCCGCTCGCCCCGCCGGGTCCGCCGCGGCCACGACCCGGACCGCCGCCCGACCGCGGCGTGAATTGGCGTTGGGGTTGATCGCCCCCGGCCGTCGACGCCGCTCCTGGACCGCCGGCGCGCTCGCCTGAACCCGCTTCACCTTGTCCAGAACCCGCCGGCGCGGTCCCCGACATCGTGCCGACGGGCCTCGGCCCGCCGCCCGGGCGCGAGCCGCGTCCGCCGCCACCCCCACCCCCGCGACGCTCGCGGTCACCCCCGCCGCGACGTCCGCCGCCGGACCCTTGTTCTTGACCGCCTTGACCTTGCGCCGATCCCACCGGCCCGCGCGGACGCTCGGTACCGGGCTTCACCATCGTCAGCGAGACCCGCTTGCGCTCTTGGTCGACGGCAAGCACCCAGACCGTCACCACGTCGCCCACGCAGACGATGTCGTGCGGGCTCTTCACATAGCGATTCGCCAGTTGGCTGATATGGACCAACCCCGAATCCTTCAGGCCAATGTCGACGAACGCGCCGAAATCGACCACGTTCAACACCGTGCCGAGCAACTCCATATTCGGGGTGAGATCCTCGAATTTGAGGACGCCCTTCTTAAAGATCGGCTTCGGGAGATCCTCGCGAGGGTCGCGCTCGGGCCGCAACAGCGACTCGACGATGTCGCGCAACGTCGGCTCACCGACTTCGAGCTCGCGCGCCAATGCCGGGATATCGAGCTCCGCCGCCTTCGCCTGGAAAACCTCGCGCTGCGCCTTGTCGCGAACGATCTCGGGGCTCAGCTCAAGTTTCTCAAGCAGCTTGAGCGCAACGGGATAGCTCTCCGGGTGCACCCAGGTGCGGTCAAGCGGTTCATCGCCCTCGAGCAGCTTTAAAAAACCGGCCGCCTGTGTAAAGGTGACCGGTCCGATCCCCTCGACCTCGAGCAGCTCGCGACGGTTCTTGAAGCCGTTTCGCTCCTTGCGAAAGTCGACGATGCGCCGCGCCGTCAACTGATTCAGACCTGACACCTGACGCAAGAGCGACGGCCCGGCGGTGTTCAAATCGACGCCGACGAAGTTGACGCAGCTCGACGTGACGGCCTCGAGCGACTCTTTCAATTGCTTCGGATTGACGTCGTGCTGATAGAGACCGACGCCGATGTTCTGCGGCTCGATCTTGACCATTTCGGAGAGCGGGTCGAGCAGTCGACGGCCGATCGAAATTGCGCTCCGCAATGTGACGTCGAAATCGGGAAACTCTTCGCGGCCGATCGGGCTCGCCGAATACACGCTCGCTCCCGCCTCGTTCACGATCACATAGGCAAGCTGGGCAAGACGAGCATCGGCGGGGTGCGGCGCGGGAGGAGGCGCGGGTTCGGCGGCCTTCTGACGAGGCGGACGCGGGGCTCTCGGCTTTTGCTCGCCCTTGGGAGTAACGACCGGTCCGACCGGCGGTCGCGCGGCCAGCGGGACACCCTTCGGCGGGCCGCTTAAACCGGACGCGGCGACGGGCGTCTCCGTCGACTCCGAGGCTTCCACCGGCGCTTCCTCGGACGAGGCTTCGAGGCTCGGCTCCGAGACCTCGACGGTCGCGGTGCTCGTCGGGGCCTCGTCGGCGTGCGCGGGCGAAGTCGCGCCGCCGACCACCGCGTCCCGCGTCTCTGCGGGCGCGGGCTGGACCTCGGGCGTCGCCTCGGAGAGCGCGGCAGCCGCCGTCGCGGGCTCGTCCGCGCTCGAAGGCTCCACGTGGGACGCGTGATCAACCTCGGCCGCAGTCTCGGAGGTTACGGGATCAACCTCGTGCTCGCCGTCGTCGGGAGCGCCGCCCGTGATTGGCGGCAGATGCTCGACGTCGAGTCCCGAGCTCGCCTGAAGATCGCTATCGACACTCGGCTCGGCGATCGCAGCGACGTTTTCGTGCTCGCCCGGATCACCGTTACTCGGCGAGGCGGCGTGATCCTCGGCACCGACCGCGTGCGTTTCGTGAGTTGCGTCCGCCGGTAAAGCCGACGCGACGGTTTCGGCCGGGGCCGACTCCGACGTTTCGGCGGCAGGCGTTTCCGACGATTCCTGCCCAGGCCGAGCTTCCTGCCCCTCGGACGTCGAACTCGCGTCCGGAACCGCGGTAGGCGTCTCGACGCGGGGCTTGAAACCCGGGAACGGCAGATCGGGGTTCTGATGAAAATGGAGCCCTTCGGCGATCGCCTCCGCGATCAACTCCTCGGTCTCGCGGCAAGCGGTGCCGTTGCCGATCGCGATGACCTCGACGGCGTGTTTGCCCACCAGGTCCTTAATATGCGTC
The DNA here is from genome assembly GCA_021777845.1 of Planctomycetota bacterium. Lineage (GTDB taxonomy): Bacteria > Planctomycetota > Planctomycetia > Isosphaerales > Isosphaeraceae > JAJYDB01. The sequence continues at coordinate 4,896 of JAJYDB010000198.1, forward strand.
TTCGCTTCATGACGGCGATTTTGCGGCGCATGCGGATAAATCACGCCGTGTTCAAGCAAGTTCCCGCGGCCGTCAAGCACCGCGTACTTGCAGCCGTTCCGAAACCCGGGGTCGAGAGCCAATATGGTTTGCTTCGCGATCGGCGGTTGCAGCAACAACCCGCGCAGATTCTTCGCAAACACCTCGACGGCATGCCGCTCGGCAAGGTCGGTCAGGTCGCGGCGAACCTCGCGCTCCAAGCTCGGCAGGAGCAGACGATCGAGCGAGTCGATCGCCGCATCGCGAAAAATACCGGCTTGCGGGTGCCCTTCAAGCGGCAGTTGACTCAGCACCGCGGCCTCGAAATCGGGACGCGGAGTCTCCACGCGGACGTTTAGGATCCCCTGCTTTTCGCCGCGATTGATCGCGAGCACGCGATGCGGAGGGACGTTCCCAAGCGGCTCGCCGTACTTGAAATAGTCGCGGTATTCCAGACCTTGCGCCTCGGAGGTCGAATCGGTCTTCGAGGTCGAGAGTTTGCCGACCCGCCAAAGCGTCCGTCGGACCGCCTCGCGCACCACGGCAAACTCGCTGATCACCTCCGCCAAGATGAAGCGGACCCCTTCGAGAACCTTCTCGACGTCCGCCAGATCCTTCTCGGCGTTCACGAATTCCGCCGCCGCGGCGTGCAAATCGACCAACGCCTCGTCGCGATTCCAGACCCGCTCCGCAAGCGGCTCGAGCCCCTTTTCGCGGGCCTCCGAAGCCTTCGTGCGCTTTTTCGGCTTGAACGGGATGTACAAATCCTCAAGCCGTTTCGGATTCTCCGCCGCTCGAATCGCCGCGGCCACCTCTTCGGTGAGCTTGCCCTGCGACTCGATCGACTTCAGAATCGTGTTCTTGCGTTCGGCGAGGTCGCGCAAGCGCCCCACCCGTTGCTGGATTTCATGAAGCACAACCTCGTTGAGGTTCCCCGTCCGCTCCTTTCGGTAGCGTGCGATAAACGCAACGGTGTTGCCTTCATCAAGCAACTGGACCACGCTCTCAACCTGGACTCGTCGGATCTGCAAATCTTGCGCGATCCGTCCCAGGTCAACCTGAATCGGGGTGTCCATTCTGGACCTGCAGCCTCGTACTGTGCGTTGCGAAGCAAAGACGACGCGGGCGCCGATGACGCGATTCGGACACGCGACCCGACGCTTGACTGCGAAACGAACGACAAGCGAGCCGGCAATAGGGCCGAACCCGGCACGGCGCGCGGTTTCTCATCCGTCGGAAACGGAAACGCAACCTAAATGATCGGAGAGCATCCTGTCAAGAAGCCGCCACGCCCGCGAGCGGTTTAATCCGCCGAACCCGGTCCGCGACGACCCGCGTGCGTCCGCGACGCCGCCCCGATAAACTGCTCGCCTGCGACCCGATTCCCTAGAGAGCCCGCGAGCCGAATCATGAACCAGTGGACCCAGAATTACAACCCGATCGGATTTTGGCCGGCTTCGACGCTCGCCGCCGGTCTGCCGGTTTTCGTCCTGCTCGGGTTGCTCGCCTCGGGCAAGGCCGGCGCGGCGCGGGCCGCACTCGCCGGGCTGTTCACCGCCTCGCTCGTCGCCGTCGTCGTCTTCGGCATGCCCGCTCGACTCGTCGCCGCCAGCGCCTGCGTCGGCGTCGTCTTCGCCGTCTTCCGGATCATCTGGCTTATCCTCGCAGCGGTCTTCCTCTATGACATCGCCGTCGAAACCGGACGCTTCGACGTCATGAAACACTCGATCGCAGCCGTCACCGACGACCGCCGCATCCAAGCCGTCCTCGTCGCCTTCTGCTTCGGTGCATTTCTCGAAGGCGCGGCCGGCTTCGGCGCACCCGTCGCCATCGCCGCCGCCTTCCTCGTCGGGCTCGGCTTCAAGCCGTTTCAGGCCGCGGTCCTCTGCTTGATCGCGAACACCGCCCCAGTCGCCTGGGGCGCCATCGGCACCCCGATCCGTACCCTCGCCACCGTCACCAACCTTAACGTCGAAGCCCTCAGCGCCACCGCGGGCCGCATCATCCCGCCGCTCTCGCTTTTGATCCCGACCTGGCTCGTCGTCGCCGTCGCCGGCTGGGCCGCCGCGGCCGAAGTCGCACCCGCCTTAATCGTCGTCGGAGGCACGTTCGCCCTGGCGCAGTGGGCCTGGTCCAACTACGTCGGATTCGAGCTCGTCGACCTCGTCTCCGCCGTCGCCGGCCTTCTCGCGGGCATCCTCTGGATGCGCGTCTGGCAACCCCGACGGATCTGGCGCTTTGATCACGACCTCGACGACGCTCCCGTATCCGAAATCACGCACAACAATTCAGAGTCGCCTATTAATGCCGTCTCGCCCGTTCGTCCCGCAAGTGCAATTTCACCGGTGTTGACCACGCGCGTCGTGGCCCGCGCCTGGATGCCGTTCGCTCTCCTGACATTGACGGTTCTCGTGTGGGGCTTGCCCGCAATCAAGCCGCTTGGTTTGCCTGCCATGCGCGACACGCTCGACCGGTTGTTTTCCCACAGGATTGAAATGCCTGGACTGCACCTCGCCGTGACGAAAGGCGCGGCCGTCAGCGGCCACGCGACGCCCACCGCGAAGGACCACGAACCGGCCGTGCTCGAACTCGTCCCGCTCTCGTCGACCGGGACCGCGGTTTTCTTGGCCGCGGTCGCGAGCGGTCTCGCGCTCGGGATGCGACCCGCGCGGATGGCGGTTTTATTTGGCCTGGCGACATATCGAATGCGAGGCGCGTTCGCGGCGATTTTGGCAATGCTCGCACTCGGCTTCGTCACCAAATACAGTGGGATGGACGCCGTCCTGGGGCTCGCGTTTACCCGCACCGGCCCGCTCTATCCGATTTTCGGAACGATGCTCGGCTGGCTCGGCGTCGCCCTCACAGGCTCCGACACCTCGAGCAACGTCCTTTTCGGAAACCTTCAAACAATCACCGCGCGTCGACTTGGGCTCAGCCCCGTTTTGATGGCCGCCGCGAACACCACCGGCGGCGTTATGGGCAAAATGATCGACGCGCAGTCGATCGTCGTCGCCGCTGCGGCAACCGGCGAAAACGGCCGCGAGGGGGACATCCTCCGTGCGGTTCTACTGCACTCGATCGCGCTCGCGCTGGCCGTCGCGGCGATTGTCTGCCTCTACGCCTACGCGCTGAAGTGGATGGTCGTCGAAATGTGACCAAGTGAGTGGAGTGCAACGTCGCGAGTGGAGTCTGCCCCGCCTCCGGGCATCGACTCCGCAATCCACGTCGTCTCAGTCAAGAATCCCGGGGGATTTCTCGTTAAACAAAGATGCCGAGGCCGCACAAGCTCGACCTCGGCATCGCGTCTCGATCTTCAATGCGGATTACTCCACTTGAGTTGGAAATCCGCTTCGCTCCGATTCTTGAAGTCGGGCCCCCGGCGTCGCCGATCACCATCGCCCGCGGACGCAAACGCCTGCAACGACGCTTACTCCACAAAGCAACCGCGACTGGTCGCAAACCGGTGGAACCAGGCGGTGGGGCCTCCAGTAGAAGTCCCTGGCCCTACCGCTCAGCTCCGGCTCCGACCCTGGCCGCTTTCGCAGCCTAAATGACTTCCGCGTCCGCCGCGGTCGACTCCGAGACCGGCATCGGGCGCTTCGCCATACAAATCCCCGCGGTCAGGTGCCTCGGTATACTCGAAACGCCTCACCGGGCGAGCCGCCGCCGTTTGACTGACGGACGCTTGCGAGACTGCCCCCGAACTCAACTGACTCTTGGTCGACGCCGGCGCGGGCGTCAAACCGGCCGTGCTCGGAACGTTCATTGGAACCAACATGAAAAACCTCCCCGCGCAACGCGGGTTCAACCAGGGAAGGCTGCCGATTCGACGGAACTCTATCCGCGGAAGCACCTTCCCGCGACCAGCCGCGTTTACGCGACCCGGCCGCCCTCCGCGAATCACAGCATCGCGGAGCGAGAGCCGCCTACCTTGTGAGCCCAAGAATACGCAAACCCGATCGACGCCTCTCGAGATCTCTCCGTATAGACTCTACCTGCCGCTCGCGGTTCGGGCCAGGGGCCTTGCGTGTGGATTTCGCGCTTTTTAGGGACT
>JAJYDB010000199.1 GCA_021777845.1 Planctomycetota bacterium
CGATCCGGGTCCCGAAGCCGCCGATCCCGTTTCACGCTGATCATCCGTTTATGTTCTTGATTCGTGAAACCACGACCGGGTGCGTGCTGTTCACGGGCCGGGTGTCGAACCCCGGCGGTTGATTGGGGGGTCGTCGCAGATGGTCGCTTCGCCGGGCTACGTGTGTCCCGAGTGCAGGAAGGTTGTGGTCGACCCCGCGGACTCGGCGTCTGAATTCTGCCGTCGCTGCCTGTTTCGCGGCCCGGCGGGATACACCGTCGCGTGGTATCGTGTCGACATGTTGTTGGCGCGTCTATTTGTGGTCGCGGGCGAGCTGGCGCTGGTGATCGCGGCGGTTTCGAGACTGGGGCCGTTCGCGGCGGCGCGGGCGTCGGGTCTGAACCGGCTCTGCGGCGCGCTGCGCGGCTCGACGGACGCGGTGGTGGGACGTCTCGCCGCGCGGTTCGGGGTGGATTTCGCGACCGCCGACTTCGCGGCGCAAAACCGCGCCTGCGGCTGGATCGCGGCGGCGCTCGTAAGCGCGATCTTTCTCGCGCGCGGACATATTCTCAAGCGGCTCGGCGACTGGCGGGCCGCGGAGATCGAGCTGGCGCTTGTACTGCTCGTCGTCTACTATTTGTATTACACGTTGATGCGACCGCTCGCGGGGTGAGTCGTCTTAGGCTTCGAGCTCTTGGAGGATCGTTTCGATGAGCGGCGCGACGGCGGCGGCGGAGAAGTCGAAGCTGATGTCGGCGGCGTCGAAGAGTTCGGGGAGGGTCTTGGTGCCGCCGAGCGCCAGCGCGCGTTTGTAGGCCGCGACGGCGCCGGGGCGGTCGGTGAGTGCGCGTCGCCAGATTTGCAACGCGCCCAACTGCGCGATCCCGTACTCGATATAGTAAAAGGGATACAAGAAAATGTGCAACTGACGGTGCCAACTGTTCGCCTTGGCGTCTTCGAGGCCGGTCCAGTCGACGATGCCGCCGAAGCGGTCGAGGAGGGCGGTCCAGGCGGCGGCGCGCTCGTCGCGGGAGTGGGCGGGGTGGGTATAGATCCAGTGTTGGAAGGCGTCGACGGTGGCGATCCAGGGGAGGATGAGGACGATGCCTTCGAGGAGTTCGCGGTACGAGCGTTCGACGTCGTCGGGACCGTAGAAGGCTTCGAGGTTGCGTGCGCCGAGGAGTTCCATCGTCATCGACGCGACCTCGCAGAATTCGATCGGCGCCTCGCGATAGGCGGCGAGCGGGCGGTCGCGCGCGGCGAGCGCGTGGAACGCGTGCCCGCCCTCGTGGAGGAGCGTGCGGACGTCGCCGTCGAGGCCGACGGCGTTCATGAAAATGAAGGGCATGCGGTCGTCTTCGAGCGTGGTTTGATAGCCGCCGGGGGCTTTCCCCTTGCGGTTCGCGAGGTCGAGCAGGCCGCGCTTGCGCATATAGGCGAATTGGCGGCCGAGCTCGGGGTCGACGCCGTCGAAGATCGACTCGGCGCCCGCCGCGAGTTTGTCGACGTCGGTGAAAGGTCGCAACGGCGCGCGGCCGTGGACGTCGACGTCGAGGTCCCAGGGGCGCAGGGTGTCGACCTTGAGCAGCGTCCGACGGCGTTCTTGAAACCGTCGCGCCGCGGGCACGACGACCTGCTCGATCGCGTCGCGGAACTTCGCGACGTCGTGGACGCCGTACTCGAAGCGGCCGAGCGATCGATATTGATAGTCGACGAAGTTCGCGCAGTCCGCCTCGCGCGCGACTGCGCCGCGGAGCGTGGCCATGTTGTCGAAGAGCGCGTCGAGCGCGTCGCGGTCGCGCAGGCGTCGCGACGACACCAGGCGCCACGCTTCCTCGCGGGTCGCGCGGTCGGTCTCTTCGAGCAGAGGCGCCATTTGCGACGGCGTCCGCTCCTCGCCGCGGAACGTCACCGTCATCGCGCCGATGATCTTCTGATATTGCTGCTCGAGCTCGGCAAGCTCGGTCTCGCGCGCGATGTTCGCCGCGCGGTACAGCGCCGCGCGGTTCGCCTGCGCGCGGTCGTACACGAAATAAACCTCGCGCGACAGTAGCGCGCGATACGGCGATTCCAGGTAGCGCGTGCGGATCGCGTCCTGCAACGGCTTCAGCTTCGGCTCGATGTCGCGGACCCACGCGAGATGCGCCGACTCGCGGTCGGGGTCGTCGGTTTGACACGTCATCGCGATATAACGCTCGACTCCCTCTTGATTTACCGCCGCGAACAGCTCGCCCGCGTCGAGCAGCCACTCCTCGAGGTCGCGCGCCGAATTGATCGCGCGCGCCGTCAACGCGTTGAACCAAGGCTCGATGTCGGGCCAGGTCGTGAAGGTCGCGTCGGCGGGCAGGTTGCGGCGAGCGTAAAACGTCGGCGTGTATGCGGCAGCCGTCATGGGTACTGCTTCCAGGGCGGGAGGAGAACGACGTCGTTGCGATCAACCATGGGCACTGGGCGGTGACTTACTACTATACACGACGACTTCCGATTTGAACATGGCGCTGCGGACGCAGGTAAATGCGTTAATGATTGCATGGCGCGGTTTTATGCGTTGCCGGCGCGTGCGGCGTCGGCTTAGTCGTTGAGCGCCGGCGGCAGGCTGGAGGTTGCGGGGGTCGGGTCCGGGCGGGGCCGCGCGGCGGGGGTCGCGGCGGGGTTGTCGGAGTTTTTGAAGGTGAAATTGAAGGTCAAGGGACCGTCGATCGTTTGGAACGCGACCGGCCGGCCGGGCTTGGGGAAGGGCGAGACCGCGACCGCGCCGACCTTGAGCGTGATCGGCGTCGCGCCGTCGAACCCCGGCGCGGCGGCGTACGGCGCGATCAAGAGCTCGGCGACGCTTCTCGCGAGCGCGGCGTCGACGTCGTACCTGCCGGTCTTCGGGTTCAAGCAGACCGCGAATTCAACCTTGCCGGCGTGCGTCGGCCCCTCCCGCGACGCGCTCGCCACCTCATCCAGACGCACCAGCAACGTCTCGTACAGCACCCCCGAGGCGGTCTTCAGCGTGATCGAAAACACGTCCGGGGCGACGTCCTTGATTTCGAGCGCGCCCGCGCCCGGACGGCCCGCGAGCGTCACGCCGACGCTGAATTGCGACTTCGAGAGCGTGTAACCCAGCGTCGGCTCCTTCGGCTTTGCCTGCTTCACCGCCTCGACCGCGGGCAGATACAGGCGGTTCGAGATTCCGTTCGGCGTCGCGATGTAGATCTCGACATACGGCTTCTTGTCGTTGAGCGTCGTGACGTGCAACCCGGCGGGCAGCGCAAGCGCCACCACCTCGCGACTGAGAATGTTCACTTGCCGCTCTTTGTTGTCGATCGGCCGGCCGTTCGCGTCGGGCACGCTCGAGCGGTTGTCGAGATTCCTGCCGCCGACGATCACGTTGGTTTCATGAATGCTGATGTTCTTGCCGAACACGAAGATGTCGGCGGGTTTGGCGGGGTCGACCTTGTCGACGCCCTCGAAACCGTACAGCTCCGGCGCGAGCCCCGACGTCCCCTCGGTGAAGATTTCAAAGCCCGCGATCGTGTTTTCGTACGGCAGCGGCACGACTTTCGACTGCATCGGCAGCGACTTCTCGAGCGCCTCGACCTTGCTTTGCAACACGCGCAAATCTTGCGGTCGATATTGATGCGTGTTGCAGAGCTCGTTGAGCAGCGCCCGCAGTTCGAGCACGCGGCGGCTCTCTTCGAGCATCCGCGGCGTCGTGATTTTCTCGTCGTCGGGATGCGCGAGCCGGAACCAATTCGACGCGGTGTCGAGGCGAATCGACGGCATGAAGCTGGGCGCGATCAGCAAGATCGTCTGCTCGCGCTGGCCCCCTTCGAGCAGCGAGTGGTTCAGCCGATAGTTCGCCGGCTCGCCGCCGCGCACGAGCTGGTTCGCGATCACCGCGAAATTCGACGTCGGCGCGGCGGGATTCTGATACCTCGGAAAAAAGCGGAACCCAAAGACGTCGTTGGCGTGCGCGAAGCTCGTGACGGTGCGGTTCAGGCGGATCAGCTCGGTGCTCTCCTCGAGCTTGCGCCTGAATTTAGTGAGGTTGTTGAAGTTGATCTGCCCCGTCGCGAACGAAAACGCCAGCGCGAGCTGCAAGTCGCGATCGACCAGCGACGCCTCGTCGATATTCTGCTGGTCCACCTCGGGGTCGAGCGTGAACGAAACGATCGGCCAGCGCAAGCGCACATACTCCTCAAAGATGTCCTCGGTGATCGCGTCGGCGTTATAGAACCGCAGCCCTGCAACCGGCGGGCAGAGCCGTTCGTTGGCCTCAAACACGCGCGCGACGTCTTCGCGGAGATAAGCGTCGAGCAGCGCGGCGTCGAGGGCGATCGCCCACGCGAGCGGCGGAAACAGGCCGTCGGGAATCTCGCGGCGATTCTCGAGGCCGTATGACCTCAGCAGGTCGATGAACACACGTCGCAGGTCCTTCGAGACGTCCCTCAGATCAATGGCGGGTTGCGCTTGGACGTCTTGCGCGATGCGGTCGAGCAACGCCGGCTCGAAAAGCGGAACCCGCGCGCCGCGCGCCGCGACGATCGAGTCATACGCGATCGCGAGTTCGTGCCGCAGGTAGTTGCGGATGTCCGTCAGCCGCGGCGTTTGCGTGATCGACGCCTTGTCCGCCGCTTCGATCAGCTTTTGCGCGTTCTCCGGCAGCAACACCGTCGGCATTTGGCTAAACGCGACCGGAAAGTTGCGCTTCGACGACCGGCTCGACGGCGAGCTGCTCACCGCCGAAAACGAGGCCAACGACTTCAACGTGCTCACGTTCTTGGCAAGTTCGGATGTGATTTGCTTCAACTCCCCTTCCGCTCCACGCAATGCCGACTTCGCCTCCGCGAGCTTCGAGCTTGCCGACGCCAACTCCTGCTGCGCGCCGACGGCCTCGGCCCGCACCCGTTCCGCAACCGCGTTCGAGAGCGTCGTGAGCGTGTTTTGGACCCACTCCGCGCACTTCTGCGCGCCGCTCTCCGGCGACTGGGCGTCGCACGCGGCCAAGGCATCGTTGAACAGCAAGGTCACAAGGTCTCGATACCCCTGTGGCACCGGGCCGAGCAAATCCTTCCGGTCGAGCCCCAGCGCGCGAACCCGCTTCAAGTGTTCGTCGATCCGCGCTCGTTGCGGACTAAACGCCGAGACCCCCGCGGGGATGAACTCCTCGGCGTTCGCATTCACCAGCTCGCAGCGGATCCGAAACACCTCCGCGCGCCGCTTCGGGTCCATCCGCAACTTGACGAGGTCGTCGCCCGTGAGATAGTTGACGAACAGCGTCCGTGCGTCGTTGATCAACTTGTCGCGCGTCGCTCCGACTCCGAAGAAATCCACGAACCTCGGACCCGGGACCGCCGCGTTCAACAGTTGCATCGACGTCAAATCGCGACTCCTCGCGCCTAAACGATCCTGACGTGCGCTCAGATATTGCTTGTAAATTCCCTCGTAAAACTCGACGACGCTCCGCTGTTCGTCGGCTTGCTTCCCCCGCCTCTCGAGGTTGGTCGCGGACTCTTCGACGCTCGACTGCGTTTGTTTCGCCTGCTCGGTCAGCTTCGGGACCTGCGCGCTTAAATCCGCGATCAGTCGAGCAAGCTCGCCGTCCGGGTCGGCGCCGTCCTGAAAATAATCGGGCGCGTACTCGGCTTTGAGCCGCTCGAAAAACGATCGCCGCAAACGAATGCTGTCATAAACCAATATTCCCAACTGGTCGACCAGGTCGTTGATCACGAAGTTGCGGAACGACGACCGCAGAAAGTCCGGCGGGAACTGGTGCTTCGCGGTGAAGCTGATCTCGGCGCCGAAGCCCGCGCGCGTCTTCCGCCCAGGCGTGATCGAAATCGGCAGCCGCATCAAATACAAGGCGTAACCCGCCGACTCCTCCGCGTCCGTACCCATGTTCATGCGTCGAAGATCATTCAAGTGATCAATGAACGCCTTTTCCTCGTCGAGGAAGACGTTCGGCTCCAGGCCGATGCCGGTCCCCGCGGTCGCGCCCGCGAGCGTCGCCCCGCTCTGCGCTCCGGCCGCGCTCGGCAGGTTGGGCGGCGTGTACTCGGAGAGGTTCTGCGCGGGGTCGACAGCCTGCGGCGCAGTCGCCTTCGAACTCAGCGCCGCACCCAGCGACGTCGAATTCTGCAGCGACGCCGCGTCCAGACGCGACGTCCGCGCCGACACGATGAACTTGAAATTCGACAGCTCGGTCGACATCTGCTTCTCGAAGTCCTTGCGGTACTTCGTGTTTTTCGCGTTTGAATAAACGTCGGGGTGCTTAATAACGATCGTGCCGTCGTCCTTAATTCCTTCGGCGATCACGTCGATGCGGCTTCCCAATTGCGCCGTCGTGAGCGGCGGCTCGGGGCTCGGTCCGCGCGGCCGGAACGGATTCAGGTTCAGTTGGCGATGTCGACCCACCTTGTGATCGTCGCCGGCCCGTCCGACGCGCGTCGCCACGGAACCAAGCAGCCCGATCAAGCACAGACACGCCAAGATCAACCGCGCGCATCGGGCGTTCATCGCCGCGTTCCTTAAGTAGGCTGGAGGCCGCGCCGCGACCTCGAGGGGACGTGTCGCCGTGCCGTCGACGAGCGACATCGACGCAACTCTTCCCATCGACACGTCCGCGACGTTGCTCCAAGCAATCCGCGCAATCGTCGCAATCTTCACACATCACAAAGCCGTCGCGGTGTGACATCGCGACAAAAACGAACGTAGGATGACCCAAGGCAACGTCCGCCGGTTGATTCCCGGCACCCCCCTGTGACGAATTTGACGGCCGCCACATAATAAAAGACGCGGAGTCGAACGCCTGCCCGCTTCTGCCGAGGTTGCCGCTTAATATGTCTCGAACATTGCTCGTGATCACGCCCGTAAAGAATGAAGAAGAATATCTAGGCGTGACGATTGCGAGTCTCGAACGTCAAACGGTGACGCCGACGCGTTGGATCATCGTCGACGACGCCAGCACCGACCGCACCGGCGCGCTCGCCGACGCAGCCGCCGCGCGGCACGACTGGATCACTGTGATCCATCGCCAAGGCCCGCAGGAGCGTCGCGTCGGACCTGGCGTGATCGAGGCTTTTTATGAGGGGCTTGCGCACGACGAGCTCGCCAATTACGACTACGTCTGCAAGCTCGACGGCGACTTGCTGCTCCAGCCCGGTTATTTCGAGGGGCTGTTCCAAAAGTTTGAGGCCGACCCGCGGCTGGGCACCGCGAGCGGCAAGGCGTACGCGCTCGTCGACGGCAAGTTCGTGCTCGAACGGACCGGCGACGAGTTTTCGCACGGCGTCACAAAGCTTTATCGGACCAAGTGTTTCGACGAAATCGGCGGCTTTGTCCGCGAGGTGATGTGGGACGGCATCGATTGTCACCGCTGCCGGATGTTGGGCTGGAAGGCAAGGAGTTTCAGCGACCCCGAGCTTGCCGTCGGCCATTTGAGGCTGATGGGATCGAGTCATAAATCGGTTTATCATGGCCGGATGCGGTGGGGTCGCGGGCAGTGGTTCATGGGGACGCACCCGCTTTATCTGGCGGGGATCACGGGTTATCGGATGTTGGAGCGGCCGCGGGTTTTGGGGGGTCTGTGCATACTGTTGGGTTATGTGCAGGCGGGGTTGGCGCGGCGGCCGCGGTATGGCGACCGTGCTTTTCGCAAGCATTTGCATCGTTGGCAGTTTGAGCAATTGTTCGGGCGTCGCGGGAACCGTTCGTCGTCGCGGTTGTTGACGTCGGAGGCGCCGGCATCGTTGTTGAGCCTGGCCGAGGAGTTGGTGCGGACGGTCGAGCCGGCGTCGGTGTAGAGGTGAGCGGGTTGAACCAGGTGCGCGGCGGCGACGTAGCTTGAGGGGGCGTCGGGCGTCGTGAAGTCGCGCCGGTCGATTCGATGGGTTTCGACGTTGACGCGTTTGGCCCATTGGGTTATGAGGCGTTTGAGAACCTGCGTTTGCGCGTCGCAAGGCTGCGGCGCGACCGGCCGTGTCGGGATGCCAAGGAGGGTGCCATGTCTCGGTTACGAGGGGTTGCGCGGACGAACCGCGTACGTCGAGCGACGCCGGTCAAGATGCACGTCTCGCGACGCAAGGTCGTTTCTCATATTGAGTTGGAGTCGCTCGACGAGCGCGTGCTGCTCTCCGGCGTGGGCTTTGTGAACGAGCCGGCGTTGGCGTCGGGGACGACGTTCGAGGCGTCGGCGGCGGCGAGCGACGGCTCGATGTGGGCGTTGGTTGCGCACAACGGCGCGGTGGCGCTGGACCACTTCGCGACGAACGGGGCGGTGACTTCGACGCCGCTGGCGGTCGCGGTGAATCCGACTTCGATGATCGTCGGCCCGGACGGCAACCTGTGGATGGCCAACCAGAGCCAAGTGATCGTGATGAGCACCGCGGGCCAGGTGGAGCGGATTTTCACGGCGAACGCGACGCATCTCGCGGACGGACCGAACGGCAACGTCTGGTACGTGGGGACGCAGGGTGGTTCGGGTTCGACGGCGGTGGTTGGCCAATTGTCGCCGGCCGGCGGGGCCGCGCAGATGCCCGCGCTTGCCTATCCTCCCACGAACGGCGGCAACCCGACGTTGAACGGGATTGCGCTCGGGGCGGACGGCAACATGTGGTTCACGTCGAATTCGGGATACATCACGAGCGTGACGCCGGGGGGCGCGCAGCATATTTACGCGGTTCCGCAGCCGGTGGCGAACGCGACCACCTACCCGGCCTCGATCACGGCGGGTCCGAACGGCGACCTCTGGTTTAATTTTGCGTACAATCCGGACTATGTTGGCGAGATCAATCCCGCGGGGGCGGTGACGATCCATGCGTTGTCGGAGCCGTTCCCGGTTGCGGCGACGAACACGGTTCCGTCGGTGGACCAGGTGCGTTATCCGACGAGTTTGACGACGGCGGCGGACGGGTCGGTGTGGATGGCGACGTCGGACGGCGAGGCGGCGCGGATCACGGCCGGCGTGATCGTCACCGGGTCGTA
>JAJYDB010000200.1 GCA_021777845.1 Planctomycetota bacterium
CATCTCGCGATGAAGCCTGGCTTCAATGAGGCCACGGCTTTGAGGCCGTGGAAAGACTACGAGCCCCGCGGTCTACGGCGGGATGCTCAAGCTTCAATGAGGCCACGGCTTTGAGGCCGTGGAAAGCATTGGAGGGACCTCCCGAGGGAGAGAGCGTGATGGCTTCAATGAGGCCACGGCTTTGAGGCCGTGGAAAGGGCACCTTCGCAAGTCCCGAATTGCCAAGGAGCTACAACCTGGTTTGCGAGCACCTCGACCTCGGTAGGCCTTTGCGATCGCGAGGTCGTCCGCTCCGATCCGTAAGGTATTCTAATCGAAGCGTTTGCGGCTTGCGAGAGGGTACCGGGTTTTTGAGCGCACCGCGCCGCTCGCGAACGGAGATCGATCAGAACCCGCTGGTCGGCTTTCAAAAACATCGCGATGGCCTCAACGCGTCGTGAAGACGGGGTACTTGGTCATCTCGCCGGTGACAACGCGCGCCAAAAGCCTCGTCTGAATCTCGAGCATGCGTCGGTAATTGAGACGATAGCCGAAGAGCGGGTGAGTGACAAGCGTGTCCATGCGTTGTTCATAAGCCCGGAAGAAGGCCTTGCGGCCGTCGGGCCTAAGAGCGACCGACTGGCCTGCACGGATGAAGTCGCGCGGGGTGATCATGCGCGTGTTAATGACCGAGAGGACGGCGGAGTCGGCGATGAGCGGTCGGAACGGTTCCATGAGGTCGAGCGCGAGGGCCGCGCGGCCAAAGCGCGGCTGATGATAAAAGCCGAGGAAGGGGTCGAAACCAACCGCGCCGCAGACGATGGAGAGGTCCTTCGCCAGCACACTGTAAGCGAGCGAGAGCAAGGCGTTGACGGGGTCGCGCGGGGGCCGGCGGTTGCGGTGCGTGAAGTCGAAGTCGAAATCGACGGGCTTGCGGGTCCCGGCGGCCCGCGACGGATCGTCGTCGTCGCCGACCTTGATCATGCCGTTCAGGAGGCTGAAATAAGCGCGTGCCGCGGCGCCCTCGACGCCGAGGAGTTGCTCGAGCGAGTCGGCTTTCTCGGCGTCCTCGGCGAGCGACTTGAGCAGCGCGATCGGCACAGGCGGCGGCTCGACGTGGTTGCGCTGGAGCATCGTGCGCTGGTTGCGGATCTTGCCCGCGACGAGCGCGCGTGCGACGTCGAGACAGAACGCGGGCTTGTCGGCGAGTCGAAACTGCTCGCGACGGAGCGCGATGTTGCGCACGCCGAGACCCTGCGTGATCCCGTAAAACCAGCCGCCTTGCGAAAAAAAGGCGATGGGTACTTCGTTTTCGCAGAGGGTTTGGACCGCCTGCGTGGTGATCTGAATGTTGCCGAAAAGACTCACCTGGCAGGTCTCGGCGATGCGGACCTCTTGGACGACCTTGTCTTTCTCCTTGACCTTCAAGACGTTGCCGGACTTGCCGACGTAGAGGCCCTGAGCATTCAGGTAAAGCGGGCGGAGATCGTCCCTCGCGGCGACGAGGCGGCGGGGTTCGGCGGGATCGTCGATGGCGCCGGGGGCGTCGGGCGTATTGAGGGGATCGGGTTCGAGATCACGACAGAGCCGCGTTTCGTCAGGTAAACAGATGCCGACGAGCGAACAACGCGGGCATTTCGGGCTGTCCACGAGCGGCGGAGGGATCGAATCGCACGCGGCGAGCGCGAACGCCTGGCCGAGGGCATCGAGCGTCTCGCGCATGAGCGTCTGATCGACAACGACGCGCACACGTTGCTTGGTTTTGACGTAGTAGACGATTCCCTCGTCGCAACGATAACCGTTGTCCCTGAGCACGAGCACCTGGACGGCGATCTGGGCGCGGTCGGGCGGCCAGGCTTCGATTTCGCCGGTTTCGTCGTTCTTTCGAGGCGCGCCGCGCTTGTAGTCGACCGGAACGACCGCACCGCCGTCGTTGACGACCAAGTCAAGCGTCGCGATCAGTTGATGGGTGTCGCTCGCAAGGGTGACGGAATGCGAGTCGAGACGATCGTCGGGTTCGAGTTCCTCGGCGGGCGCGAGTTCCTCCTGCCGCGCGTCGATCTTCGAGTGCCGCAGCGCACCCTCCACCGTCTCGCGATTGTGAGCGAAAACGCCTTCGACCCACTCGTAATAGAACAGGCGCGGGCAATACACATACTCATTGAGCATGCGAGCGGGGAGATAGTCGGGCGTCGATTCGAGGGGCGTCATGATGATCGTCGCGTCGTGGTCCAGAACGGGTCGAGCGGGACACGCTTTTAAACGACAATGCAAGGCGCGCTCACGGGCGAGTACGGTTGGCCGAGCGCGGTGATGACGCGTTCGCCGCGGCCGTCGGTCGGGCCGAGGTCGATGAAGAGGATTTGGTCGTCGCCGTGGTGGATGATCTCGGCGAGAACGTGCCGGCACTTCGCGAGGTCGATCGGCGTGAATTGGCACTCGAAGACGGAGTATTGCAAGTGATCGCCGAAATCGCGCATGGTTTTGAAGACCTTGCGGAGGCGTTTGTCGTCGCGGATGTCGTAAGAGACAAGGTAGGTGGAGCGCATGGGGGGACTCGATGTCGCGGCGGTGTGGCGATCAGGTTTTACCTTCGATGAGCCTGGTCAGAGGATGCACCGGGCGGGGGTGAAGTTGGGGGTCTTGCCGACCAGAATGCGAGAGGTCCGATATGCGGCGACAATCCCGCGTGCCTTGAGCGCAGCAATGTCGTCTGGTTTGAGTCTCTCACACTGAAGAGGCTCCAGGGTGAGCAGCGACCGGACGATCGGCAGCGACGACTTGTGGCCCCAGAGCGGCCAGGTCCAGCGCGTGTCTGTACTGCGGACTCCCGTAAACCCGACGGTGCGAAGCGTGTCGGACTCGGGGAAAGACGGGAAAAGCGGGATAGCCTCAAGGGCCAGCCGGTTGGCCCCCAGCATTCCGCCGTGTTTGTTTCGGTGAGGGTCCCCCGACGGCTCATTCCACTGATTTGCGTGCCGCCGATCCTCGCTTGGGTCCCAATGCAGCGACTGATTATCGAGTGCGTCGGCGTAGTCCCAAGGGTGGAAGATAGAACGTCGAAGATGTTCACTCTTATTTCGCGCGATCACCGATTTCAAATTTCGGTAGAAGTTGTCGCGGCGCGTGGTCTGCAGTTGGTTGATCGATTTAGGCGGCGCGAAATCGCTCGCGAGCGAGGAGATCCAATCCAGACGGATTCGATCGCCCCCCGTGACCCCCTGAGCGAAGATCTCGCGACGCTTCTCCAGGCTGTCCGCGGCGTTCTGCAATTCTTGGAGCAACTTCGCCGGATGGCTATTGATGTTGTTCACCAGTCGATCGTTCAGGACCTTGAGAAGCGATTCCTGCTCCAAGGCGGGACCTCCCGAGGCGTGGAGCACAGGAACCCACGTGCCGGCGGATTTGGTCCAGTTCATCCCAAGAACCTCGAAGATACCAGGGTCGCTCAGAACTTTGAGCAGCCCCAGCGCCGCGAGGAATCCAAGCGGGTTCGCGCCGTCGAGGCCGGGCAGGAGCAGGCCGTCGCGGCGTTCCGCGGTTGACCCAGCATTTGTGTCGGGCGAGCTCATGAGGTGACCTCGGCGGGTTCAGGTTTGCTAGGCTTGGCGTCGTCCTGTCCGGAATCTTCATTGGCGCTGGCTTGCTGGTCGGCGAGACGCAACACGGCTTCGAGGAAGGCTGCGCCCCACCAGCCGTAACGACGAGTGAGCGTCCAGAATCGCTCGCCGATGCCGGAGTCGAGAGCGTGTGGAGGACTCTCGCGACGGATCGTGGTGGAGATCGCGACAACCCCGAATCTCGCGTCGGGCGGCTCATTGTCGATCACGACGGGAGCGAACGGGCGCGCGGATCCGTGATGCGCGGCGATCAGGTGTAAGATGAGATCGCGGATGTTGGGGTTGGAGGGCAACTTGGACGAACGCTCGACGAGCTGAACTGAGAGCATTTCATGACGGAAGCCTGAGGGAACGCCGGCTCGTTCGCGGGCGGCTCGAATCTCGGCGCGGGATTGCCCGCCCGCCGACTTGGCCAAAAGGATCGGCGCGTCTCCGGCGCACAGCCAGGCGTCGGTCCGGTCCGAATTGCGGAGCCATGCTTGAAAGCGATCGTCGACCTTGCCCCAATCGTGAAGTTCGGCGGCACAATCGAAGTCCTCCTCGGCGACGTGAATCGACAGCAGGTTCTTCGCGCCTTTGACGGCGTCGCGGACGTGCTCGGTATGATCGGCGAGCGAGACGGGATGGTCGCGACCGATGCGTGACGAATCGTCGTCGCCGTCGTCGAGGGGGGGAATGAGAATCCACGAGGTTGCCTTATTGAGGCGATTGCGACTCGTGAGCACAACGCCGAGTTTATCGGGGTAAGGCTCTTTCAGGTGGCGTTTCGATTTGGCGAAATGTTCGAGGCGACTGCGGAGCGGGTCACCCTCCGGGAGTGAGCCCGCGGCGGCATTCATCCGTTCGCGCAGCTCGTCACGTGCGGGATTACCCTCCGCGTCTTGGA
Source organism: Planctomycetota bacterium (assembly GCA_021777845.1). GTDB lineage: Bacteria > Planctomycetota > Planctomycetia > Isosphaerales > Isosphaeraceae > JAJYDB01. The sequence continues at coordinate 4,486 of JAJYDB010000200.1, forward strand.
CAAGTTCCAGGAGCTTTTTGATCTCGGTCGTCTCTGGAAGCAATTGAAGTCTCGACGCATGCAGCCGCACCACGGCCTTGTCGCGCGCGGCTTGAAAAGCCTCTTCGGCGACGTCAATGTCGAAGCGGCGGGCGGCCGCGTCTGTCTCAGCTTCTCGCGACAGGGTCGATCCCGGAATGTGTCCCAGCTCGTCCCAGCCTCCCGCGGTAACCGGCAAGACAAGCGTGTCGCCCGGCCGCAACTTGTTGGGCGAATCGAGCAGGTCGCTCTTGTCGGCGCCTCGCCAGAGAACCCCGACCGGTTTGTCCAGAGGCGGCTTGCCGTTCCGGCCGCGTGCTTTGGGGTCGTCGGCCTCTCGCCGGCCTTCGAGCAAGTCGTTGTCGTCGCCGAGGTTTTCCTTCGATTCGGAGAGCCAACGGCGCAGCCGCGAAATCGGCACGCTCATGCACTCGGCGGAGGTCGGCGGCAGCAGCGAGACGACGTCGCACCAGTGCTCTTGCTGGTCTTCGATCAAGTCGCACCGCCAACAGACTTGAACGTCGGGTTCGTTGCTTTGCGGACCATGGATGAACAACGCGACGTCGGGGTCGGGAACGGGTTGCGGGGAAGTCTGACACCAGAAATCCACGTACGCCGGCAGCATGATCGGTGCGTGCAGTTTCGCGGACGGAGCGAGGAGATTCTCCGGAATCCGCTTGTCCGCGGTGTGCTTTTTAAGCAGAGCATCGCACGAATCGATGCCGAAGTCGATCTCGCGAGACTCGGCGGTCTCGCCCGCGGTTTTGGCCTTCTTTTTTGGCTTGTCGCCCTGCGTCGCGTCGGTCGCCGAAGGCTGCGGCGCAACGACCTCCGCTCGTTCCCAGAGCCAATTCCAAGTGCGCGCCAAGGCATTGCCGTAGATCGGGTCGAGGTGCTTGTCGTCGTCGAGCGGGTCGGGTTTGACGTCCTTCTTATTCACGACAATCACGGCGCGGGCTTCGATCTCTCGTCCCGCACGATTCAACCTGCCAAAGCGTTGCCGCAGGGCGTCGAGCGACGCGCATTCGGTGAGCAAGACGTCAAAGTCGTAGTCCGCCCCCACTTCGAGACACTGAGTGGAGACGACGAAGCTCGTCTTTTCGGTAACCCGCGGACGATCGGGTCCAACCAGAGGTCGCAAGCGCACGGCCTGATTGTCCCGATCGATCGGCCGCATTGACCCGATGACAAGCTCCACATCGGCGTCGGAGTGCTTGCGTAATCCCTCGTAGATCGACCTCGCGGTCGCGATTCGATTCACGATGATCCCGACGGCGGCCGACCCGCGCGCCGCCTCTTGTTCGGCCAGCTCGACGATCGACTTGGCGACGTCGGCGACCTGCAGCAATCGCGCCGGCTTGCGGGCCTCAAGACGCGACTTGAGCGACGGGTTCGCGCGATCACCTTCGTCTAGTCGAATTACGCCTCCCGACGTCTCTTCGGGCGGCGTCGCGGTCATCGGCACAAAAATCATCCGCCGCGGTCCGATCGTTTCCTCGGCCCATTTTTCATGATCGAGGTAACCCCGGACTGCCTCAAGAGACTCTCGAAAGGGCTGACTAATATGTGCCTCATCAAGCAATACCAGGCTGTCGTAAGCGATGAGCGCCGCCTCGATCGGTGCGGCGGCGGGCGAGACGCCGTACCCTCGAAAGAGCAGCCGCGAGCCGAGTTGGTCGATCGTCGTGCAGATCACAGTGGGCTGCACGGCCGAGCGCGCCCAGCGGTTGTCGCGATAGATCCCGCCGCGTAATTCGAGGACGTCGAGCGGCGGCGTAGCGGAGTCTTTTGTTGTACCCGCGAGCTGTCGAAGCGCTCCGGCGACGTCGCTCAGAATCGCGGGTTGATCCCGCTCGCTCTCGGCCTTCCGGAGTCGTTCGGCGATTCTCCGCGCCCGCTGGTGCGCATCGTCGACGATCACACGGCGGTTCACGCAAAAGAAGATCCGCCGCGGGGCGGTCTGATTCGCAACCAATCGCGATGCCTGACACGCCAGGGCGAAGATCGCGACGTCGATGCACGCCGTCTTGCCGCTGCCGGTGGGCAGGTCGATGGCGCCGGGCCAGTTGCCTTCGATGGTCTGGGCTGCGAGCCGAGTTTGCCAATCATAAGGGTCGCGACCATGCAAGGATTGGAAGTATTCCGCGAACCGTTCTGTGGTGAGATCGCTCATTGTCGGACCTCCTTCAACGGCTTACAGAGGCCGTAACCCAGGTAGCGTCCCGCGCCGAGGAGCACGGGGCCGATTACCGGTTCCTGGAAACGAAGCCAAACGTGGACCTGCGGACGCGGTCCGTTGCTCCCCTTTGCGGGATACGACGGAAACCCGTCGCCGAGTGCCGCATCCGCGTCGCGATCCGAAGCGGCCTGCCCGCGCAGCGGCCGGCGTTTGCCCACGGCGCGCGGGCTGCCCAAGTGCCAGGACGTTGTGTCGACGTCGATGAGCACATCTTCCGGCAGCCCGATCCGCGTGCAGGATTTCCGGACGATCTGCCGGACTTCGGCCTCCCACGCAAGTCGTTCGTCGGGTTTGCGTCGATCGGTCTTGGGGAACTTGTCCAAGACAACCGGCGTCACCGAGGCCCAGGTGCGGGCGCCCTTCGGGAACGCGGTCCACTCCAAGGGATCGAGCGCATGCTTATATTCGTCGTCCCAAGCACTTTTTTTAACTTTCCACTCGCCGAGCCTCTCAAGCTTGAGTTCCACGACTCTCGTCGGCTTCTTCGTTTGCTCTTCCATGAGCAGTTTGCCAAGCACCTGCCCTCGATCTTTGCGATCGACCGACCGCGGAAACACGACCCCGACGCCGAGCAGGTGTCCGTCGGCGTGTGCATGACTCACGTGCGGCAGCGGAATCAAGGCCATGTGCCCATTGCCGTTGCGCAGCGGCGAGCCGTCAGGTTCATGTCCGCTGACCCAGGCGGGCGTCGGCTGAACGCCGCTTTCCTTCATGATCGTCGCGCGCAAGGCCCTCGTCGCCGCGAGCGTCGCCACGAGCGGCAGCGTCGGGCCGGCGACTTGCGACAGGATCAGGATGTCATGATCAAAGTCGCTGCTCGCGAGTTCGGTCGCCGGAGGTTTCATGCGACGATAACCCGTCCAAATCCCGATGTTCGGGCGCACCGGCGGTCGCGAGAACGTCTGAGATCGTTCCGACTCAAGGCCGGTGACCTGACCGTCGATTTCGGCTTTGCGCTTAGTGGCGCCTTTGCCCGTGATTGCCTTTTTTGCGGCCTCGAGCTCCTCGATCCGAGCTCCCAACGTCGCGCGACGCTCACGAGGTTTGTCCCCGAAACACTCGTCGAGCATATCGAGCATCCCACAGTGGATTGCACGGGCCTGCACCTCCGCGCCGAGTTCGTCCTTGTCTTCGACGTAGTGCACTCCTTCCGACTGCGTCGATCGCGCCACTTCCGCTATTACCCACATCCTCACCAGCGACGACGAATGACCGATCCGAGTGACCTTGCGGCAAAGGCGATCGAGCGCCGCGCGGTGCGAATCGAAACCATGAGCGTTCTGCCAGTGAAGTAGGCACGGCGAGTGACCAACCCAGGTGCGCGGGAAGGTGCGAGGCTGACGATTACGCCCGATTGAAACCGACCCGAGATGCGGGTGGAGAGTGGCCTTCTTCTTCTTATCGGGCGGTTTGTGAGCATCAGCCTTGTCGTTGACGGGAACATAATACGTGACGTTCGACCGCTCGCAGTCGGGATCGACGTGCGGCACGAGAATCTCGGGATCGCCGAGAGATTCCAGCCGGCGGAGCGAGTCGCCTTCCTCGGCCTCGCGATCGGTTTCGAACCACGCCGCGGCCAGCGCCATGAAGACGCGCGCCGGATGCGGCGGCCACTCCGCGCGGTCGCGGCTCGACGGGTCCGTGGCGACCGCGTAACCCGTGAGATATTCCCAGGCGATCGTCAAGGGAGTCATCATTCGTCCCCCTCGGCGGACTTGCCGCCTTGCTTGGCCGCCTGTTTCTGGCTTTCAACCACGAGCTTCACGAGCTTCGGCGAAGGAGTGAGAACCAACGGTTCTTCTCGCCACGTCAGGCCCAGTTTCTTCGCCGCCGCGACCGCCTCTTGAAGCAGCTTGACCGCCTGCTTGGCACCAAGACCCACCTTGGTCACTTCGCCCGGCCCGGCGAGCAACTCCCATTCGAGTGGTTCGTTCGGCCAGAGCAAGCACCGCGAACGCAAGTCGAGGCCGTTCTCGGCGCTGAGCGCCGCCGCGCAAAGTCCAAGAGCCGCCAGCACTGTCCGCGCCGCGTTGTCGATGTCGATGTCGATGTCGTGTTTGCCGTTCAGCGGGAACCGCAATCGACGCAACGCGGGCAGCGAGAGCACAACGGTCTGCTCGGCGTGAGTGATCGTGACGCCGCCGGGTGCGATGCGGCCACTCTCAATGTATTCTCCGTCGTCGCG
>JAJYDB010000201.1 GCA_021777845.1 Planctomycetota bacterium
GGCGGTCCGGCTCATCACGCGGCCCGCGCCGTGAATCGTACTGTGCAGGACCCGCGCGGCCTCGGGCGTATCAACCCCCTCCACGATCACCGCGTCGTCGCCCATCGAGCCCCCCACGAAGCCGCGCTCACCCGGAAACGCCGGCGTCGCCCCCTTGCGAATCACCCAGTATTGCGCGCCAAAGTGCTCCTCGCGCCAGGCGAAATTGTGGTGGTTGTGGACCTCCTCCTCGACTCGCGCCCCCAAAATTCGCGTCGCGACGTGCCGCGCCGCATACTCGCGACCCGCGTAGGCGTAACGGCCCGCCAGCTCCATCGAAGCCAGATAATCGCCGCCCAACGACGAATCGGCGTCGACCTCGGTCGGAGGGACGTCCATGCCGTCGGCGCCGCCGGCCGCCTTCAAAAACGCGGTCGCCGTTTTATGGCCGAATCCCCGCGACCCAAAGTGCACGCCGACCCACACCGCCTCGGTCTCGTCGATAAAAATGTCGACGTAGTGATTGCCGCCGCCGACCGTCCCGAGCTGGTCCCGCGCAAGCTGCTTCAGGCCCGCGATCGTCGGAATCTTCCACGCGTCGTCGTCGAAGAGTTCGTGATCGACCCGATCGGCGTTCGCGCGACCGACGCCGAACGCCACCTCGGCCTGCACGCGGTCCATAATCCGCTCGATCTTGCGGCGGACGTCGTTCGCGACGGCGTCGGTCCGGCACGCGAGGTTCCCGCAGCCGATGTCAAAGCCGACCCCCGAGATCGAAATCCGGTCCCGCAGCGCGACCACTCCGCCCACAGGCTGCGAGTACCCTTTATGCCCGTCCGCACACAAAACGCCGATCGAACCCTCGTCGAGCAGGCAGCGCTCCATCTGCTCAATCGTCGCGGCGTCGTGCTCGCCCAAGATTCTCAAGTCAGGCATGGCTCACCTCTTCGAGCCGCCGTGCCAACGACGACTCCGCGCGCCCGCATCGACTCCGCGAGGCGCTCGCTTCCCTCCATCCCAACGTCATTCCCCGACCCAACGACACCCCCGCCGACACGCGGGTTCCCCGACCGTCGCCAAATCTTGCGGCGGGCCGCGTCGCGAAATGAGGCGTCGCGCGGCAAGCCTGCAATACACCCGGTAGGACTCGAACCTACAACCGCTGGTTCCGAAGACCAGTGCTCTATCCAATTGAGCTACGGGTGCGTCGCGATCGAGAATAGTTCAACGACCGCCCGTCGGCAAGCCCTCAGGACCGCGGTTCAGAACGCCGGCCCCGCCGGGTTCGCTCCCCGCGGCGCTTCCGACTCGTACCGCTCCCACTCCTGACGCACCCGCGCCAGTCCAAACGCACACAACTCGAACTCCTCGCTCAACCGCCGCAACACCGCCGACTCCGCGTCCTCGTCCAGAGTGCTCGCCAAGTAATACGACTTCTTCCCCTGACGCTGATAGTCGACGAGCTGGTCCGCCGAATACGACCGCCGCTTCCGACCCAACGCCTCCGGATAAACCCCCGTCCAAAATAACGTGAAATCCCCAATCTGTCGGTGACAATCACGCCGACGCGACGCGTCCGCCGACGCCTCCGCCTCCGCCACCATCCGCGCCACCTCCGTGATCCGACGACCATCCTCGTCCCGAATCCGCCACACCGACGCCGTCGAAACAAACCGCGCCAAAAGATCCGACACATAACCCAACAACGTCGGGTCCCCGATCCCCAGCTCGGTCGTAAACGTAAACTCGGTCAGACCGCGAAACATCCGGTGCAACGGATGTGACTCTGGTATCACGCGTGTCATCAAAGGGCGCTCCTCACCCATTTTTTTTTCAGAGACCCCGACACTCGATTCGAACATTCGATGCCGAATCCCGTACAACAAGCCTCTGAGCAAATTCTAGGCCGAACTCGCCGCTCAATCAACGCGATATTAACAGTGTGCGACAAGCCGCGGAAATCCGGGAAGACTGGCAAGCTTCGGCAAAATCGGGAAGTCGGCGCGTTTCGGACGCGGACGTCGGAATCGGCCTTGCCCGCAAACGCGAGAAAGCGGATGATGACATTTAAGAAGAACCGGCTAAATTTGACCGAATCTGCGTCGCGTTCGTTTGGGAACAACGCAACCGTGCGATCGACCGAAAACGTGGAATTGATCAACGCGGCGTCCGCCGCGCGCCATCAAAGACAACGCGGCGACTCGCGAATTCGGTCCTGTTAGGGAGGATGGTTGCTTGCGGATCACGTTTCACGGCGCGGCGAAGCGCGTCACCGGCACGGCCCATCTCTTGGAGATCGGCGACCGCCGTATTCTACTCGATTGCGGCCTCTTTGACACCGACCGCGCGAACCCCGACAGCCCGAACCGACACCTGACGTTCGACCCCCGCGGACTCGACGCCGTCATCGTCTCGCACGCGCACAACGACCACATCGGCAAACTCCCCTGCCTCACCCGCGCCGGCTACACAGGCCCCATCTTCACCACCGACGCCACCGCCGACATCGCCTCCATCATGCTCCGCGACAGCGCGCGCATCCAACGCGAAGACGCCCGCAAAGCCGCACTCGCCGTCAACGGGCACGGCCGCAACCTCGACCCACCCCCCCTCGACCCCCTCTACGAACTCATCGACGTCGAGTTCGTCGTCGACCAATTCAAACGACTCCCCTACTCCGAGCCGACTGAAATCCTCCCTGGCATTACACTTACATTTCACGACGCCGGCCATATCCTCGGCTCGGCACTCGTCCGCCTCGATTACGTCGAGGACGGCAAGCCCAGGCGCTTCGTCTTCACAGGCGACCTCGGACGTCGCGACACCGGCCTCATGCCCGACCCCGCCGTCATCAAAGATATCGATATCCTCGTCTCCGAAAGCACTTACGGACACAAGGCGCTCGACCCCTACGACAAGCTCCTCCAACAACTTCATGCCATCGTCGCACGCGCCACCCGCTTAAAATCGCGGATCATCATCCCCGCCTTCAGCCTCGGCCGCACCCAGCGCATGGTGTACTGCTTCCAGGAACTCTTTCACACCCATAAGGTCAGGCCCATACCGGTTTACGTCGATAGCCCGCTCTCGCTCAGGCTCACCGGAGTCCATCGCGAATATCCCGAAGCCTACAGCCCCGCCGCACGCAAGCTGATGGATCGTGAAGAAATGTATTTCTCGTCCCAATACATTCACTTTTGCCAGACCTGGGACGAATCCCGGCGCTTGAACGACCACCCCGGACCCGTCGTGATCATCGCCGGATCCGGCATGTGCGACGCCGGACGCGTCCGACACCACCTCCGACACACCGTCGAAGAACCCGACAACGCCGTCGTCATCGTCAGCTATCAGGCCGACGGCACCCTCGGACGCAAAATCGCCGACGGCGTCGACCAAATCGAAATCGACGACCGCCTACTCAACCTCAATTGCGCCGTCTACGTACTCGACGGCTTTTCCGGCCACGCCGACAAGAACGACCTCGCCTGGTGGTATCAACAAACCGGCGGCGGCATCGAAAAAGCATTCCTGGTCCACGGCGAGCCCGAATCACTCACCGCACTCACCTCGGTGCTCCAGCCGAGCGTCCGGGAGCCGGTCGTAATCCCTGAACAGCTCGAGAGTTACGAGGTCTGACGCGTCGGCGTGCCCTCGATCCCCGGCCTGGACGCACGTCGAGCTCGCTCGAAATGAGGTCGCGGGACCGCCGCGACCCGGGTTGTCGTCCGTGCGGTTTTCATAAACGGCCGCTCGGCGATGATATGGAATAGATAGGCGGCTGCGAGTGTGAGCGGAGCGGCCAGAATCACCTCCGCGAGCCAGACCGTTCGCGCACTCCACTGACCCTCCAGGATTAAGCGCAGCCCCGCCAGCAACGGGTAGTGGACTAAGTAGAGACTGTACGAAATCGACCCCAAGAACATCGCCGGCCGACTCTCCAATGAGTTCCGTACGGCGCGCGCCCAATCCCAACCGCGCGACGATCTCGACGCGACGCGAACGCACGCCAAAATCAAGGTCGCCGTCGCCAGACCCGCAAATACGTCCATGAACATACGAACGGGCGGCGTGGGACAGTTCAAGACCCGCGCGACCAACGACCGCGCCGGCGGAATCGCGTATCGATGCGCCGCCGCGGCGCAAAGTGCCGTCGCGACCAGCGCGAAACCCCACGGAATCCGCTCAAAAGTCGCTCGCAACCGAGGTTCCCGCGATCGCGCAAGCACCGCCGCGACCATCCCGAACGCGAACAAACCCAGATACCACGGGCACGCTTCGAGATTCTCGTACCCCGGTATCTTCAGCAACGCGAGCGTCGCCGCGTACCCCGCCGCAACCGCGCAGAGCACCGCCGCAGCCAGCCCCATACGCCGCCGCAAAACGAGCAACATCGGAAAGATGAAGTAGATCTGCCACTCGGTCGCGACACTCCACATCGGCGGGTCGACCCGGTAAATCCACTCGGGATTGAAATTGTGGAGCAAGAGCAAATGCGAGACGATCGCGCCTGGACCATCGAAGACCGGCAGTGCAATGTCCCAGCTTTCGCCGCGGCGCAGGTTCATGCCTGGAAAAGCCCAAATCACAACCAAGAAGAGGGCGATGGCCGCGTAATAAGGCGGTAGAATGCGACGCGCGCGGCGTCCCAAATAGGCCAATACGCCCCCTTTGAGGCGGTCCTCGGCGGACCCCGCCACAGGGAGCATCAGGCAGAAACCCGACAACACGATAAAGACCGCCACCGCGTAATGGCCATACCCGAGCACCCGAAACAGCAGCCGTATCGGGGCGGGCGCGGGCACCCCGTCGCCGGGCGGCGCAACGTGATGGAACAGCACAACCAAGGCCGCCAAGCCGCGCAGCCCGTCGAGGAATTCGTAGCGCTCCGGAGCGCGCTCGCTTTCGACTGAAGTTGAAGCGAACATTGGGGATCCATCCCGGAGGTCAATCAGTGGCGTCCTTGCCGCGCAGCCGCGACGGTCTCAAGCTTATAACCCGCCGCCGCGGTTCTTCGAAGCCCAATCAACCCCGAGGTCAGGTTGCCCGACCAAGATACTCGCCGGTGCGGGTGTCGACCTTCACGATCGTCCCTTCGTCGAGGTGCTCCGGCACCTGGATGACGCAGCCGGTGGAGAGCGTCGCCGGCTTCGTCCGGCCGGTCGCCGAGTTTCCTCGGACCCCGGGCGCGGTCTCCGTGATCGGCAGCGCAACCGTATCCGGAATCTCGATCGCGATCGGTTCGTCGTCGACCACCAGTGCTTCGACGCCCTCCATGTTTTCGGTCATATATGGCGACTGGTCTTTCAAATCCTCGGGCGTGAAACTGAACTGGTTGAAGTCGACTGCATCCATGAAGTGAAAGCCGTCCGGGTCGCGATACAAGAATTGTACCGCGCGACGCTCAAAACTAACCTCGTTAAGCGTATCCGTGCCGCGGTACGTCTTATCGATCTTTGCTCTGGTTTTAAGGTTCCGCGCCTTCACTTTGTAAAGCGTCGCCGCGCCTCGAGCCGAGGGGGTCTGTACCTGAATCTGTTCAATCATGTGCGGCGCGCCGTCGATGTCGACGACCATCCGCTTCTTGAAATCTTTGGCGGGAACCACGGTGGAGAGCCCTAAGTCGCGGAGGGCGGCGGGTCCGCGACCCACCTCGACCACGGATCATAAACGCGGCCGGCGGCGTTGACAACAGTAGTCGCGACGACTAATCTTAAAGGTATTGTGCGAATGGTGTTACCTGTCCGCAAGGAGTCTTCATGGCGGCGATCGCGACGCGCGACGAATCCGCCCTTCTGGAGCGGTGCCAGGAGGTCGTCGGTTATCGATTCAACGACCTCACGTTCTTGCGCGAGGCGCTCACGCACGCGTCCGGTGCCGACCACCGCTTGGTTTCGAACGAACGGCTTGAATTTCTCGGCGACGCCATTCTAGGCGCGATCGTCTGTGAGACGTTGTTTCGACGGTTTCCCGGCTTTCTCGAAGGCGAACTGACGCGCGTCAAGTCGGTTGTGGTGTCGCGGACGACGTGTGCCAAGATCTCTCGATTTCTGGGGTTAGAAGAGTTTCTCGTGCTCGGCAAGGGGATGGGCTCGCCCGACGGCGCTCCGGCTTCGGTGCTGGCCGACGTTTTCGAAAGCCTGCTCGCGGCCATTTTTCTCGACGGCGGGATGGACGCGGCCCGCGGTTTCGTGCTTCCGCTGGTCGAGCCCGAGATCGACTCGACCGTCGACGGCCACGGCGGCGTGAATCACAAGAGTAACTTGCAACAGCTTTCGCAGCGCAAGTTTGGAGAGACTCCAATTTACGCGCTGCTCGACGAAAAAGGCCCCGACCACTCGAAGTGCTTTAAAATTGAAGCTCAGATTGGCCGTCGACGCTTCGCCGCCGCGTGGGGCAAGAATAAAAAGGACGCAGAACAACGCGCAGCGATGAACGCTTTGGCTCAAATCTCCGGTACAGAGCCGCCCAATTTGTCGGATTGAGCTCGACCCTTCGGATGCAGGCTGCACACTCCACCAACGCGAAGTGGAGTAGAATCGTCGCCGGCGAATGACTCGTCGAAAATGAAAAGGACCGGCGAGTGAGATCGCGGTCACTCAGGTTCCTCGACGTGAAACATGTCCTCTTCAAACTCGCCGTCGAAGTGCCTGATCCCCTTGAATCGAGCGGCGTCGACCTTGAAGGCCAATAGATATTCCTCACCCGGTTTCGCGTCGCGCGCGATCATTGCGAGCGCGGCCTGCTCGTGGTCCACACCCTCCGGGATCCCCGTCAGAACCGCGACGACCCGACGCTCCGGGAAGCACGCCGTGGGTTGATAGTCGCCGAATCCACCGTCCTTGATCACATTGTAGGTCATTACCGTCTCCTGAAGCGGAGCAGGAATGCCGGAAATCGGAGACGAGGGTCGCAGTGTTTTCTACCGACTCGGGACGCGCCACACAAGCGACCTGTCGATCCAAGGAGGGGATTTCCGATTCGCGGTCAGACAGCGATGGGCGTGTCGTCGCGCGGGTGGTCGGGCTTGCGGCCGACGGCGGCCAGAATCAAGAGCAAGATCGCGACGCAAGCGTACGCGGCCGCCCAGTGGTATGGCGTTTGAAAGGCGACCGTGGTCAGCCGCCCCTCGGCCGCGAGTCGCTCGACCGCCGCGCCGGGCGCGACGATCGGACTCGAGGGCAACGCCGAGTGGATCACGCCAAAGAACGCGAAGACTGCGCCGAGCAGCATCGTCGCCGACGCCGCGATGATTTTGCGGTCGATCAGCTTCGCGAGGAACGTCGCCCAGAGCAGGCTCGTCACGATGAATCCGCCCGCGAGCATTGTCGTGGTCGCGACCCAATGACGGGTTTCGAGCGAGAGCGCGGCGAAGGGTTTGCCGGTCTCGGGCAGGACGCGGCCGAGCGCGATCAACGCTAAATAAGCGAGCGCGGGGACGCACGCGAGCACGATCGCGGGGTAATGCCGCGCGGGGGTCGCGTGGAAGGATTGCGCGGCGATCTCGAGACCGACGAAGATCAGGATCGGGAACACGACGGCTTTCGGGAGCAGGAGAAAGATCCAGTCGAAGTAGCCGAGAATCCCCGCAAAGCCGACGAAGAGCGCGGTCGCGAGCGTGTAGCCGGCGCGGGCGCCCATCGCTTTGTAGGCGGGGTGGCCTATGTAGGGAGTCGACTGGATCACGCCGCCAAAACAAGCACCGACGAGGGTCGCGAAGCCTTCGGCGGCAATGATCCGCGGGGTGTGGTAGTCGTCGCCGGCGGCGGAGGCGCTTTCGGAGCAGTCGATGCCGCCGACGATGGTGGCGAGTGAGAGAGGGATGGCGACCGGGAGGTATTCGAGCGCGTCGCCCCAGTGGGTCCGGAACCAGTCGAGCCAGTCAAACATGGGGAACGGCAGCGCGACCCGGAGCCCGGACGGTCGCGAGGCGCCGCCGATCAGGCCTGGTCCGAAGCCGAAGGCGGCGAGCGCGTAGTGGATGGCGAGCCCGATGACGACTGCGGCGAGTGCGCCGGGGATGCGCTTGGGCAGCTCCCAGCGCGCGGTGAAAGTCGCCAAAATAACGGCGAGCGCGGAGAGGCCGGCGACGGGTTCGGCGGCGATATCGAGGAGCGGCAGGAAGCTGATGATGACGAGCGCGATCGCGGTGAGGCTGCCAAGCAGTCCGGCTCTGGGCACGATGCGCCGGACCCAGCCCGCGAAAGGGGCGCAAAGGAGCTTGAACAGCCCCGAGGCGAGCGTCATCGCGATGCCGATGTACCAGGCGTGGCGGGCGGCGGCGAGGTCGTCTAACCCCGCGGCGCGTGCTCCTTGAAAGGCCGGACCCATGATGAGAAAGACCGCGCCGAAGGTGCTCGGCGTGTCGAGTCCGAGGGGCATGGCGGTAACGTCGCGGCGGCCCGTGCGTCGTGCCATGCGAATGGCCATGCCGGTGTAGATGAGGTCGCCGACGAGCACGACGAGGGCCGTGCCGGGGATCATCCGACCGAGGACGAAGTCGCGCGGCATTGCGAACGCGCCGACGAGCAGCCCCGCCATTAAAATCATGTCGCCGACATTGTCGAGCATGAGCCCGAAAAACGCGTTTAGATCGCCTCGTGCCAGCCAATTTAGGCCGGCCGGCTGGGTCGTCACGTTGCCTGCTGGACTCATCACCCCTCCGAATCGTCCGTCGCGCCCGGCTGTCGGCAAGAGAGTATCCGAGCGGAGGGGTCGCGGGCAACGCGGGAGGGAAGTCAACGGCGTTTGATTGAGGTCCGATCGACCGCGAAGTCAGCCGCGGATTCGGCGGGACCCTGGCGGCAAGCGTCGGCTGGGACGGCCGTGCCGTTGCGGTAAATCGAGACGGAAACGACGGCGGCGACGCGCTCATCACGCACGCTCGTCAATCGGGCTTACGGCTTTCTCGGCCCGTCGCCGCGCTCGATCCACGCTTCGTTG
>JAJYDB010000202.1 GCA_021777845.1 Planctomycetota bacterium
TCCCGCGACCACCAGCGGCACGTTCAACTTCAGATCGACGATCGCGCGGTTCTCGCTCCCCGCCTGACCGAGGTCGATCAACACCGTCCGCGGCCCGCGCGCCGCGATCCGCGCCAGCACCCGCTTCAGGCCGTCGCGCGCCGACCCCTCCGCGCCGCGCCAGCTCGCGGTCTGCGCGTCGGTGAGGAAGATCACCTCTTTCTGCGGGATCGTCGAGACGTCGAGCACGCGGTCGACCGCCTGCAAGCTCGACGTCAAGTCGGTCCCCCCCTGCGGCATCGCGATCTGCTCGATCTCCTTCACCACCTCGGCGTGATTCGGCGACGGGTCGCCGATCACCACCCGCGGCGGGTCGGCCATCAACACCACGCTCAACGCGTCGCCCCGGCGCGACTCCCGCGCCAGCCGCGCCGCCAATCCCTTCGCCTGGTCGAAACGCGTCGCGTCGGCGGTCGCGTAGCCCATGCTCATCGAGCCGTCGAGCACGAACACCCGGTGCGTCCGCCGACCGGCGATGATCGGCAACGCCCCGGCGCTCTCCAAATACGGCTTCGCCATCGCCAGCACCAGGAACGCGATGATCAACGTCCGCACCAGCAGCAACAGCAGTTGCTCGAGCCGAATCCGACGCTGATTCTTGCGGATCGCGGCCAGCAAGAACCGCATCGCCGCCCACCGCTCCTCGCGAAATTTGCGGCGGTTCAGCAGGTGAATGATCACCGGCAACGACGCCGCGCCCAAGCCGTAAATCAACGGCAAATTCGCGAAACCAAGCGCCCAGATCAAGGGAGGGATCATAGTTTACTCATGGATTCCGTCGAGAAGCGCAGCCGGCCCGCCTCGTGCCGCGACGACCTACCGCAGCCGCGACGAACGCGACGCGAGATAGCTCGAAAGCGCCCCGCCGAGGTCGACGTCGGTCCGCAGCGGCACGTAGTCGATGTCGATCGCCTGACAGCCGCGCCGCAAGGCGTCGAGATAAGCGCCGACCTCGTCGAGATACGCCTTGCGCAGCGCACGCGGGTCGGTCAATTGATCGGGCATGCCCTCGAGCCCCTTGAAGAGCGTGGTGTCGCGGAACGGGAAGTCGACCTCGGCGGGGTCGAGAATGTGAAAGACGACGACCTCGTGCCGGCGGTGACGGAAATGCCGGAGCCCCGCGACCACTCGCGCCGGGTCGTCGAGCAGGTCCGAGAGCACCACCACCACGCCCCGCTTCTTGAACCGCTCGGCAAGGTCGTGAAACACGATGCCGACGTCGGTGCGCTCGCGCGCCGGCGACGCCGCCATCAACCGCGCGATCTCCTTCAACTGCGACGTCTGCCCCGACGGACGCAAGAACCGCCGGACCGCGTCGTCGAACGTCGCCAGCCCGACCGAATCCTGCTGCCAGAGCGTCAAATACGCGAGCGAAGCCCCCACGAACTGCGCGTATTGCAGCTTCGTGACGTTCCCCGCCGAAGCGTAGCTCATCGACTCGCTCGTATCCAGCAGCAAATAGAGAAGAAGATTGGTTTCTTCTTCATATTGCTTCAGATAGAACTTGTCGGTCTTCGACCAGACCTTCCAGTCGACGTGCCGGATGTCGTCGCCCGCGACGTACTCGCGGTGTTCGGCGAACTCGACCGAGAACCCGTGGTAGGGGCTGCGATGCATCCCCGCCACGTAGCCCTCGACGACCATCCGCGCCTGGAGGTCGAGCCCCTCGACGCTAGCCAACACTTGCGGATTTAAATAGTTTTGGTAGCTTTCCACTCTGCTCGGCCTCGTGTTCGTCGACCGGGACGGTTTTGATCAGCCGCTGGACGATGTCGTCGGATTTCAACCCTTCGGCCTCGGCGTTGAAGTTGGTGATGATTCGGTGCCTGAGGACCGGTCCCGCGACGGCGCGGACGTCCTCGATCGACACGTAGCTGCGTCCGTGGAGCACCGCGCGCGCCTTGCCCGCGAGCACCAGATATTGACTGGCGCGCGGTCCCGCGCCCCAGCTCACGTAGTCGCGGATGAAGTCCGGCGTCTCGCCCGAGAGCTTCCGCGTCATCCGCGCCAGCCGCACCGCGTAGCGCGTGACGTGCTCCGCCGAGGGAACCTTGCGGACGATCTCTTGCAGCTCGAGGATGTCGGTTCCCGAGAGCACCTTGGTGACGCTCGGACGCCGCAGCGCCGTCGTCATCCGCACGATGTCGACCTCTTCTTCCTCCTCGGGGTAACCGACCAAAATATTGAGCATGAAGCGGTCGAGCTGCGCCTCGGGCAGCGGATAAGTCCCCTCCTGCTCGATCGGGTTTTGGGTCGCGAGCACGAAGAACGGGTCGGGGAGACGGTGCCGCTCGCCGCCGACGGTCACCTGCCGCTCCTGCATCGCCTCGAGCAGCGCCGCCTGCGTCTTCGGCGGCGTCCGGTTGATCTCGTCGGCGAGCACGATGTTCGCGAACACCGGGCCGCGGAGGAATTTGAACTGACGGACCCCCGTCGCCTTGTCCTCCTGGATCACCTCGGTGCCGGTGATGTCCGACGGCATCAGGTCGGGCGTGAACTGGATCCGGTTGTACGTCAAGTTGAGCGCGTCGGCGAGCGTGTGGATCATCAGCGTCTTCGCGAGCCCGGGGACGCCGATCAAGAGGCAGTGACCGCGCGCGAAAATCGCGGTCAGGAGCTCCTCGAGCACCGCCTGCTGGCCCACGATCACCTTCGCCAGCTCCCCCTTCAGGCTCATGAACGCCGCGTGCAGCCGCTCGACCGCCGCGAGGTCGTTCTCGACGAGCGCGTCTTGGGTTTCTTCAGCCACGGGGTCCCCTTCCTTTCAACATGTCGCGGTTTGGATTCGCTTGCGGACGACTGGTCGCGGCGGACCGAAGTCCCCGCCAAAATCGCGGTCGGAGCGCCGCTAAAAACCAAATCAAAAAAAAAAGGCGAAGCGGGCTCTTGATCTCGGCGTCGGCGGGCTCGCGGTCGCCCTCTGTTTTCGCCCCCGCGGATTTCGCCGGCGACCCGTCGTCCCGCCCGCCGCCGCGGGTGTCATTCTACGGAGCCGCCGCCGGCGGGTCGAGCGCGGCCCGCGGAGCCAATCCCCACACATGCGAACGCGTTGCGACGAGCGCGGCGTTCGGGGTGAACCGCACGGTCAGTTCCGCCGCGGCGTCCGGGAAGATCAGGCGCTGCGCCAGCCGCCCGTCCTCGCGCTCGCGAAACACGATCGGCGCGAGCCTCGCCTCGGACTCGCCCGGAATCTCCGCGCCGGGGTACGCCGCGACGCAGTGCCTCGCGAGCGCGACCGACCAGCCCGCCGACGGCCCGAACAGAGGCTCGCTCCAGGCGAGCTTGCCGTGCTCGAGCGTCGCCGCGTTCAGCGTGCGTCCGCACGTCCAGTACACGCGGCGATCGTCGACCGCGACGGCGTCGGGACGCTCGCTCAAGTCCTCGACGTCGAGCGCGTTCACGAGCAGCGACCGCGTCCAAAGCTTGCGTCCGCTGTTCGCGTCGAGGCGGATCAAGGCGTGCGCGTCGTGCATCAGGAGCAGGCGGCCGGCGTCCCCGAAGAAGCGCGGCGGACCGTGCCGAGGCAACTCGTCGGACTCGCGGAAGACCCACGCGTCGGAGCCGTCGTCGAGGTTGAACATCGCGACGGTGCGGCGGTCGGAGACGATCGCGAGCCGGTCCTCGTCGATCGGGAACGGGTCGCGCGCCCACTCCTCGTCCTCCGAGCGTTGCTTCCGCGCGAGGATCCGACCGCTCGTCGTTTCGAGCACGTAGGCGATGCTCGGCCGCAGGGTTTGCAGCGCGATCCGCCGCGAGCCCACCCACAGACGCGGGTTGATCGTCCCTTCGGAGGGGGCGAACGACCAGTCGACGAGCCCGGTGTCGCCGTCGAACGCGAGCAATTCGCGGTCGCCGCGTCGGCAAAACACGCGTCCCTCGACGATCCGGAAGTCGTGCAGACCTTGATCTGAAACCTCGCCGCCGGCCTGTGCGGCCGCGGGCGCGGCGAACGGGTCCGGACCGCGCGCCGGACGTCCGCCCCGCGCCGCGTCGTAACGCCACTCCACCGTGCCCAGGTCGATCGAAATCGCCGCCAGACGCAGCGACGACGCCGCCACCACCTTGTCCGCGAGGTATCCCACCCAGACCGGCGCGCCGCCTAAATCCACCCGCCAACGCGTCTTCCCCGCGACCGGGTCGAGCGACTCCAGAGCATCCCCGCGCGCCAGGAAGATCCGACCGGCGTCCCCCGAAGGCGCGGCTCCCGACGCCGACAACGGCCGCGACGGCTCCGCGAGCGTACGCTCCCAAACCCGCACCCAGGGCGCCGACGAACCCCCGCGATCGACGTCGAGCCCCTCGAACGAACCGCGCGCCAGCCGTCGAGACGCCAACGACCCCAGCGTCGCCCCCGCGTCGGCGCGCGGATCAACCCCCGGCAGACCGTCGACCCGCAGGTTCGCGAACCTCGACAAAATCCGCGTGTATTCCTCGCGCGCCGGCACCCAGAGCTTCCGCGCCTCGTAACTGCGCGCCAGACCCCAGAGCGCCCGGCCGCGCTGCTCGTCGTTCACCGCCCCCGCGAGCAGCCTGCGATACGACTGCGCCGCCTCGTCGGGCCGGCCCGCCGCGTCGTGCAGCGTCGCGAGCGCCAAATACGCCTCGGGCAACGCCTCCGACACAGGGTACAATCGCGCCGCCTGCTCCAAACGACGCGTCGATTTCTCCGCGATGCCCGCCTCGATCTGCCGGCGCGCAGCCTGCTCGTAGGGCTCGTAATACGCGCGACCCTGTTCGCGCAGGACCGTCGCCAACCGGTCGGTGATCAGCAAGTCCGCCCGGACGTTCCGATGACCGTCCTCAACCGCGAGCTGCAACCCGCGCAGACCCTCGTCCGCGAGCAGATTCTGCAACGTCGCCACCGCGTCCCGCGGACGCCCGCGCGCCGACTGCGCCTCCGAAAGCGACAGCAACGCCCGCAAACGGTCGCGAGGCCCGCGCGCCGCCCGCGACGCCTCCTCGAAACGATCCGCCGCGCCCGTCAAATCACCCTTCGCCCGCGCCGCCGCCGCCAGCTTCGTCAACAACGCGTAGCGGCGATCACGGACCCCGTCCACCAACAACCCGCCGTCGATCATCTCCGACGGCTGCGCCCGCCGCAACGCCTGCGTCAACGCGTCGAGCGCCGCCGCGTCGTCCCCCGTCGCCTCCGCGGCCTGCGCCAGCCAGTAATAATTCGACGCCCGCTCCGGCGCCCGCGCGATCTCCTCGCGATAACGCTGAATCAAACGACTGTTTTGGCAAAACACCACCAACGCGTCGGCCTGCGCCACGATCAAATAGCCGTCGCCGACCGCCAGGTTGCCCCCCGTCGTCTGAAACCGCTCGGACAGCTTGATCGGCGGCCCCTCGCGGACCCCGCTCGTCTGGTCGAGCACGTGAATCTCGCCCCGCGTCGGCCAATAAATCTTGTCCCCCGCCAGCAACCCGCGACCATACCCCTCGAACGAGCGACCGCTGTCGGGCCAAACGTGCAACAGCTTGCCCGTCTTCACGTCGTAAAGCAACACCCGGTCGCCCGTCGCCACCAGACGCCCCTTCGACACCCCCAGCAGGTGCGCGAGCTTCACCTCGTCGGGAACCGGGGCGGTCTTCCAAACAATCCGACCCGTCGCGGCGTCAAACCCGAAAATCGACTGCGCGTCGTCGGGCGCGGCGATCACCAGACCGTCGTGCGCGATCGCCGGGTTCAGGTCGCGGTCGGACGAACCGTTGCGCTCCACACGCGGGTACGTCGCCACCCAACGCAACGCCCCCGACTCGGCGTCGAGCGCCGCGATCGCGCCCAAATTCGTCTGATAGTAGAGCGTCGGACCGTCGAGCGTGAGCAAGCGATGACCGAAGTCGCCCGAGCTCGGCCACGAGTTGCCGCCGCCCATCATCCCCATGCCGACCATCACGTTGTCCGCGTCCGAAGACGCCGCGCCCAAGTATCGCACCCAACGCGTCGCGCCGGTCTCCGCGTCCAGGCACGCGACGTACGTCGACGTCAGCTCGCGACGGTCGGTCATCGCGACGTAAACGTGCCGCGCGTCGGCCACCGGCGTCCCCTCGAACCCGGCGTGCCGATTCCCCCCCTCCGCGACGCGCTTCGGCAACGCCACCTGCGTCGACGACAGCTTCCACAACAACTTGCCGTCGGTCGCGCGGTCGACCGCCGCGATGTAGCTCGGCAACGTGTTCCCGCCCCCCATCCCAAAACCCGGCATCCGTCCGGGAAACCCCAAATAATTCGCGCCGAACTTCGCGAAGATCCGGTCCCCGTAAGCGGTCAGAGTGAATCGAGGCAGCCCTTGCGGACGCATCGCGGGCGGCGCCGACGTGTTCTGATTCTCGTAACGCCAGAGCGGCTTGTGCTCGACCAGCGCGCCGTCGGGCACGCGATTCGCGCGGTCGTTCAAGTTGTACGCCGTGATCGCGTTGTCGTCGCAAACCACCACCTGGTCGCCCAGGACGATCGGGTGATACGCCAACAGCATCCGCGCGTCGGGCGTCCGCGGGTTCCCCATCCCCATCTGGCGCACGTTGCGATAGACGTTCCGATACGGGTCGAACGCGTTCAGAGGCACCCGCCACTGCAAGGTGCCGACGTCGATCGTCGCGGGCATCACGCGGGTCCGCGTCGGCGCGCCGGCAAACGTCGGCCAACGCCCGTCGGGACGCGCCGGAGGCGCCAAAGCGTCGTCCGCAAGCGCGGCCTTCAAGGTCGCGACGTACAGACCCTTCCTGCCCGCCAACTCGCCCGCCGCCTTCGGATATGCCCGCGCGTACGCGTCCAAGTCCGACGCGCCCGGCGCGTCCACCCCCCGCGCCGCGCGACACAACAACGCCTTCGCCGCCACCCGCCCCAGGTCGATCGAAGGATCCGGATGCGGCAGACCCGTCGGACGCGCGCCGGCTTCAGGCGCCAGCCGCCGATACGCGCTCAATGCCTCGTCGAAACGGCCGTCCTGGAACGCCAGGTCGCCCAGCATCTCGAGCGCGTCGTCCCCCCAAGACCCGCAGTACGCCTCGTCCACCACCCGACGCAACAACGCCCGGTCCCGACCCCGCGACCCCTCCTCAAACCATCGACGCGACCGCTCGTCCACCTGCGACCGATAGATCGCTCGCGCCTCCGCTGGCAACGCCGCCAGACGCCGCTGGCAGAATTGACGCAGGTCGACGTACAACGTCGACTCCCCCGTCGGGTCCGCCCCCGGCTCGTCCTTCGGCAGACGCGCCACCTTGTCGCCGTACTGCTCGATGATCCGCCTGTAAATCGCAACCGCCTCGGTCCATTGCTCCGCCGCAACGTGACCCGCCGCGTTCCGCAACAACAAGTCGGCGTCGTCGCTGAAATCCGGATAAAACTTCGTCGCGCTCCGCGGCGGTTCCTGCCAAGCACGCGCACTCGCAGGCGCGACGACCGCGATCACAACCCCGACCGCAAGCAGGATCGTCCATCCGCGTACTGACCGCCGAGATCCTTCAAATCGATGCATGATGATCGCCTTGGCTCGACGCCGGAACGACTTCGGTCCGGTGTCCAGGTCGTTCAGGGCATGGCACGAAGCTCTCAACGTCGCGCTGTGCAGCCGGCTCGCCTCCTCAAACTTCCCCCACCCCGCGGGTTCCGCCCGCAACCCCCACGCGGCTCCCGCCTCCGGTTCACTCCCGCGCCGCGGCGGAACTCACTACCCGCGCCGACTCCAAATGAATCAGAAGCAAATCTCAAGCCGATCAACCTTTACATACAGCGTCAGACGCGCACGCAGCGTCCCGACGCCGCCGCAACCACCCCACTCGCCAACCACTGCCAATAAAAGCGGACGCCGCCGCCCGCAAAAGAGGCAAGCCGCTCACTCTCGATGCTGAAGCTGATAGCCTGTGTAAAAAAGCAACATGCCGCCCGCCGAAATCAACAGGGATTTGCCTAATCCGACGGCGGCAACCAACTCGGAAACGACCGCGAAGGGCAAAATCAGCAAACCCAGGAGTTGCATGAATCGCGCCCAGGTTCGACGTGACCCCATCACGGTCGTCTCAACCTCCTGAAAATGCTCAACCAACATTCATCATTCTATCGCGCCCGACCCGCGAGATCGACCGCGACGTCCACTTCACCGCGCAAAAAAAAAATGCGGCCGCGGTCAAACCCGCCCGCGACCGCGCGTGCCTTCTCGCCTCACTTCACCTTCGACGGGTCGAGCTTGATGTCGCCGACGTCGGTGACTTCGCCCGCCTTCACCTCGACCTTGACGCCGCTCGCGCCCTTCGGAGTCGCGTAGCCGACGCTCCCCTGCCAGACGACCAGGTTCTGCGTCCCGGCGGGCACGCCGGTGATCTCGAACGAGCCGTCCGCCTTCGTCATCGCGAAGAACGGATGGTCGAAAATCCAGATGTAGCCCAACATCCACGGGTGAATGTCGCACGTCAAGGTGACGGCGCGACGCTCGGCGGTCACCTTTTGCTCGATTTGCGACCCCGCCGCGATCATCTGGTTGAACGAGTTGTTGAAGCCGGTCATGTGGACGTTGTGGCCGACCGGGTCGGTCGACTTGAACTTGATCGACTGATCCTGAAACATCGCCGTCGTGTACGGCGTGAACCGGCAGTTCTTCTGGTCGATCTCCACGGTCGGGTGTTGCTCGAGCAGTTTCTTGGCGGCCTCGGGGTTCGAGCCTTTCGGTCGGACCAGGTACGCCACGCCGAACTCGATGCCGAGCGTCTTCGGGTCGACGTTGAGCGCGTCCGAGACGATTGCCGTCTTCGACGCGCAGACCGACGGATCCTTCGACGCCCCGCCGACCGGCACGAGCACCTTCGCCGCCGGGGCTTTCTCGCCGCCGTAGACCAATCGACCCTTGATCGTGCCGTATTGGCCGACCGCCGCGCCCGC
>JAJYDB010000203.1 GCA_021777845.1 Planctomycetota bacterium
GGCGCTCGCAACCGGCAGCTACACGTATGCGTTTCAGGTCGTCGACCCGAGCGGCGTGACGAGTCCCGTCGGACCTGCGTTCTCGATGCGGATCTATTCGGCGCCGGTCGACTTCAGCAACGCGGGCGTGTCCGATCTGGCGGTGTTTCGGCCGTCGACGGCGCAGTGGATCGCGGAGCAGCCGCAGGGGGCGGCGTTCGTGAAGGTCTTCGGCGCGCCGCAGCTCAGCGACATCCCGGTCCCCGCGGATTACGGAGGCAACGGCGTCACCGACCTCGCGGTCTTCCGCCCGAGCACCGCCCAGTGGCTGATCCTGTTCCCGAACGGCTCCTCCGAGATCGTCTCGTTCGGCGCGCCGAACCTATACGACATTCCCGTGCCGGCCGACTACGACGGCGTCGGTCACGCCGAGTTCGCGGTGTTTCGACCTTCGACCGGTCAGTGGTTGATCGACTCGCCCGGCGGCGGCCGGATCGTCACCTTCGGCGCGCCGAATCTGTACGACATCCCCGTGCCGGGCGACTACGAAGGCAGCGGTCGCGCGGAGCCCGCGGTGTTTCGGCCGTCGACCGGTCAGTGGCTGATCGACTCGCCGACCGGCGGACGCATCGTCAACTTCGGCGGGACGAACTACCTCGACCTCCCGGCGCCCGGCGACTACACCGGCATCGGACACGTCGTCCCCGCGGTCTTCCGGCCGTCGACCGCGCAGTGGTTCATCGACTCGCCCGGCGGCGGCTCGGTGGCGAGCTTCGGAGCCACGAACTACTTCGACCTGCCGCTCGAAGGTCCGCTCGCCGCGGTCGCGCTCCTCGAGTCGCAAGGGGTGATCGGGCCGTTGCCCACGCCCGCCGGATTGAGCGCGCCCGGCACGCCGTTCGCCTCCCAATCGCTCGCCGCCCCAACGCTCGCGACGCCCGCTTCGAGCGTCGTCGCGCACGCCGCCGAACGGCGGTTCGCGCTCCCCGAGGCGCCCGCCGCGCAGACTC
Organism: Planctomycetota bacterium; assembly: GCA_021777845.1. Taxonomy (GTDB): domain Bacteria; phylum Planctomycetota; class Planctomycetia; order Isosphaerales; family Isosphaeraceae; genus JAJYDB01. The sequence goes on from JAJYDB010000203.1 coordinate 990, forward strand.
CCCGCCCGCCGGCCGCGCCGCCGACCCACGCTCGCGACCACCGCGACCACGCCCGCGCCGCCGCCTTCGACGCCGTCCGCAACGAGCGCCTCGCGCGACCTAAGCACGCTCTCCGCACCGTCAAACGCGGCCTCCGCGACGCCGACGACAACCCGCTCCGACTTAAATTCGCAACGTCGTGATCAGCTCGCGCGGAGTCAGGAGGTAGCCGAAGTAGAAGTCGCCGAAGAGCGCGTACCGCGCCGAGCTCTCGTCGAACCGCATCGTGTAGACGATGTCCTTCAAATAAATGGGATTCCGCGCCCAGAGCGTGACGCCCCACTCCCAGTCGTCGAGACCCGTCGACGCGGTGATCAACTGGCTCACCTTCCCCGCGAACTTCATCCCGCTGCGGCCGTGCTCGCTCATCATCTCGGACCGGCGCTCGTACGGCAGCGTGTACCAGTTTTGGTCGCCGTCGCGCATCTTGCTCATCGGGTAGAAGCAGAGGCACGGCCATTCGGGGAAGTCGGGATAGAGACGCTGGTGATTCATCGGCCCGAGCCGCTCGGCGTAGGCGGCGACCTTCGCCTTGTAGACGGCGCTCTCGGGGTCGACCCCTTCGCGGTCGCGGAGAATCCGGCCGTACTCCTCGACGTCGGGCACGTACTCGGAGACCTCGGTGATCGAATAGAACGAGTAGGTCGGGATCAGCGCCGGGCCGAACTCGCTCGCCTGCAGTGCGGTCTGCACCGCGTGCAGCGCCTTCAAATCAGGCCCCGCCGCCATCAAACCGAAGTCGGCCTTGTGACCCGGCACCGCGAAACATTGGAGCTGCGCCGGCGCGCCGGCCCGCTGCGGATCGAGCGCCGCCGCGATCGACTCCCGCCCGCGCCGCCGCGTCCGCTCGGGAATCGAGGCCAAGACCGCGCGGTCCACCCGATAATAGAGGTGGAGGAAGTGCCAGCCGACGGCGGGGACGAGCGTCGCGGGCACCGTCTGCGACGACGCCGGCCGGTGTCCGTGCTGTCCGGCGTGCGTCGACGCTTGCGGCGCGCGGGCGGGATGCGCCCCCGGCTCCGCGGTCGACGGCGGATCCTCCGGCTTCAAGGTTTCGGGACGAGTCGCGGTCGTGTCGGACATTGTCAAGAATTCTCGTCGGCTTCGGTTCGTGGTCGCAAACCCATTTTATCCCGCGCGCCCCCGTCGCCGCAATCAAGCGCGCCGCGGCGTCGAATCCGGCGACCGGTCGGTCGCTAGGCGGGGTCGCTCGGGAGGCGGGCCGGCAGGGTCACGATAAACTTGGTGCCGCGGCCCTCGGCGGTCTCGAACTCGATCTCGCCGGCGTGCCGCTCGACGATGTCGTAGCTGATCCAAAGGCCGAGGCCGGTGCCGACCCCCTGCGGCTTCGTGGTGAAGAACGGGTCGAAGATCCGGCCTCGAATCGCGGCCGGGATGCCCGGGCCGTCGTCGGAGATTTCGTATCGAACGGCGTGCGCGGCCTCGTCCGAATGCGACGCGACCTCGATCGTCCCCCCCTCCCCGACCGCCTGGATCGCGTTCAAAAGGATGTTGAGGAACATCTGGTTGAGCTTGCCGGCGAAGCACCAGAGCACGCCGCGCGCGTTCAGGGTCTCGACCAAACGGATGTCCTTGAGCTTCATCTGATACCGCACGATTTCGAGCGTGACGCGGATCGCCTCGTTCGGGTCGATCGGCTTGCGTTCGGCCTCGTCGAGGCGGGCGAAGTCGCGGAGTCCGTCGACGATCGAGCGGACGCGGCCGACCCCCTGCCGGCTGCTTTCGAGCAGGCGTTCGAGGTTCGCGAGGGTGTAGTCGAGGTCGAGCCGGCGCTCGGCCTCTCGGAGCGCGGGGGGCGTCGCGGCGCCGAGCGCGTCGCGGTAGCCTCGCGTCAGGTCGGCGATCGCGCGGACGTCGCGCGAAAGCACCGCCAGGTTGTTCGCGACATAAGCCACCGGGTTGTTGATCTCGTGCGCGATCCCCGCCACGAGCAGCCCGAGCGAGGCCATCTTCTCGCTGTGCACGAGCTGCGCCTGCGCCTCTTGGAGCCTGCGGAGCGCGGCTTCGAGCTCGTCCTTGCGGCTGCGCAGCTCGCCTTCGGCGGCGAGCCGGGCGCGGTCGAGCCAGTGCCGTTCGATCGCCCCCAGCGCCGCCGAGCGGACCCTCGGCGTGAGCAGGTCGTCCTTCGTGACGTAGTCGAGCGCCCCCAGACGGAACAGGCTCGCCGCGACGCTCTCCGACCCGCCGCCGGTCACGATCACGACCGGCACGTCGCGCTTCAGCTCGTTGCGGATCTGCTCGAGCACCTCGCCGCCGTCCATCCGGGGAAGCTGAAAGTCGAGCAGCACGAGGTCGAACTCCTCGGCCGCGAGCCGCGCCAGGCCCGCCTCGCCGCTCGTCTCGAAGCGGAGGTCGAAGTCGCGGAGCGTCCGCTCGTAGACCGCGCGGTCGAGCGGGCTGTCGTCGATGATGAGCACCCGCGGTCGACCGCCGGTCTCCTCGGGAGCCGTTCTCGCCGCGCGCGTCATGAGCTTCATCCCTCCCCGGTCGTGGTCTTCCTCAAGCGTAGCGACCCGCCGGACGGTCCGTCATTTCAGATTTCTCAAGAATATTGTCCGCACGCCGGCCGACCCCCGCGACTGGACGCCGCCGACGCGCGTCTGCTAGTGTGTGGGGGGCCTCAAAAATGTGTTCGGACGTTTCGTAAGGATGGTCGCGCGATGGCTCCGATTGAACCGTATGCGCCGTGTCCGTGCGGCAGCGGTGAGAAATACAAGTGGTGCTGCCAGAAGGTCGAGCCTGTCCTTCAGAAGACGGTCCGGCTGGTTCAGAGCGGTCAGTATGACGCCGCGGTCGAGTCGCTCGACGAGGGGCTGAAAAAACATCCGGGCAACGCCCTGCTGCTCTCGAACAAGGCGGCGGTCTTGATCGAGCGCGAGGACCTTCCCGGCGCGCGCACGGTGTTGATCGACACCCTGCGGGTGCATCCGGAGCACTTTTCGTCGCACCTTTATCTGGTGAGCCTCGACGCTCAGCTCGACGGCGCGGCGGCGGGCGCGGCGCGTTTGCAGCAGGCGCTGACGGCGGTCGCGCCGGGACGTCGCGCGGCGTTCGCGCGGGCCGCGGAGGGGATCGGCCGTCTCTTTCTCGATGCGGGCAAAGCGGCGGCGGCGGCACATCTGCGGCTCGCGTCGCGGCTCGATCCCGAGGACAAGGAGGTCGGCGGGCCGCTCCGAGCACTCATGGGCTCGCCGAACGTCCCGGTGATCATGAAGCAGGACTACCCGTTCAAGGACGCGCCCGAGCGGCTCGACGCGGCGCGTCGCGCACGCTTCGACGCGGCGCTCGGATGGGCGCGCGAGGGGCTCTGGAACGCGGCGTCGGCGGCGTTTGACCTGCTCTCGGCCGACGCGACTCACGAGGCCGACCTCGCCGTGGCCTGCGGCGTCAACGCCGGTCTGTGCCGGATGTACGTCGGCGACGACGCGGGCGCGACCGCTTGCCTCCGCCAGGCGATCGCCCGCATGGGCGTCACGAACGAGGCCGTCGAGCTCGAGGCGCTCTGTCAGACGATCGACCCCGGCCGCCGCGACGATCGCGTCGAACGCATCCAGTGGATCTGGCCGCTCCGCGCCCGCGAGAAGCTGCTCGCCGCGCTCCGCGCCGACAAGTCGATCGTCGAGTACGACCCGCGGCCGATCGACGAGTCCGACGATCACTCGCCCGAAGTCCTTGAATTCTGCGTTCTCGACCGCGCCGCGCTGCCGGCCGATGCCTTCCTGAGCCGTCTCGACTTGAACGCGGCCGACATCCCGCTCGTGCAGGGACGGTTCTTGGTCGGCCTTGAGATCGCGGTTGTCGAGGCGTTCGACGACGGCCGGCTCGACGCGCTCGGCGAGCGCTTTCGGACCGTCGCCGGCGATGCGATCCCGCCCGCGCATCCGAAGATGAAGGTCGTCGGACGCGTCAATCGCGAACAGCTCGCGCTCGCCTGGGAGTGGCAGTCGACCGCGATGATCGACCTCGCGCTCGACGAGCGGCTGGCGCGCGACCAGCGCCGCCGGATCGATGCCGAAGTCTGGCCGAACACGCCGTTTCGCGCCCTCAAAAACCGCACGCCGAAGAAGGCCGCGCTCGACGGCGACGCCGAAGTCCCGCTGCGGGCCGCGCTGCTCTTGCGTCGCGACGACTGTCTCACGGCGGAGCAGTTCGAGAAGGTCGAAGCCCTCCGCGGCAAGCTGAACATCCCCGGCGAGCCGGCACTCGACCCGTCGACGATCGACCTCGCCGCCGTCCATTTGAGCCGCCTGATCGACATCGACACGGCGCGGCTCGACGACGCGCGACTGAGTCTCTACGAGGCCCGGGCCCGCGCCAACGTGGTCAGGCCGGCGCTCGAGCGCGCCTTGCGGGCGTTGATCGAGCGGATGCCGCGCGACGAGCCCGCGACGCTCGAGTCGCGGACGCGGATCACGCTCCTCATCAACTTGCTCGCGAGCCGAGGCGATTTCGACGAGGCGGCCGAGTGGCTCGCCCGCGGCCGAGCCGCCGAGACCGACACGACTCGCCGATTCGCCGCGCCCCATTGGGAGATGACCGAGATCCGTTTGCGGACTCAGACCGTCGAGCCCGAGGTCTGGGTCCCCGAGCTCGCGCTGGTGCTCGATCGCTACCGCGGCGACGAAAACGCGGGCGCGATCATCCTCCGCCACTTGGTCGAGCTTGGCTTCGTCCAGCCGACGGCGAACCCCGAGAACCCGTCCGAGGTGATGCTCGACACCCGCATCTTGCGGATGCTGCTCGCCGAGCACGGGCCGCGGGTGACGACGGCGGCGGGCGAGCTCGGCGCCGCGGCGACGCGCGGCGGCATCTGGACCCCCGGGTCCGATACCGGCGGCGGCGGCGGCGCGAAGGGCGGAATTTGGACCCCCGGCGGGTCCGCCGCGTCCGAATCCCCGGAACGGTCGAAGCTGATTATCCCGGGACGTTGACGTCTGAGACGAACCCCCCGCGCTCGCCGCGACCGCCGGGGCGCGAACCCGCCTTTTGGATTCGAGGGCCAGTCGTGGTCATGTCCGCCGGCGATTCCGAGACGCGCCGCGCCGAGTCGCTCGTCGACGAGTTGACGCGTCGCGGCGTGCGCGAGCTGTCGCGTAACCGTCCGTACTCGGCGCGCGTCGCCTGGCGGCAGGCGCTCCGGCACCGCGACGACCACGAGGAGGCCCGCGCGCGGCTGGCGGCGCTCGACGGCGACCTCGCGCTCCCCGCGACCGCGCGCCGCGACCTCGCACGTCTTCGCCCGCCCCGCGACGCCGACGCCCGCGCCCTCCGCGACGCCTGCCTCGCCGCGAGCGGAACCTCGAACGCCGACCCGCTCGCCCAGGCCTCGGCCGCCTACGAGCGTTGGACCGAGCTCGACCCCGACGACTCCGCCGCGTGGTACAACTTCGCCGCGACGCTCGCCTGGCAAGGCCGCAACGCCGAGGCGATCGAAGCCCTCGGCCGCGTCGTCGATCTCGACGCGCCGCGCGACCTCGACGCCGCCGTCGACGCCTGGGCGATCGCCGAGATCCTTCGCGCGGGGCTCGACGATCGCGCCGCGCTCGACGAAAAACACTACCTCGGCTACGTCCAAACGACGCTGCCGAACGTCGCCGCTCGACTCCGCGACGAGCCGCGCGCGCGCTGCGTCGCCGCCTCCGCCGACGCTCTGGCCGCCGACTTCAACCTCTTCGACCGGCCGATCGACGCGGTCGACGACGACCCGTCGAGGCTCGCCGAACTGCCGCGTTTTCTCGGAGTCGTGAAGGCCGAGGGCGACCGGTTTTGGCTGATCGCCGAGCATCCCGCCGCCTTGGAGGACGCGCTCGAACGGCTCGATCTGATTTACAACGACGTCGCCGCGGCCTCGAGCCGCGAGGATCTGCCGGTCCCGCTCGCCGCCCTCGACCACGAAATCTGGGACGCCGCGATCCCGCCGCGCGCCGACGCCGAAACCAAGTCGCGTCTGCGTCGCGAGCTGATCGAAGACTACTACGAAAACCGTTGGATTCACAAGCCGCGTCACGGCCTGAACGGGATGTCGCCTCGGCAGGCGGCGCGCGCGGCCCGCGACGGCGACCTCGCAAGCCGCGCGCGACTGCTCGCCGTCGTCCGCGTCCGCGAGGAGTTGGGCACGCGCCCGCGGCTGCCGTACGAGGGCTATCCGTTCGACCGTCTGCGGCGACGTCTTGGGCTCGATCCGGTTGATCGGAGCACCGTCGACGACGCCGACCTTGCCTGCGCGCCGGCCGCGGTGTTGGAGACGCTCGACGCCGCGGCGCTCGATCCCCACCGGCTCGTCGAGGCCTTCCGCTCGGCCGACGGCCTCCGCGACGACGCGCTCGCCGCCCGGTTCGGACGCGAGGCGATCGACCGCGCCGAGGACTTGCTCGACCGCGACGACGCACGCGCGATCCTCGCGAACTTGACCCGGCTCGAGCTGCGCCGCGGCACGCCGCAAACCGCCGTCGACGAGCTCGCCGTCGCCGAGGCGCTCGCCGGCGGCGATTGTCGCGCGACGTTCCGACAATGGCGGGCCGAGATTCTCGCGCGGATCGACCGCGGCGACGAGGCGGCCGTAATCTACGAGCAGATGCTCGACGACGCCGACGACGCGCCCGAGGAAACGGCGCTCGACGCCGCGCTCACGTTCGTCGACAACGGCCGACCCGATCTCGCCGCGGCGTTCGCGGAGCGGGCCGTCGAACTCGCCGAGGCGGCCGACCGGCCCGGCGTCGCGCACAGGGCGCGCACCATCCTTCAATCCGCCGCGAGCGACCACGATGCATAACGAAGCCAAAGCACCGGCGTTCTTCGACATGATCCGTTGGGATGCGCAAGGACTCGTTCCCGCGATCGTGCAAGACGCCGCCACGGGCGAGGTCTTGATGGTCGCGTGGATGAACGCCGACTCGCTGTCGAGGACGTGGACGTCGCGCCAGACTCATTTTTATTCGCGGTCGCGGGCCTCGCTCTGGCACAAAGGGGGGACCTCGGGACACGTCCAGCACGTTCAGTCGATCCATCTGGACTGCGACGGCGACGTGCTCTTGATCGGCGTCCGGCAGGTCGGCGGCGCGTGCCACCAAGGCTATCGGTCGTGCTTTTGGAGGAAGGTCGACGTCGACGGCGGGCTGATCGCCGACGCCGAGCGCGTGTTCGAGCCGACCGACGTGTATGAGTCGAAACAGAGCGGCGGCGGGTAAGGGCACGATCCTCAAGTGAGATGCACCATGAACAAGCGACTGATTCTGAGTGCGACGGCGGCGGCGTGCGCGGCGGCGGCGGTGTTGCCGCCGGCTCCCGCCTGGGCGTGGGGACGCTTGGGACATCGCGTTTCGGGACGGGTCGCCGCCGGCTTGTTGACTCCCCGCGCCGCGGCGGCCGTCCGCGCGATTCTCGAGCCCGGGGAGACCCTTTCGGACGCTTCCACCTGGGCCGACGAGAACCGTCGCAGCCACCCCGAGGCGAACTCGTGGCACTACGTCAACGTCTCGATCGACGAACCGAGCTACGACGACCGCTTCTGCCCAGCGAAGGGGTGCGTCGTCTCGAAAATCGATGAGTTTCGCAAAGTCGTCGTCGACCCCGCGGCCTCGCCCGCAAAGAAGCGGCTCGCGCTGCGGTTCCTGATCCACTTCGTCGAGGACGTCCACCAGCCCCTGCACGTGGGCGATCGCGGCGACCGCGGCGGCAACGACACGCAGGTCCGGTTCTTCAATCGCGGCACAAACCTCCACGCGGTCTGGGATTACGGTCTGCTCGAGCACGTCTCGAAGAGCGAGGAGGTCTGGTTCAATAAGGTCGACAACGAGGCGCGGTCGGACGCGGCCCAGGGCTGGCGCACAGAT
>JAJYDB010000204.1 GCA_021777845.1 Planctomycetota bacterium
AGTCCCAGTGAAGCATGCACATCCGATTGTCGCTTTTTTCGGGACCGTCGTAAACGCCTCGGATCGTGAGGTCGAGGTCGAACGGGTAGAGGTCGGCCTTGATGGGGAGCTTATCGCCGACCTTGAAGCCGCGATCTTTCGCGAGCTTCCGGCCGATCAGGCAGCCGGTGCGGTCCTGTTTGAAGGCCTCGAGCTGGTCGGCGGGGACTTTCAGCTCGGGGTAGATGTCGATGATCGTGTCGGCGTCGACGGCGAACTGCGCGAACGGCAGAACCTCCTCGCCGAACTTGCCGCCGACCCATACGAACGGCGTGGTCGCGAGCACGCCGTCCATCGCGCCGACCTCGCGCACCCGCGCGATCGGCACCCGGCCCGCGAACCCGTTCGAGTTCATCGCGATCACGCGGTTGTAAACCCGCACCGTGCTCGACACCTCGCTCATGATCGCCATGTAGCTGACGAGAATCATCATCAGGAACAGGCTGATCGCGGTCGAGGCGATCGTGAGCGCGCTGCGCACCCGGTTTCGGCTCGCGTTTCTCAGAATATAACCGAAGAATTTCAAGACGCGGCTCCTAGACGTTCGGCGACGACGTCGTCGACCAGTTGCCCCTTGTCGAGATGCAAAATCCGGCTCGCGCGCCGCGCGGCCAGCGGGTCGTGCGTCACCATCACGATCGTCTTTTGGAACTCGCGGTTGAGCTGCTCGAGCAGGTCGAGGATTTCGCCGGCGCTCTGACGATCAAGGTCGCCCGTCGGCTCGTCCGCGACAATCAAATACGGGTCGGTCACGATCGCCCGCGCAATCGCGACGCGCTGTTCCTGCCCGCCCGAAAGCTGCCGCGGATAATGGTCCTCGCGACCCGCCAGACCGACGATCCGCAACGCCGTCATCACGTTCTCGCGCCGCCGCCGCTTCGACAAATGCGTCAGCAACAACGGCAGCTCGACGTTCTCGAACGCCGTCAGCACCGGGATCAAGTTGTAAAGCTGAAAGATGAATCCGACGTTGTCCGCCCGCCAGCGGGTCAGCTCGGATTCGCTCAAACCCCCGAGGTCGCGGCCGTTCACCGCAAGCTCGCCGCTCGTCGCGCGATCGAGACCCGCGATCAAATTCAAGAGAGTCGTCTTGCCCGACCCCGACGGACCCATGAGCGCCAGAAACTCGCCCTCCGCGACCGTCAGGTCCAGATCAACGAGTACCGGGATCCGAAACGCGTCGCGGCGATACTCCTTCGCGACCCTGCGCAGAACGATCGAATGCCGGCCGACCATGAAACCATCCTTTTCAATGGAGACTAAAGTGATGCGCCCCACGTCGCCGGATCTCGGCCGGGGCGCAACGCGGCGTCACTGCTCGACCTGCACAACCTCGCCTTCCTTGAGCGTCTTCGACGGCTCGAGCACCACCGTCTCCCCCGTCTTCAGGCCCGACTCCACCCGCGCGAGGTCGTCTTTCGTCACCGCGGCTTCGATCGCGCGTCGGGTCAAGCTCGACGTCTTCCCCGCGACGACCCAAACGTAACTGTGCCCGTTCTCTTCAAAAATCGCCGACTTCTGCACGTAAGCGTACGTCCCGAGGTCGCGCTCGCTGCGCTTCTGGTCGGGCAAAAAGTACACCGTCGCGGCGAGTTCGGGAAACAGGTGCTCGTCGGGGTCGTCGATCTCAACCTTCACCTTCACCGTGCCGCGACCGCGGTCCCCCATCGGTATGATCTGCCGGAGCCGGCCTCGATATCGCCTGTTCGGGATCGCGCTCACCGAGATTTCCGCCGGTTGACCAACCGCGACCCGCGAGAGCAGGTTCTCCGCGATGTCGGTCTCGACGTCCATCTGGTCGAGCGTCGCGATCGCCACAATCGTCTTTGAAGACGGCGTCACCACCTCGCCCGACTCCGTCGCCTTCTCAACCACCGTCGCGTTGAACGGCGCCAGTATCGTCATGTCGCGCAACGCCGACTCCGCCTCCTCAATGTTCGCCTCGATCAGCTTGTTCGACGCCGCCAACCCGTCCACCTTCGCCGCCGACATCTTCCTCACCGCGTCCGCCGACTCGAACTCCTCCGCCGAAAGCGACCTCTGCCGATACAATCGCATCGCCCGCTCGGCCTTTCGCGTCTTCTCCGCCAGCTCAACCCGCGCCTCCTCGAGATCCGCCTTCGAGCGATCCAAAGACGCTTTTTTAGACGCAAGCTGCGCGTCGAGGTCGCGGTGCTCGAGCGTCGCCAACACGTCCCCTTGCTTCACCCGCGACCCCTCCTCGACCAGCACCCGCTCCACACGACCCGCCGCCTTCGCCGTGATCTTCGACGCGCGACGCGCCTTCAAAAACCCCTTCGCGCTCAACACCTTCTCCGCCTCGCCCGTCGTCAACGTCTGCACCACGCCGACCGTCACCTTCGTCTTTGACCGCAGCATGTCGTACTGCTTGTACGCATAGATGCCTCCCCCCGCGATCGCCCCCAGAGGGATCATCCACAGCAGCACCATCACGATCGTCAGGCCAATGCCGCCCCCGCGCCGCGACCTCGGCGGCTGCGTCTCAAACTGCGGATGCTCGCCGCGCGGCTCCGCTTGCGTGCGCGACCCTTTACGTTCGATCCGCAGCGAGGCGAGGTCGTCGCGCAGCGTCGAAGATGACATGGGCGGCCTGTCCCTTCCCGTCGTTTACAAAGCTCGCGGCGAGCGCCGATATAAGTGAGTTCGCGTGAACATCGGGCCATATTGTATCAAAGCCGGCCACATCGTCGAGGGGGGAGCACAACCGACCCGTCCCCCCGGAACCCCGCCGACCTTCATCGCGATCCTCCTGCCCGCGGAGGTCCTCATCATCGGGACCAAGATAACGCTTATCTCTTAAGTGGTTAATAGTCGGATGGGGTCATGGCTGTTCAGTGCGTGCATTGCGTCATGCGTGCCGGTGTCTGCGGCGGCGGCCGGTCGGGCGCGGGGCGGAGCCGGGTACGCACGGGTTCTCGGTGGCTTGACGAAACGAAGCCAATCGAGGCTACGGTCAATCAATTCAAAGACTTACGGCGCGCACCTCAGACTCTGTACAGGTGCGTGCCGGCGCGGCGGCAGCCGTCGCGACGCCGAGGTCGCTGAGGAGGGACTTGCCGGGCGCGCGCGGGTTCTCGGTGGCTTGACGAAACGAAGCCAATCGAGGCTACGGTCAATCAAACCATAGACTTACGGCGCGCACGGCCGAGTTTGTACAGGAGACGGCGTCAAAAGGTTGGGATCACAACCTTCTCGCCGTCCTTTTGGGCGGACATGTGGGCGCAGATGCCCACCATGGTCCAGTTGGCCGAGGTTGCGGCGTCGGGCAAGGCGGGACGCTCGCCTCGAATCGCGCTCAGCCATGCATGCACGAGGTGCGGGTGCGAGCCGCCGTGACCGCCCCCTTGGGCGAACGACAGGTGCTGGTCCCCTTCGAGGTCGTACACCCCTTTGGTCGTGAACCGCTGGATCGGTCCGGGCAGAAGGCGGGCGTAGTCGGGGACCGGGACGCGTTGCGGTATCTCGCGTTCTTCGAGCGGGTGTTCGGGTGTGCTCTTGGTATGGATGACCGGCTCCTCGCCCTCCACTTGTTGCCACTCGAAGCTCTTCTTGCTGCCGTAGGCGTCAAAGCTCTCGCGGTACTGGCGGGCGGTGTCGAAGAGGCTGCGGGTGACTTCGGCGGCGAGGTCGGTGTCCTTGATTTTGAAAGTGGCGGTCTCGATGGCGTAGGGGCTGCCGTAGCGCGGGATCAGTTCCTCGCGGATCCGGCCGGAGCCGTGGCAGACGACGTGCTCGGCGTGCTTGCCGACGAGCGCCAGGCACGGGCTGACGCAGTGGGTCGCGTAGTGCATCGGCGGCAGACCGGGCCAGTAGTCGGGCCAGCCGTCCATGTCTTGCTGGTGGCTGCCGCGGAGGAACTGGATCCGGCCCAGTTCGCCCTTGTCGTACATCTCTTTCACGAAAAGGTATTCGCGACTGTAGACGACGGTCTCCATCATCATATAGACCTTGCCCGACGCTCGTTGCGCCGCGACGATCTTGCCGCAGTCTTCGATCGACGTCGCCATCGGGACGGTGCAGGCGACGTGTTTGCCCGCTTGCAGGGCGGCGAGGCTTTGGGGCGCGTGGTCGGGGATGGGCGAATTGATGTGGACGGCGTCGATGTCGGGGTCGGCGAGAACCTGCTCGAACGTGGTATAGCGCTTCGCGATCTTCCAGCGGTCGCCGCATTCGTCGAGGGCCTTTTGCGACCGTCGACAGATCGCGGCCACCTCGGCTCCGGGGTAATTCTGGTAGATCGGGATGAACTCGGCGCCGAAGCCGAGTCCAATGATTGCCACGCGAATGGGCTTGTCGTTCGCCATCGGATGAGTCGCCTTCGATCGAACCGAGAGGGATCGCGATTGGGAAAAAGGGGGCGTTTCGGCTCGCACTCGGACCGGACGCCGGTTGTTTCGACCCTGGCAGGATATTAGGCTGGCAGGACGAATGCAAGCGGCGGGGTTTGATCTCCGCGCGCGACGCCCGTCCGCGGCGCGTCGGCTTCGAACACACCCAAACCGTGCGAACACATGCCCATGAAATCCACGCATATCCCTGTTCGCGTCGCGATTATCGGCGCGGGGGCCGTCAGCGATTACCACCACGTGCCCGCACTCCAGCTCGACCCGCGGGCCGAGGTCGCGGCCGTGTGCGACGCCGACGCGGCGCTGGTCGAGAAGCGCAAGAGCGACTGGGGCGTCGCGCTCGGCTCGACCGACGCGATCGAAATCTGCACCTCGCCCGCCGTGGACGCGGTGATCATTGCGACGCCGAACGACACGCACCGGCCGATCGCGATCGCCGCGGCGCAAGCCGGCAAGCATGTTTTGTGCGAGAAGCCGCTCGGGCTCGACGCCGCTGAAGTGAAGGCGATGCTCGATGCGTCGCGCGCCGGCAAGGTCGTTCACATGACGGCGTTCACCTATCGATTCGCACCGGCGATGGTCTATCTGCGGCACTTGCTGAAGTCGGGAGCGTTGGGGACGCCGCGTCATTTCCGATCGCAGCGGTTCACCGACTGGCCCGAGACGAGCTGGGGCTGGCGTCAATATAAGGAGCGCGCCGGCGCCGGCGACCTGTACGATCTCACGATCCACCGGATTGACTTCGCGCTTGACCTGATGGGTCCATTGAGCAGGATTTGCGGCTCGATCGCGCGGTTTGCTCCGCGCGACCGGACGGTCGACGGCGCGCCGTGCAGGCCGTCGGACGTCGACGATTGGTCGGCGTTGATCGGCGAATTTGAGAGCGGCGCGACCGGGGTCTGGGAGGGGACGACGCTCGCGAAGGGCTACAAGCGGAACGGCTTCGGGCACGACTGGGCGGAGGTGAACGGCTCGGAGGGAACCGCGGTGTACCGTCTGCACGAGCCGAATTCGATCCTGCTTGGAAGGACCGGCGGCGACCTCGACGTCGTGCCCGCGCCGCGCGAGTACCTGAAGCCGGCCTCGAGCCCGCGCGACCCCGACCTCGGCGAGCCCGCCACCGTTTTTCGTTACGACATCGTCTGGGAGTTCATTTCGGCGATCGTCGAAGGTCGCGACGCCGTGCCGAGCTTCCTCGACGGCCTGCGGGCTCAGATCGTCGCCGACGCGACGATGGAGTCGCACGCCAAGCGGGTTTGGGTCGACATCCCGCGGGCCGACTGACGTCGATCAGCCAAGGCCGAGCCGCTTGCGGTGATACGCGAGCCGCTCGGCGACGTCCATCCGCGCGAAGTCGGGCCGGCCATCGCGCGGGGTCAAGACGCCGTTCGCGGTCGGTTGCGCGACCGGCGTAGGCGCCGTTTCGACCGTGTGGGCGTGCTCGTGACAGCGGCAGGCGTGGGCATTGGCGTTTGACGTCGGGGCAGGGGCGGCCTCGAGCATCGGAGGCACCGCGACGGCGCCGGAACGGCCGGTTCTGGCGTAACTCGTGGCTGTTTCGGTGAGGGTCAGGTCGTCTGCGAGCGGCCGGGTCGGCTTCAGACCGAGCTTGGAAAGCACGGCGTGGTAGGCCTTGACGGCCTCGACCGGCCCGAGCTCCCCGTCGGCGATCAGACGCAGGAAGCGGACGAAGGCGAGCTGGTTTTCGGCGGCGTTGATCTTGCGTCCGAAGAGGGCGACCTTCGCGCCGTATTGTTTGGCGTCGTGCAGCAGTTGGAAAGCGTCGCGGGTGGTGCCGGCACCGCCTCCGAGCACGCCGACGATGAGCGTCGGGTCGTAGTGGACGAGTTCCTCGAGCGCCTTCGGCCCGTGATAGACCATCTTGAGGAACAGCGGCCGGCCCGCGGGCGCGACGCCGGCGAGCATCCGCGCGATCATGTCGTTGATGTAGCCGGCGAGCTTGGAAGGGTCGATCGCGTGCGGCAGGTTGGGGTCGAACACTTCGAGGAAGTAGCGGAACCCCTTGCGTTCAGCCTCTTCGCGGAAGAGGTTGAAGCGGGTGAGGGTGTCGATGTCGCGCTCGATGTCATTGTTGAAGGTGACGCTGTAGAGGCCGAGATTCGCGCCGATGTTGCGCTCGCTCGGGTCGCAATCGAGGCGTCCGCACTGAATGTGGTCGAGGCTGGCGGTGCGGAAGGGTCGCGAGGCGGTTTGCGGGTAGATCGCGCCGCGCGCGAGGTGGATGTCGCTGGTATCGTTGGCGCGGACGGCCGGCGTGACGGTCGAGTCGTCGAAGAGGCGCTCCTCGATCGTGAGCATCGAGTTCGAGCTCGCCGACATGAGCATGATGTCGACGGCGGCTTGTTGGGTGATCAGCCGCATTTGTTCGCGATACTCGGCCAGCGATCGGAAGCGGCCTTCGGCGGCGTGCGACTCGGGGGAACGTCCCGGCGCGGCGAGGCCGTGCGCCATGTCGGCGTCCTTCGCGTCGGCGAGGATGAACACCGGCGCGGCGGGGTTCGCGCGCAGCGCGTCGAGTTTGTCGTCGAGCGTCTTTCGCATCGGATCAGCCTCGTCCGGAGATCGTGACGCGCGGCTTGCCGGCCGGTCCGTTCGCCGCGGGCCGCGCGGTCGCGGCGGCTGCGCTCGAACCGGCGGCGGGGGTCTTTTTCGCCGCGTCGGGGTTGGACTTGTACACAAGTTCGATCGTCTCGCGGAGGACGCGGCCGGACTGCTGCAAGGCCGACGTCTCCTTCGGCCAAAGCTCGATCTCCAGACGCGACTCGGCCCCGCCGCGACCGACGACCGTCGGCACCGAAAGGCAGACGTCGCGGATGCCGTACTCCCCCTCGACGAGCGAGGACACCGGCAGGATCCGCTTCTGGTCGAGCGCGACCGCGTGGATCACTTCGCGGATGGAGATGCCGACCGCGAAGCCGGCGCCTTGCTTCAGCTTGATCACCTCCGCACCGCTGCCGCGGGTCCGCTTGAACAGATCTTCGGCCTGCGCGGACGTCCAGCCGGGATACTTGTCGAGCGGCAAGCCCGCGGCCTGCGCGCTCGACCAAATCGGCACCATGCTGTCGCCGTGCTCGCCGAGAATCAAAGCGCCGACCTGCGTGGGCGCGACGCCGATCGACTGGGCGATCAGGCCGCGAAAGCGCGAGGAATCAAGCTGCGTGCCGAGGCCGATGACCTGTCGTGCGGGCAGCCCGAGCTTTTGCAACGCCAAATAAGTGAGGACGTCGACGGGATTCGAGACGACGAGCACGATCGCGTCGCGTTTGAGGCCGGCCTTCTGGACATTCGCGAGGATGTCGAGGAAGAGCAGAACATTGCGATTGATGAGGTCGAGCCGGCTTTCGTCGGGCTTGCGACGCAGTCCGGCGGTGATGCAAACGAGGTCGCTCGCGGGGATCAGCTCATAGCCGCCTGAGCGAATCCGCTGGTCGGCGACCAACGGCGCGCCGTGCAAGAGGTCGAGCGCCTGACCTTTGGCGAGGTCGGCGTTGACGTCGAGCAGGTCGATCCCGCTCACGATCCCGCCGCATTGCAGCGCGTAGGCCGCGCAGCTCCCGACCAGTCCGCCCCCGCCGATGATGCTGACAATCATAAACTGGCTCCTCCGGGGCGGGTTCGCGGCCCGCCGATCCGCTCGATGCCGTTCAATTCTTCGAGGCGCCGTTCATGGCCGCCATCACTTGGTTCGTAATCGCCTGGACCAGCGTTTCAAGACTCGCGTCGCCGGTCGCGGCGGGCTTCGAGGCGGCCTGCGCGGCGAGCTTGTCCGGAATGAACGCGCGCGGCTCGGGAACGAAGTCGGAGTAACCTTCGCGGAACAGGCTGTTGCCGCAGAGGTCGCAGTTCTCGAGGCCGAGCTCGAGACGCGGGTCTTTAATGCCGAGCGCGGGTTTGATTTTGAGCAGCTCGGCGGCCTTCGCGTCGGAATAATAATTCACGCGGCCGAGCTGTTTCGCGAGGATCAAAATCCGGCAGTAGGCGTCGATGATCTCGGTCTTGAAGTAGGCGTCCTCAAGGTCGGCGCCGTAGGTGATCGTGCCGTGATTCGCAAGCAAGATCGTTTCGGTGTCGTGCACAAACGGCAGGACGGTCTCGGCGAACGCCTGCGTGCCGGGGGTTTCGTAGGGCGAGATCGCGACTTCGCCGATGAAGACCTCGATTTCGGGGAGGACGCACTTCGGAATCGGCTCGTGAGCGACCGCGAAGGCTGTCGCGTGCGGCGGGTGGCAGTGCACGCACGAGTTAATTTCGGGGCGGGCCTTCAAGATCGCGAGGTGGAGCAGGATCTCGCTCGAACGCTTGCGGGTACCCGAGATTTGCTTGCCGTCGAGGTCGACGATGCAGAGGTCGTCGGGCTTCATGAAGCCTTTCGAGACGCGCGTCGGCGTGCACAGGACGCGATTCTCGCCGAGGCGGAGCGAGATGTTGCCGTCAGA
>JAJYDB010000205.1 GCA_021777845.1 Planctomycetota bacterium
CGGCGAAACTGTCGGGGAACGGCGGCTGCGCGAGCGTCGAATCGAGCACGTACGCGAATTGGGCCGACGACGGATCGGACTCGCGGTGATCGATTTGCAGGCAGAGCAGGTTCGGCAGGATGGCGAACGAGCCGGCGTCGCGGTCGTAGCGCGCGACGAAAATCGACGCGGCTTGTGTGCCGAGCGGAACGGGGTAGGGGTCGAAGCTGAACGAGCCGGGCATCAGACCATCCCATACGCGTGCAGGATCGAGTACAGGAGGTTGATCTTCGCGGCGACGGTGGCGAAGTCGGCGTTGAGCGTCGTTTGGCTGAAGCTCGCCCCGACGTCGGTCAACGTCGAGGTCGCGACGCCTCCCGTCGAGTCAGTCAGCGTCGTCCAGGTCTGTTTCACGACGGGAGGCGTGCCGAAGAATCCGACCTTGTTCGCGACGGGATCGATGACGAGCGGCGTGTTCGTGCCGTTCGAGATCGCGAGCTCGCCCCCAATGGTCATTGAGGCCGCTACGGTGCCCCCAGACGCGAGCGCGAGGTAAACCGTGTTCAGGTTGTTGCCGCCGCTGCCGAGGGCCACGCGGGCGTCCGTGACCGACGTAACGGCGCTCGCCGACGTGACGACGGACGCTATCCGCACGTGGAACGTCGAGGCCGGAAACCCCGTCGTGTCGACGACGATCGCACCCGCGTCGGTGAGGTATAGGTAATTGGTCGCGGACGCGGTCAGTAATAGCGAGGCGAACCCCGCGAACGAGACGATAGCGCCGGTCGAATTCACGAACTGCCCGGCGGCAACCTTCACGTAGAGTGATGTCGACGGTTGCGTGGTGGGTTGGCAGCCGAGAGCGCCGAGCGGCGTCTGCGCATCGAGCAGCGTGAAATCAGCGTTCGCGGTGATGCCCCAAGACGCGTCGCCGGTGGCCGGCATCGCGAGTCCGATATTAGGCGTGTAAAGGTTGGCCAAGGTGCTCTCTGGTTAGGGTGAAGCAAGCCAGGCGAGCGTCGCCTCGTAGGTCGAGGCGTTGTACGTGTACGCGAGCCGGGCGCCGCCGGGATCTGCGGCCGGGGGTCGAGGCGGCGCGGCGATCGTCACCGAGACCGTCGGAGGCGCGGGGTCTTGATTGCCCGCCACGTCGAACGCGGCGACCGCGAAGGACCAGACGCCCTCCTCGAGGGAGCCCGACGTCCAGGAATAGTTCCCTGCCGCCGATCCCCAGCCGCCTTCGTCCCAGCCGCCCATCCCCCAACCGCTCGTGTCCCGGCCCGCGACGTACGCGGGGATCGTCGCGACGGCGGCGGCGTAGTTCACGGCCGCGCCGGGGCTCGAGCTCATGAACACGTTGAAGCCGGCGAGCGTCGCGGACTCGAAGTAGCCGCCCTGCCATGCCAGCGAGGCGAACGTGCCCGCGATCGCCGGCAGCGTCGACGAATAATCGGTGTGTTCGTCGGCCGGGTCGACGGTACCGACGTCGATCGGGATGTTCGCGCCCCTCGACCCCGGCCAGGGCAGCGCGACCGACCGCTCGGTCCCGGCCCAAGCGAGCCGCCGCGCGACGTACACCTGGAAAATCGTGCCTTCCGGACTGCTCGAAACCCAGGACACGTCGAGCTCCGCGCCGACGCGCGACGCGGACGCCGACGTTATCGTGGCTTGACTGAAGGCCATTTAGGTAAGCGACCTGAAGAGCGCCCTGTAGGGCAAATAGACGGCCGAGCCGCCGTTCATTGCCTTGCCCGGCACGAACTGGTCGAGCAGCACGTTCGGCCATGCGTTGCCGAGGATGTCTACGAGCGTGTACGCGTACCCGTCCAAGTAGCTCTCGAAAGTCGCTCTGGCCGCGTTCAGCGTCGGGACGTCCGGCGCCGCAAGCAGCCCCTCGCATTCAATGACGCGGCCGCGAAGACCGCCGAACAGGTTTTGTTGCCCGGAGATGCCGAAAAACGACGTGACCTGACCCGCCGGCGGGTTGAGCACGACGTTGATGTTGACCGCTAGGCCGAAGATCGTCGCGCCGTTGAAAGTCGCGATCATGTCACCTCCCGCAGATACAGCGACAGCGCCTCGCGCGACACTTCGTAGAGCCTCGCGCGGATTCCGTCGTCGAGTTCAAAGAACTTGCGTCCCCCGTCCGTGAACCAGCGCGCTTTTTCGCGGTCGGTAGCCTGCATGTGCCGCTCGGCGGCTTTCTCGATCATCGCTGTGATCACGCGAGCCGCGTCGGGCGGGACGTTCTTGCCGTAGGTCCAATCGATGGCGTGCGGCGCAACCGAGGCAGTGCCCTCCATCGAATCCAGCGAGAGCATTTGACCGAGCAAGACGCCCGGCTGATCCGCTTCAAAGTACTTGACCTTGTAGGCCGCATACTTCGCCTCGTTCGCAGGCCAGGGCGCTCCGCTGGGGTCGAGGGCGTCTGGAATCGAACGCTCGATGATCGCCTCGGCTGCGGTCGCGATCAGGTCTCTCGCCAGCGAGCCTTCGACGCCGGGGCGCCTGAAGTCGAAGCCGTCGACGATCGCCTGGATCTGCCTCTCGACGTCGTCGATGTTTGACGCAAGGCTCATCGGGTTTGCGTCCTCGGTGCGTTTGGCAGAGGCGCGGGCGGTGCTGGGTCAGATCGCTGCATGACGGCCGTCTGTTCCTTGATCGCGGCGACGACGGGGTCGGCGTACGGGTTGCCCCCGGCCTGTTCGATGGCTGACATCTGCCTGTTGAACGCACCTTGAAGCCCCTCGGCGCTGATGTTGAGATGGCCGCGGGGCCCCGTCGCGGGGACGGCCGTCGACGGGGTCCGTCGATTCAGGATGTCGCGCACCGCGAGGTCGATTTGCCGTTGCTCGCCCGAACCGAGCGATCCGAAGGTGGCGGCATCGAACAGGTAACGCGAGATATTCGTGCCCGTTGTGTCGATCGCCCGCCGGCGGATCAGCTCCGCGAGCGCCTGCTTGCGGACGATTTCGAGCTTCGAGGTCTCGCGTCCGCGCTCGGCCTCGGCAAGCTGGACTTGCGCGGAGGCGAGCCGGTGTTGGCCCGACGTGGTGCCCTCGTAGCCTTGAATGAGCGACTCGGCCCGATCGTAGCCCGCGACAGTGGCCCCGAATTCACGACGCTCCTGAAATGCGCCCGCGAATACGCCCTTGTTGATGAACGTGGCGAGGCCCGTCTTGCCCAACTCGTCAAAGTTCTCGCCGAGTACGTCCTCGATCAAAATATTGCGTTGGCGCGCCTCGGCCTGAACGGCCGGGGCTAGCTTCCTGATCGCGTCCTCGAAGCTCGTGCGCGGGGTGATGCCCGCCCGCGCCAGCAGCGGCGACTGTTTGTCGTCCTTGCCGAACCCGCGCAGGGCGCGCACTGTGCCGCGGATGATTTCCGACGCGCCTGCGTCGTGAAACTCGGCGGCGATCGAGACCGCGGCCGCGGCCTCTTCCGGCCTCTTAAAGACGCCCGAGTCTTTGTTCTCGTTGAGCAGCGCGGCCGTGATCATGTGAAACTGCCGGGCGAGCACGGGATTCGCGCCTTGGCCGTGGCCAAGGATCGCGAGGCTCGCATTCATCGTCGCGGCCGCCTGCTCCGACGCCCGAGCGCCGAACTTGCTGTAATCGGTGAACCCGAGGATCGTTCCCGCGAGGTCACCGCCTTGTTCCATCGTCATGCCGCGCGCGAGCGAGAGTTTTGCCGTCTGCCTGGAATATTGCTCGAATTCGGCGTCCGAGATCGTGCGTCCTTTGTACTGAGCGCCCGCGTTGTAGAGTTCGGTCAGAAAGGCTTTCGACTCGGGTTGCCTAAGGCCCGTCGCCGCGCCGAACTGCGCGACGTCGATCGCGAATTCGTCGTCTGCCCTGCGGTCCATCAGCGTCGCCAGCTCGCGGAGCTGGTCCCTTGACTCGCCGAAGCCCGTCGCGAGCTCCTTCTGTTTGCGCTGCGCGTCGGTCACGGCCTGGCCGACGCCGTGGGCGAGCTGTAATAGCTCCCGAAAGCCTTGCGTCGCGGCGCCGATCGCCACCCCGACCATCGCCGCCGCGCGCGTCGACGATTCGGCCGCCGCGAGGTTGACGCCCTTGACGGCCTCGGATTGTGCCTGCGCGCCGCGCCGCGCGGCCGCGGTCTCCGCTTCGAGCGTCTGGATCTGCGATGCGATGCGTTCGCGGTTCGATCTTTTGATCCCGTCGAGCTTACCCCGCTCCGCGGCCTGCTGGTCGGCCAGGACCCCCGCCTCGTTCGTCTTCTGATGTTCCGCGAACTCGGTCGACGATTGCTTCGCCTGCCTGTTGTCGAGCTTGAGTTGGATCGTTAAATCGTCCATCAAAACAAGCCCTCGACGGCGGCGCTTGAGCAACGCGCCTGCATCCAGTCGACCCATGTCGCGGGGTGCGGCGCGCGGCCCGTCGCGACCATCATCCCGGCGATCGCCTCAGCCTCTTCGCGTTCGATTTCGCCTCCGACGCCGGCCATTCTCACGACGGCTCGGAGCCAGAGGCCATAGCTTTTGGGCTGTTGCCGAGCGCGCAATCAACGATCGCGTCCCACATGTCGCGGTTGGCCTGTTCGCCCCGCAAAGGCAAGAGCGCCGTAAGCTCGGCATCGTCGAGGTCGTAGTTCGCGAGCAGCATCCGCTCGGCGAACGCGAGCCGCAATTCCACGCGAGCGAGCGCGTCGCCGGCGACCAAAAACTCCTCGACCAGCTCATCGAAGCCGGGGCCGCAACAGCGCTTCGTTTTCGTGAACGCGAGTTTGCCGCCCTCGCCGCGCTGTGCTCGGAATTCGAGTGTCGGCTTGCGGAACGACCAGCGCTCGCCGTTGTCGAGTGCGATCCAAACGCCCTCGACCCAATCGCGGCCGCGGCGACGGATCTCGTTGCAGGCGCGCGGCGCTGCGTCCGAGGTTTCGTTCATTGGGGTTGCTGCGCCTCGGGAACCAGGAAGCCGCGCCGCGAGCCGTCGGGGTGCGCAACCCACATGTAACGGGGCTGGTCGGCAAGCGGGTGCGACTTCGGGAAAAAGAGCGTCGCCTCGATGTCGGGCGCGACGAAAATGAAGCCGCCTTGATGCCGCGCGCACGCGTTTTTGACGCCGAGAATCTCCTCGGCGGGGTCGAGGATCGAATCGAGCCGCGAGCGCGATGAAGCGCCTTTGACCCACGCATAGGGGAGCTGCAACGCGTCGGGTCGAGAGCGTTCCGACGCGGCGGTTGCTAGGAGCGTTTCGTTCACAGCGGAGCCTTTCAATTAAACGCGAGTGAAGGCGAGCGGGTTGGTCACGCCGTCGGAGGAGTAGGCGAGGAACGAGAGCGAGCCCGAGCCGTATTGGCGGTGCGCGCCCGACGACGGGTTGTTTTTGACGATCGCGTTCGAGAGCGTGTAGACGATCGCCCCGCCGGCCGCGAGCTCCGCGTCGCTGTGTGTGGCGGTGAAAATGCCGACGGTGCCGGGCGAGAAGCCCTGCATCGTGGCGATGTCTCCTGACTCGACGGTGGCCGAGGGGTTGTTGTAGGCGTTGACGATCACGGTGGGAAAGCGGTCGAGGCCACCCGAGTAGGGCAATAGCTCCCCGCCCGGATCGATGTGCACGTTCTGAACGTGTGCGATCGTGGTCAACACGCCCGCCGTCGGGGTGAACCCGACCGCGGTCCAATTGAGTTGGAGTTTGGTCGCTGGCATGAAGAGCCTTTAATCTGAAGTGTCATGTAAATCGAACCCGCCGACGAAGTATTCGAACTCGCCTTGGACGGTCATCCGGCGTTCGGGCGGCGTTGCGGGCTGGTAATTCCCTCGTCTCAATTTAGAGAGTGAGGGCACGCACCCGGCAGCGAACGAAACGCCGTCGAGCGTGTTCGCGGCGATGTTGTAGAGCTGATCGATTTTGCGATCCCTGATTTCGGGGTCCGGGTCGCGGGACATGAGGGTGAGCGTCCAGCGCACCGAGCGTTTTTGGTCGATCGAGGCGAAATCGTCGTAGGCGTCGATCTCATCCCAGCCGGCGATTTCGAGCGCAGCCGCCGCGGAGTCGCTCGAGCTCTGTCCCTGTCTCTCCGGCAAACCCCCGATGTACACGGCGTCGAAGTAGCCCGTCGCCCCGAGGAGCGTTTGGATCGCTTGCAGGCAATCGTAATCTCGCATTGCGTCAAGCTCCCTGCGACGTCGCCGTCGCGGTCAGATTCCGCACCGACGTCGGCGCGGTCGATGCTGCGGTAAAGGTCGCGAGATTCGCGTTTTGCTCTTCGGCGATCGCGTTGTAGGCGCGCACGGCGACGGCATAGATCGAGCCGCCGGTCAGACCCGAGAGCGTCGCCTGGAAAGCCCTTTGGCCCGCGTAGGGCACCGTCGCGACGGGCGAGCCGAAGCTCGGAGCCCCGACGCCGACGTAGACGTGGAAGCCCGTGGGAGCGTTCGCGGCTGAGGGCGGCGCGTAGACCCAATCGAGCACGGCCCCGCCGCCGGCGGTCGCCCGTGCCGAGAGCGCGAGCGGGGCCGGCGGCTGATTCGTTACGTCGGCCCGGCTCGCGTTCAGTGTGATCGTCACCGCGCAGTCGACGTTCTGCTCTTCGAGCCCCGACACTGTGTCGAACGCTCGCACGCCGAACGACCAACTCGTCGAGGCCGCGAGCGCGGCGGTCGTCCAGGTCAGGGCGGAGACGGTCGCGACGATCGACCCGTAATTGATCGGGTCGCCCGCTCCGGTGTTTGCGTAAACATGATACTGGGTCGAGATGGGGGATCAGGCTTTGTTGGGGGCGACCGTCAAGTCCGGTTCATGAAACGCGCTTGGCGTCTTGATTCGTCGCCCCGGAGCCGAAAAGCGACACTGAACAGGACCGTTTTTCGAGGGGGTAAGGCACTTGACGGTTTTGAGGGTCATTCCGACGCGTCGCTCGATGCGCCGGGCGGCGAATCGTGAGGGCTTGAATCGCCCGAAGGCGGCGTTGGTTCCGGAGACAGATCCAGGCCATATCGCTGGAGAAATCTACTGAAGGCGATGTGTGAAAGAGGCTTTGGCACGCCGTCGTCGAGGAATAGGTCGACGGGCTTTCCGCCTTCATCGACGAGTTTGATGGCGTTCTCCAACGAGCCAAGATCGCAACTCATCTCGCGACCCTCCAACCGAGTCTCAAAAATAAAGCGTCGAAGGCTTGCATGATCGGCGCGAAGTCGCCGTGTTCCCAATAGAGGCCGAGCCTCAACCCGTTCGGGTCCGACTTGAGTTGTTTCCACAGTACACCGTCGGCCGCTCGCAGGGCAATGTATTGAGAGTACGAGCGAGCCCACAGCTCATCCTCCGACAGGAAATAGGCCGCTAGGTCGCGAGTGATCGGGCCTTTCGCCTTGATCGATGCGGCGGCGACGAGCGCGAACTTATCGAAAGCGAGGCTTTTGGTTACCGCATCGAACCATGCGGAGGTGATTCCCACGGGCCAATCCCGCAAGGCCCCTTTTCGGCCGGGCAATCCGAAGGCCTCAATCGCATGCCCCACTTCATGGACGACGGTTAATTCCGGATGCGGGCCTTTGCGGGAGATCGTAACGCACCTGCTCAGCGCGCCAAAGGATCCGAATACACGCTCGGACGAGTTGTATCTAACTTGGAGCGAAGGCAACGAGCCGTCGCCGTGCACACCGTCGATTTGGTCGAGAGCGGCCCTAACGCGCGGCGCGAGCCGGCCCGATGGGATTTTGAACTCGGAGGAGACCGGTTTGCCCGCAGGAGCGAACGGCTTTGTTGCCGGCGCTGGACCCTCGCCGCGAGGCGTCGGAGGTTTGGGCGGGGTCGGACCCGCAGCGGGCGGCGGCGGCGGCGGGGGGGGGGGGGGGGGGAGATTGCCCGAGAGGGTGCCCGCGAGCCGCTTCGCAACCGCGTCGATCGCCGCCTGTTTCGAGACGCCGTGTTGTGAGAGTTCGCCGATCGCCTGCGCGGCGTCGTCGCTCGCGATTTGGTGCGCGGGCGTGTTCACGCTCGCATGCGCCTCCTCGGCGATGTGTCTGACGACGCCCGCCCTGGTCATCGTCTCGACGGAGATTTTGCCGCGGGCGACGACCTCGCGTAGCGATCGGATGCGGTTCGATGTCACGACGTCGGTCCATTTGACGACGCCCGCCTCGATCAGTTTGAGGTTAGAGCGTCCGCAGATGCGTGCCTGCGCCGCGGGCTTGATCGCGGCGATCTTCACGCCGAAGTCGACGAACGGTCGGCTCTCGCCGCCGGGCGGGATCGGGAGCTGCCTGCAACGGCAGTTGGGGTGGAACGGGATCGGCCAATAGGGGCCGATCTTATGGTCGAATTGGGCGCATAGACCGCAACACGTCGACCAATCCACGATCAATTGGAAGTGGACGCGGGCACGGTCGTTGGTCCACTTCGCGCCGGGTTCACCCTGGACGAGGTTGCGCGACCCGAAGGTCACGTTTGGCGTCGCGGCCGGGAACAAACTCACGCGACGGCCCTTGGCTCGACGACATCGAGGCCTGCCCGCCGATCGGCGTCGGTCAGCGAGTCACACAGCAAAGTGCCGAACGCGCGGGTGATCTCGCTGCGAGCGTTGGTCTCCCAGGAATTGAGCAGATCGAAGCCCCTGTCCGCGGTGCCCGCGATCGCCGCCGTCTGGATCGCTTTGCCGAGCGCCGCCCGAGCCGTCTCGAAAGCGCCTTGCATCCACGACGCCGGCGACGAGCCGTGGATCTCCGCTTGCCTCGCGGCAAGGACGTCCGCCGGGCGCGGAGCCGGGTTCGACGCATGGAGTCCCGCGTGAAGGAGATCCTTCCAATACCCGAACGAAGCGACATAAAACGATTCGCGCGCGAGTTGCACCAGGCCGTTCGAC
>JAJYDB010000206.1 GCA_021777845.1 Planctomycetota bacterium
GTCGACCGCCAGAACGACGCGATCGCCCGGCACGACGGCGTCCTGGAGCGGCGGGAAGTCGAGCGGGTCGGCCAACGCGGCCGCCAGACGCGCGGCGAGGTCGTCGACGTCGAGACCCGTCGGTCCCGACAGATCCGCGACCAGACGGTCGTCCTCAACCTCAAGCTCGATCCGATCGCCGCCGAACTGAATCTCGGTCCGCATCACCCGCACACCCCCGCCGCGATCCGCCCCTGGGACAATCCTCAAGGCCCGCACGATATCGTAGGACGCTCGACGCGCGGGGGTCAAGCAACCCGCGCCGGTCCTCGAATCGCGCGAGGGCTTGCCGGCAACCGCGCGACGCCGCCATACTATAGAGGAAGAGACGAGTCGCGGTCGCGGGCCTGCGGAGACCGATCGTCGCCGCACGCACCGCTCGGTTCGCGGGGACGTTCGCCGCCGCGTTCGCGACGGTCGCTCGAGAAAATCGAGATCGACGCCGAGACGAAGGGAACTCGACACACCTCGCGAGCGTCCAACATGGTTGTGAGACTCGATTCGGAGGAAGAACGGGAGATCACCGCGGCGTGCCGGGCCGGGCAGCCCGACGCGTTCGGGGCGCTCGTCCGACGCTTCCAAGACCGGCTCTACCCGACGATCGTGCGGCTCACGGGGTGCCCGGCGGAAGCGCTCGACGTCCTGCAAGACACCTTTTTGAAGGCGTTCGAGAAGCTCGACGCGTTCCAAGGGGAAAGCCGCCTGTACACGTGGGTGTACCGGATCGCGGTCAATCAGGCGCTCAGCGGCCGTCGGAAACGACGCTCGACGAGATCGGCCGAGAACCTCGACGGCGGCGCGGACGACAGCCGTCTGACGGCGCGCGAGGACGACCCCTCGGCCGACTTGGTCCGCGACGAACGCGAGACCGCGGTCCGCCGCGCTCTCGCCGCCCTCGCGCCCGAGCACCGCGCCGTGGTCGTGTTAAAGGAATACGACGATCTGAGTTACGAAGAGATCAGCGGCCTGCTGGGGATCCCGATCGGAACCGTGCGGAGCCGCCTGCACCGGGCGCGGCTCGAGTTGAAAGAGCTGCTCCGCGACTGGGTGGCCGACGAGATCGAGGAGGAAAGGCACGCGGCGACGCGGGCCGATGCGGCTCGGATGCGACGCTTGTGAGCGCGGAGCGCGGCCGTTTTTCCCCTTTTTATTGGGACGTGATTCGTGAGCATGGCGGACCCTTCCGGACAGACCGGGCCTCGATTCGACGCCGCCGCGCGCGGCCGCGCGGCCGATGACGCCGGCTTCGACGAGGCGCAGCTTTCTGCTTACCTAGACGGCGAACTTGACGACGAAACGCGTCGCAACCTGGAAGCGCTGCTGGCCCGCGACGAGTCGTTGCGCCGGCGTCTCGGCGAGTTGACCGCCGTGAGTTGGATCCTGGCCGAGCTGCCGACGCCGAGTTCGGACGTCGACCTGACCGAGGCGATCCGGTTTCGTCTGCGCGAGCGTCGGCGTCTGCGACCGCGGGCGCGTGGATTGGCGGCGGCGGCGGTCTTGTTGGTGGCGGCCTCGGCGAGCGTGGTCTGGAACGGACCGCGGCGGCACGCGCGGGTTCCGGGACCGGGGTCGATCGCTCTGAAGAGGGCTCGGCCGGCGTCGGGCGGTCCACTTCGGCATGCCCGGGTCGCGCCGGAGACGGCTCCGACCGCGATCGGGTCGATGGTTGCATCGTCGCGGTCGGCGGTTGCGTCGCGGACGCCTCGCCTCGACGTCGCGGTCCTTGAGTCCGAGCGTCGTCGCGACTTTGCCCGCGGCCGGCTCGACGACCCGCGTCTGCATGACTTCCTGATCGTTCGCGGCGTCGGCAAAGACTCCGCGGCGCGGGTCGACCGCACGGTCCGCGAGTTTGCACGCAATATCCCTGAATACGCGCGGATCGAGGTCGACCCCGCGCTCGCGACCACTTTGGGCGCGACCGGTCGCGGCGGCGTCTCGTTCTTTGTGCTGGCGCTCACCGACCGCGAATCAGCGAGCTTGCGCGCCCTTCTCTCCGACGCGTTCCCAGGGGGCGTCGAGCGCGCCGCGCCCGACCCCGCGGTCGTCACGCAACTGGCTGAGCTGGGCGAGGTTGCGGTCGGACGCTCGCCCGCGGTCGCCGACCTCGAAGTCTCGCCTGACTTCACGAGCCGCTTCGCCTTTAAAGACACGTCCGACGCCGATTCCGAGGCACAGCCCGATGCCGCGGCCGCCGAGTCCGACGGTCCGAGTCCCGAGCAATTCAACAGCGCGCCCGACTTTTCGAGACGCGTCCGATCGATCGCCGAGGCCGTCGACGGCGGGCGTCGAGACGCGTCCGACGTCGCGAAAGAGGCGGTCGCGCCCGCGCACTCGACCCCCTCGCCGACCGAGCCGCGTGTGAACATCGTGGTCGTCCGGGTCACAAGCGACGGCGTTGCCCGTTCTTCCACGGGGCGGGGCGGTCCGACGGCGGAGGCTGCCTCGCGTCGTTGAGCCGCCCGCGCAGCGATCGCGACGCCTGCCTTTTTAGGCCGTGCGTTGCGTCGCCGGGCCGATGCCTTCTGGTCGACAGGTCGGGTCGCGCGTCAAATCTTGCCTCGACTCCCGCGGACGTCGGTCGTGTACTAGACTGAACGGGACGCGTTGGGACGTCGCGGCGTCGGGATAATTTGGAATCAAGGCGGATGTTTGGATGATTGAGGTTGATCGGCTTACAAAGCGGTACGGGTTGATCACGGCGGTCGATCGCGTGACGTTCGCGGTCGGTCGGGGGGAGATCGTAGGGCTGCTGGGTCCGAACGGCGCGGGCAAGTCGACGACGATGCGGATCTTGACGACGTACCTGCCGCCGACGAGCGGTCGGGCGCGGCTCGCGGGTTTCGACGTGCTCGACAACCCGCTCGAGGTCCGTAGGCACGTCGGCTATTTGCCCGAAAACGTGCCGCTTTACGGCGAGATGCGGGTCCGCGAGTATCTGCGATTCCGGGCGCGTTTGAAGGACGTGCCGAGGTCGCGGCGGTCGGTCGCGATCGACGACGTCGTGGAGCGTTGCCGTCTGGAGGAGGTTGAGGACCGGATCATCGGTCAGCTTTCGCGAGGCTTTCGGCAGCGGGTCGGGCTGGCGGAGTCGATGCTGCACGACCCCGACATCCTGATTTTGGACGAGCCGACGTCGGGGCTGGACCCGCTTCAGGTCCGCGAGGTCCGGTCCTTGTTGCGCGAGCTGGGCGACCGGCACACCCTGCTGCTCTCGACGCACACTATGTCGGAGGTCGAGGCGGTCTGCGGTCGGGTGATCATCATCGCGTCGGGACGGATCGCGCTCGACGACCGTCTGGAGCGGCTCAAAACCGACCCGACGGTGGTGATCGAGGCGCGCGGGCCCGCGGAGGCGGTGCGGACGGCGCTCGCGAGCGAGCCGACGATCGCCTCGGCGCGGATCCTCGCTCGCGAGGACGGCTACGTGACGCTCGAAGTCAAGGCGCGCGACGGCGTCGACGCCCGCGAGGCGGCCTCGGCGCGGATCGTGCAGAACGGCTGGGGGCTGCTCCGGCTCGAACAGCGTCGCGCGACGCTCGAAGACCGGTTCGTGCAGGCGGTGAGCGCGGCCGCCTTGGCTGCCGAGAATGATTCCCCGGCGGGCTCGGAACCTGCCCCCGACGACGCCGAACTCGAGGCTGTTTGACCGATGCGACACGTCACCGCGATACTCCGCCGCGACCTCGCGAACTACTTCCTCAGCCCGACCGCGTACCTGATTTTGCTCGCGTTCCAGGCGATCGCGTGGCTCAATTTCTGGGAGCTGGTCGATATTTTGACGCGCCGGCAGGTCGCGTTCTCGACGCTCAACGACCCGATGAACACCTACATCTCGGGGAGCTTCGCGTTCTGGATCGCGATCATGGTGGCGATCCCCGCGCTCACGATGCGTCTGCTCGCCGAGGAACGTCGTTCGGGGACGATCGAATCGCTCCTGACCGCGCCTGTGACCGAAACCGAGGTCGTGCTGGCGAAGTGGCTCGCGGGCGTGTTCATGTATCTCGCCTTGCTGTTGCCGTTCGCGATCTACCTGCCGTTCCTGCGTAATCTGGGCCGGTTCGACTTCGAGCTCGGCCCCTTGATTTCGCTGGCGATCGGCCTGACGACGCTCGGCATGATGTTCACGTCGATCGGCGTCTTCTTCAGCGCGGTGACGAAGAATCAGATCGTGGCGGCGGTCTCGACGTTCGCGGTCCTGTTTCTGTTGATGCTGGTGACGATGATGGCGTACTCGTACGCGGCGGAGCGTCGGCTGGCGTGGGCCGAGCCGTTGCGGTTCGTCGCGGTGTTCTACCAGGTGCACGCGTTCGGGACGGGCCGGCTCGACCCGCGGTTTCTCGTTCTGCATTTGTCGGCGTGCATCTTCATGCTTTATTTAAGCGTTAAGGTGCTCGAGTCGCGTCGCGATCAATAGTCGCGGCGGTGATCGAATGGAAGCGGCGGCGGGATAGCGGTCGCGGCGGCAGTCAGGGGAATCGACGTCGACATGAATTTTCTCGCGCGCACCGAAGTCTGGATCGTATTCTTGGGTTTGGCGGCCTTTTTGGTCCTGTATTGGGTCATTCGCGGCGCTCCGATCGGTCAGTCGGCGGAGCTCGAAAACGACGACGAGGCCCCGGCGAAAGGCTATCGCGACCGCGTGATCGCGGGGGTCGTGGTCGGGCTTTTGTTGGTGGCGGCGGGGGCTTACGCGGCGCTTGCGCGGGGGATTTTGTGGTCGTTGCCGCTGTTCGGAATCGGGTTCGGCACGGTGTTGACGCTCGTCGCGATCAATCGTCGTTATCGACACGGCAGCCCGAGTTTACGTCGCGCGGTCGAGTTCTCTCAGAGCGCTTTGAACGGGGCGTTGCTGGCGGGTGTGCTGATCGTGGTGAACGTGGTCGCGTTTCGATACGGCGGACAGACGTTCGACCTGACGCGCGAGCGCGCGTTTTCGCTCTCGAGCCAGTCGATCGCGGCATTGCGGTCGCTCGAGCGTCCGGTGACGCTGACGATCTTTTTTGGGCAGGGAGCGTCGGCGAGGCCGCGCGTCGACCGCGTCCGGCAGCTTGTCGAGCTTTATCACGATGCGAACCCGGGACGCATCGAGGTCCGCGACATCGACCCGTTCCGTGACCTCGGCAAATACGAGGAGCTGCTCAAAGCGGTGCCCGAGGTTGCGCTGGCGCAGGGCGGGGGCTTGGTCGTCGAGTACGGCGAGGGTGAGGGCGCCCGCCGCGCCGTGCTGCGGACCGCGGACCTGTTTGAACTGCCCGCGGCGCCGCGCAACGAGGACGAGCTGAATCGTTACCAGACGATTTTCAAGGGCGAGGACGCGGTCACGGCGGCGTTGCTGCGACTCCGCGAGGGACGTCGCTGGAAAGTGGCTTTTGTGCTCGGTCACGGTGAATCCCCGCTGTCCGAGATCAGTCCGCAGCGTGCCGGTTTGGGGCTTTGGCGGAGCCGATTGGAAGCGATCGGGGCCGAGGTTGTCGAAGTGAACCTGGTTCGACAGGACGTGCCCGACGACGTTGAAATAGCGGTGGTGGCGGGGCCGCGGACGAAGTTCGCGGCGGACGAGGCCGCGCGTTTGAAGCGGTTCTCGGATCGCAAGAAGCCGTTGCTGGTGTTGCTGGGGACGCAAGACGACGTCGGTCTGGCCGACTTTTTGAAGGGATTTAACCTCGCGCTCGGCAAAGGCGTCGTGGTCGATCCGCGGTTCAATTCGCGCGGGGTGATCAGCTTCGTGTACGCGGCGATCGAGAGTCGTCCGCGGCAGGCGATCGCGTTGCCGTTGGCGGGGCGACGGGTGCTGACGCCGAACGCTTCGCCGATCACGATCTTGGGGTCGTCGTCGCCGGGGGGGAAGGGCGAAACGCCGAACCCCGCGATCATCGTCGAGCCGGTCGTGCGGACGTCGGGCGAGTCGTGGGTCGAGACCGACCTCAAGACGCCGCGCGCGGTTTTCGACGCCGGCCGCGACGTCAAAGGCCCAGCGATCGTCGCCGTCGCGGCTTACGAAATCCCCGCGAGCGAGGCTGGACCGAACGTCCAGCCAATCCCGCGGCTGGTCTTGATCTCGAGCTCGCCGTTCCTCGAAAACGCGTTCCTCGAAGTCGAGCCGACGAACCTCGACCTGCTTAATAACGCGGTCGGCTGGCTTCGCGGCCGGCCCGAGTCGGGCGGGATTGCGCCGAAGTCGCACACGGCGCTCACGCTTTCGGCCGACCCGACGCTCCGCGCCCGCTTGATTTTGGTACCGACGGTGCTTTCCTTTATCTTAATCCTTGGTCTCGGCGCGACGACGTACTTGGCCCGCCGCGCCTGACCTCGCTCGTGCTCGCTCGATTCCCAACGAGGTCACTGGTTTTGTCCCGAACCCGATATATATGAAACATCGCGCCACGATCGTGTTGATGACGCTTTTTTTCGCGGGGCTGATCGGCCTCTGGTGGGCGGACTACGCGCGCGTGCCGACGGCCGACGAACGCAGGCGGATGTCGGGCCGGGTGCTGCCCGAACTGATGGACGTCCCCGTCGCCGACATTAGCCGGATCGTGATCGAGCGTGGGAGCAAGGGGAATATCGTGCTCGAACGGCGACCAGGCGAACGCGGTCAGCTAGTCGAGCCGCTCGACGTCGCCGCCGATCCCTCGATGTTTGAGAGCTTCGCCCGCACGCTGAAGGATCTCGCGAAGCTGCCGGAGGCGGGGTCGATCGCGCGGACGCGCGCGGACGAATTCGGCCTCGCTCCGCCCGAGGCCGTCGTCAAAATCTATCTGCGTTCGAGTTCGGAGCCTGCGGCGAGGCTCGAGGTCGGGAAGGTCGCGCAGCGCAACCGCTACGTGCACGAGCCGGGTCAAGCCGACATCGAGGTCGTCGAGTCGCGATTGCTGGCCTTGGTCGACGTCGACGCCGCCGAGTGGCGCGACCGGATGCTGTTCGGAGCGCCGACGTATCAGGTTGAATCGGTGAACGTCAGTGGCCCCGGCCGGGCGCTGTCGTTGCGTCGCGAACCGGGGCTCTGGCGGATTACGAAGCCGTTTTTGGCTCCCGCCGAGCCGTCGAAGGTCGAGAGCCTGCTCGCCGATTTGACGTCGCTGCGGGTCGTGAGCGGGAAGCGCGGGTTCGTTGCCGAGAACGTGAAGGATCTGGCAGCGTACGGGCTCGACCATCCGTTTTTGAGCGTCGAGCTGACGTCGCGCGTGGGCGGGCCGATGGTCGTCGAGCTAGGTAAACAGGCTCCCGACGACGTGAATCAGGTCTACGCGCGGCGGACCGACCAGGACGACGTCGTGCTTGTCGACGCCCGCGCGGTACGCGACCTTGGGCTGACCGCGAACACCGTCCGCAGCAAGCGGATCGCCGACTTTGACCCGCGCGAGGTTGAATTCGTGCGGATCGAGAGCGGCGGGAAGACGTTTGACCTCGCGCGGTCGGGATCGGGCTGGACTCAGGAGTCTCCGACGCGCGAGCCCGCCGACGTCGCCGCGGTTCGGTCGCTGCTGACGCAGTTGAGCACCGTGCAGACGAGCGATTTCTTCGACGCCAAGCAGGTCGTCGCGCCGGGACTCGATCCGCCCGCGATGACGGTCCGGCTCTGGGGCGGCAAGACCGATCAAACGCCCGCGACCGACGCCGCGACACCGTCCGCGACCGCATCCGGACCCCGCCCCGTGCCCGCCTGGCCGCCGCTTTTGAGCCTGAATTTCGGCCGTCGCGACCCCGTGGCGCGGCAACGTTACGCGCGGATCGCCGGCGACTCGACGGTCCTGGCGCTCCCCGACGCGATGCTCCGCGCGCTCCCGGAGAACCCGCTCGCGTTCCGCGAGAAGATGGTGCTCGCGCTCGACCCCGCCGCGGTTGATCGGATCGAAGTCGAGCGCGACGGCCGCGTTTACGAGGTCGCGCTCCAGGGCGTGGGGTCGAACCCGAACGCGTGGCGGATGGTCCGTCCCGCGGCGGGTCGCGGCGACAACGAAGTGATCACGCAGATCCTCGTCGGTTTGAGCAACCTGCGCGCCGAACGGCTCGACGCCGAGGATGCCGTCACCGATAACGCCTACGGCTTCGACAAGCCGCATCTCAAGCTGACCGCGCATTTGAAGTCGGCCGGGCCGGAGTCGACCCCGTCGTCGGCGGGCGTCGCGGCGGAGAAGAAGTCCGCGGCCGCGACGGGCGAGACCGCGACGTTGATCGTCGGGAAGCACGTGCCGAACAGCGAGGACTGGTACGCGCGGATCGTGGGCAAGCCGCTGGTCTTCGAACTCGCCAACGTGTTCGTCGAACTGCTGGGGGCGGAGCTGCGCGAGCGTCGCGTGGCGTCGATCCCGCTGCGGTCGGTGCAACGTCTGGCGTTTCGCTGGCCCGACGGCGGCTTCCTCGCGTTCCGTCCGAAGGGGAACAATCAGTCGTCGCCGCTAGGCTGGGAGGCCGAGCCGGGCGTCGACGCCTCGAAGTTCGACGCCGCGCGGGTGCCCGCCGCGGCTCAGGCGCTGACGAATTTGAGCGCGATTCGCTTCACGCAGTACGACGGTCCAATACCTGCCGCCGCCGGTCTCGAACCGCCGCGGCTCGAGGTCGACGTCTACGCCTCGGAAGGCCGCGGTCTGCGTAAGTTGAGGCTCGGCGCGGCCGTCTCGGGCGACTCGCCTTTGATTTTCGCGACGCTCGCCGAGGGTGCCGCCGGCGCCGTCTTCTTGCTTCCGGCCGCCGATTGGGACGCCCTGATCAAGTCGCCGCATCCCGCGACGCAACTGCCGTCCGACCCACAATATTC
>JAJYDB010000010.1 GCA_021777845.1 Planctomycetota bacterium
GCGGACGATCTGGGCTTTCTGGTCGGGAGTGAAGTGCCGGCGGGTCTGGCTCATGGAATGTGCCTCCGATCGAGTTCATACTAACCCAACCGGCTGCACATTCCAGTTCCGAGTGAGGCACTACAGAGCCTCCTCCAGCAGTGCCGCCGCGAAGTCGGATTGCAGCAAACACGCGCCGCCGCTGACAGTAATGCCGCCACCGGACTCGCGATAAAACGAACCGTCCCGCTCGACCCCGGCGGGAACTTCGTCCACGGACATCTCTTGGCCGAACAGATCGAGCGCCTTCGGCGGACAAACAAGAACGCACTTGCCGCGGTTGGTGCATGGATCCCAGTCGATCGGTGCCTTGCCGTCGGACGGCATTACCGAGATCGCGAACTCGGGGCATTCCTTCAAACACAAGCCGCATTCCTTTTCGCCGAGGCACTTCTTGAGGTCGTAGACCAATTCCGTCTCGGGGTGGATGCTTTCCGGGTTGCAGCACCATTTGCAGCGCAGCGAACAACACTTCAGGAATACGGTCGTTCGGATACCCGGGCGCATCACCGCCGCCAAGATTGATGGCGATGCGACGAGTTTGCGTTTTCATGATCAGCCGTTCTGCTGGTCGGGTGTTTCTGGTCGGAACACTGTCCATCCAGCTTTGACGCACCGCTCGGGTCAGGATCACGAAGCACGCGCAGTAGCCGGCGATGTGCAGGATCAGATACCCGCCCGTCGTCAGCCGGTTCGACTGGAGTGCCGCCGGCGCCGCCGGTTTCCTGGCGACGCTCGGCAACCTTGCTGACGAGCGCCACCGTTCCATACGACCCCAGGGAGGCTGATGAACGGGCTAACTTTCCTCAATTGAATCCCCTGCGGGCATGAAGAGGATCCCACACTCGTCAATGTTGAGCCTATGTGTGGGCCTTGAACTCTTCGACGTCTTCGATGCCGGGATTTCACCCTTCGGCGTACTTGAGCCGTTCGTCAAAGGGGCTGACCAGGGTTCAGGGAGAATTGGAGCGGCTTGAGACGGAAGAAAGCCTGTTGAAGCAGTCGCTTTCCGACATTGCCAAGCGGCAGCCTCTCGTCGTACGGATCGGCGAAGAGGCCCGCGCGCTTCTGGAGACATGGCAGGACGTTGGGGAACTGCCGGATGCCGCAACGGAAGAGGAACGATTGCAGATTCTGCAGCATTACATCGAGGTGATCGAACTCGGTCCCATCGACCCGCACGGGTTGCTACGCAATGCGGCTTTTCCCGAAAGTCCGGCCCAATCGGGGGTTCGACTTCGATCGGGGAGAAAATCCCGCCCCAATCGACGGAAGTCCTTGCCTGGGAAATAACAACGGGGACGCTGCCCATGATGGCAACGTCCCCGAGTCGTTAACTCCGAACGGTTTGGTGCGCGTAACCGTCCAGAAAGCTCCCCGACTAGGACTCGAACCTAGAACCTAGCGGTTAACAGCCGCTCGCTCTACCGATTGAGCTATCGGGGATCGGCAGGGAACTCAATCCTAGTGACGGGCCCGGCGGGAGACAAGTCCATTCGCAAAAAAGACGCGCCGCGGCAGGTGAGGAATCCGCGGACGACCCGACCAAGCCCCTCCAAATACCCCGCGTTTGCCGCGTCCTCAAAAAAACAACGTAGGTCGGATCGGATTTTGTTTGCGTACGCCACGCGACCGCGGTATCCTCTCGCCGACAATTCGACGCGGCATCGACTCAAAGGCACGCACGATCGTTCGGCGGCCTCTGATCCTCCTTGAATCGGCCCAGGGGCAGATTCGTCGCTCCTGCCGGATCAGGCGGGATCACCCAGGCCGCGGTCCGCTGCGCTCGCGCACTCGCACTCGCGGGGAGATTCAACCACCATGCAACGCTTCTTGGCGACGGGTCTCTGTTTCGCGCTCGCCGCGTCGGCCGTCACGATTCGACTGCATGCGGCCGACCCGCCTCGTGGCGCCGCACCCGCCGTCCCACATCCCGCGGGCAATTCGAACGCCCCTGTCCTGCAAGGACTTACGCTCGACGACCGCGCCGCGCTCTATCACCTCCCCGAAGGCAGCGAGCTGTTCCCCCTCGCCTGGGTGAAGGCGTTGCAAAGCCCGCGGACCGCGCTGCCGTTCCTCGACGTGCCGCAACGCTTCGGGCTCTTGCCCGACCCGCTTAATAAAGACGGCCTCCCCGTCGGTTTGACCGCGGCCCCTTCGCGCGGCGCGGAGTTTCTCGGGCCGATGGTCGGCGTCAACTGCGCCGCCTGCCACGTCGGCGAGCTCACTTATCGAGGCAAAAGCTTGCGGATCGAGGGGGGCGCGAGCACCTTCGACCTCAACGCCTTTTATAACGAAATCTTC
The DNA here is from genome assembly GCA_021777845.1 of Planctomycetota bacterium. GTDB lineage: Bacteria > Planctomycetota > Planctomycetia > Isosphaerales > Isosphaeraceae > JAJYDB01. The sequence goes on from JAJYDB010000010.1 coordinate 2,344, forward strand.
GCGGCTTTTGGCCTCTTGATCGGCGACGACGACGCCTTCGTCCAATTCGCGGACCGCATGGTCAAAAACGGAGACCTCAAACTCGCCGTCACCACGCAACAGCTCCTCTCCGGCGTCGTCGCCGCCGAACTCGGCAAGCTGAAGCCGAAACTCGACAACCTCGCGACCAAACTCTTCCAAACTAAGCTGCTCGCGATCGTCAATACCGCCGCCGAGGCCGCCAAAGCCGGCCCGACCCCGCAAGACCCCCTCGCCGCCTACGAGGCCCGCGCCGAGTTTCAAGCCGCCCTGACCGCGCGGCTGAATGACTTTTTCGCGCAGGATATTGCCGGATTGGTCGCGATGATCCAGTCGGGCGCGGTCGGCGGGCCGATGCTCGCCGCGCTGCGTTCGCCCGACCCGATCATCAAACAAAGCGTACAAGAGCTTATTATTACGCTCGCGATCTTTAAAGCGCGGCTCGCCTTTCTCGATAATTTGAAGTACCTGCACGCGACGCAGCACCCGTCGCCGGGACCGGGCCGGATCGACGCCTTCGACGGCGTCCGCGACCTCGTTTTTCCGAAGTCGGACCAGATTCCGGCGAACGCGCCGGTGAGCCTGCCGTTTCTCTGGCTGCTTAATCAGACGTACTGGCTGCACTGGGACGGCAACACCAACAGCGTGCTCGAGCGGAACATCGGCCAGTCGCTCGGCCAGGGGGCGGCCTTCGACCCGCTCACGAAGTCGTCGACGGTGCGGATCGCGGACATGCACGCGCTCGAGCTGATCGTCCGCAAGATCCAGGCCCCGGTCTGGCCCGACGACCTCTTCGGCAAGCCGGATCCGACGAAAGTTGCTGCAGGCGCAAAGGTTTACGAACGCTACTGCATCCAATGCCACAAGCGCACCGAGCGCGACGCGACCACGGTCCGCGACGCGATGCTCGCCGCGCAGTCCTGGCGGCAGGCGATTTTGAACGGCGGCGCGCCGACGCCGCCCCCCGCGCCGCCGGCCTCGAACGAGGTCTTGGTCCCGGTCGAACAGGTCGGCACCGACCCGGCGCGAGCGCTTAATTTCGCGATCAACGTCGGACGTTTGCCCGACGGCTCCGGCGGGATCGACTTCGCGCTCGCGCTCAGCGTCGTCGCGCGCGCCTTCACGACGGCGTCGATCGCCGACTACACCGCCGCGCCGCCTCTGAACCCGGTCGCGCTCGACTGGCCCGCGGAGCTGATCCAGTGGCGGACTACGAAATGTTATGTCGCGCGGCCGCTCGTCTCCGCGTGGGCAACCGCGCCTTATTTGCACAACGGCTCGGTGCCGACGATCGACGCATTGTTACGGCCGGCGTCGCGAAGACCGCTCTGTTTCCCGGTCGGACAGCACGAGTTCGACCCGGTTAAACTTGGCCACGCGATCGACTTGCACGCGATCCCGCTCGTGCAATTGCCCGTGCTGTCCACTCGCAACACCACGATGAGCGGCAACTCGAACGCCGGCCACGAATACGGCGTCGAGATGTCCGAAGACGACCGCGCCGCGCTCCTCGAATACTTGAAAACACTCTGATTCCGCTTTGTTAGGCTGCCACATGCGTTCCAACTTGCTTCCGGGAGGCGTCATGAAAAGCCGACGTAACGCGTCGAACCCGGCGCTCCGGCGCGCGGCGGTCGGGCTGATCGCGGTCGCGATCGCGCTCTGCGGCCGCGGCGCAACCCGCGCCGACGAACCCGCGCGCGCCGCGACCACGCAAGGCTGGACCGTCGCCGAACGCGCCGACTTCGATCATCTCGCGCTCGGCAGCGAACTCTTTCCGCTCGCCTGGGCGGAGGCGCTCGACAGCGCGATCACCGGCAAGCCGTTCTTGACCGGCCTCGACCGTCACGGCCTCATCGACGACCCCGCCGACCCCAATCACTTGCCGATTGGACTCACGGCCGCACGTGCGAAATTCGGCACGCCGATGACGATGCTCGGCATCAACTGCGCAGCCTGCCACGTCACCGTCGCGACCTACAAAGGCAAGTCGCTGCGAATCGACGGCGCGCCGAATCCGATTGACATGATCACGCTCAATGCCGACCTCGCGGACTCGACGACCAAGCTCGCGACCGACCCCGCGGCCTTTGCGAAGTTCGTCTTGCTTGTGGTCGGCAACCCCGAGGAGAAGCTGCGGGTCGTCTCAACGTATCCGTATGCTTATCAAGTGCTTGCAACGATGGCGGCGGCCGACGCGAAGGCGAATTCGAGCGCGATGCGGACGCAATTGACGGCGGCCTTGGCCGTGTTGTTCGCGCCGCGGAGCGTCGCGTGGCCGGTCGATTGCGACCCCGAGGGGACGCCGATCTTGGGCGACCCGGTCGCGCCGGAGTGGCTGGCGAAGGTCGTCAAAATCGAGGGCGAGCTTGCGCCGGCGCTCGACGCGTTGCTCTTGGATTTGTCAAGAAGCGGCGTCCCCTTGGGACCTCTCGCCGGCGCCGCGCGGTCGCAGGCGGTCGCGCAGCTTGCGACTCACCTCGCGACGACGCTTTGGTATCTGAAGCAGCAGTCGGCGGAGATGCAAAAGCAAGTGATGCTGCGGTCGTTTCCAGGCGGCACGGCGGGGGGACCGGGGCGCGTCGACGACTTTCGGCTCGCCAGAAACCTGACCGTGAATAAGCTTAGTATTGCGTTTCCGGGGACCGCGCCTTCGAGCATCCCGATTTTGTGGGGGACCGACCGCGTGCAATGGCTGGGTTGGGACGCGACCGCCGACTCGACGATGGAGCGGAACATCGGGACCGCGGTCGCGATCGGCGCGGTGCTCAATCGCGCGACGTACGACTCGTCGATCGCTCCGTACGACGTGTTTCGGCTTGAGGAAATCGCGTCGAAGGTGCAGCCGCCCGCGTGGCCGACGGCCCTGTTCGGGCCGCTCGACGCAGCCAAAGTCGAGCGCGGCGCATCGCTTTTTAAAGCACGGTGCGTGAACTGCCACCTCGACGAAGCGGCGCTCAAAGCCTCGGCGGGGGCGATTTCGAAGTGGATCCCGGACCTCACGTACGGTCTTGACGAGGTGGGGACGGACCCGAATCGCGCCGTAAATTTCGTGAATGACTTCACGGACCGCAGCGCCGGCTCGCCGCTGCCGGATTCGCTGAAATTTTTGCTGAAGATGTTATATCGACAAAACGGCGTCGGGCCGCTCGACGCGGAACAACTGCTTGGCGGTCGGACTGAAAGTTGGCGTGCGACAGGGCGTTACGCGGGGCGGCCGTTGCGGTCGATCTGGGCCGCGGCGCCGTATCTGCATAACGACTCGGTGCCGACGTTGCGGGACTTGCTGCTTCCCGCGGCGCAACGGCCGGTCAAATTCCGGCGGGGCGGGCGCGAGTTCGACCCGGTCAACGTCGGCTTTATTGAGCCGCCCGCCGACGCGTCGGCGTTTCTCTTCGACACGACGCTTTCCGGCAATCACAACAGCGGCCACGAGTACGGCGTCGACCTGCCCGAAGCCGACAAGTCGGCGTTGATTGAGTATTTGAAGGCGAACTGAGGGTGGGGGGTCCACGAACCGCGGGCGCCGTCCATCTATGTGTCGATCGACTCTAACCGTCGATTCCGGCTCGCATTCGCGTTATTATCATTTTGAAACCATGCGGGTCGGTAAGACTTTTCCTCCGGCCGCACGGTTCGGCGGCATTGGGTTCGAGATGGAACCGCGCGTCCTCGACCAATTTCCAGGCACCAAACGCTTCACGATCCGACGGCGCGTCGGCGCGGGGGGGATGGGTGTCGTTTACGACGCTTACGACCACGACCGCGACATGCGGGTTGCTCTCAAGACGATTTTGAACATCGACGCCACGACGCTTTATCGCTTTAAGAAAGAGTTTCGGATGCTGGCGGACGCGACCCATCCGAACTTCGTGCGTTTGCACGAGTTGATTTCGGAGGGGGATCAGTGGTTTTTCACGATGGAGTACATAGAAGGGGTGGATTTTCTGCGGTTCGTGTGTCCGTCGAACGCGTTGTTGCCGGGCGATCCGTTGAGCGATTCGATTGTGGGCCGGGAGGGGACGGCGTCGACGGAGGGGGCGACGACGGGTCCGGCGACGGAGGCTGATTCGCTGCCGGGCGCGGGGACGACGCGCGGGGAGACGTTGGAGTCGACGGGCGAGGCGAGCGAGGCGACGTCGGTCGGGACGGAGAGCGCGACGGGGGAGGAGGTCGCGGCGCGGTCGTTGGAAACGACGCGGACGCGGGGGCTTGGTGACGCGGCCGAGCCGGCGGGTTCGCGGGTGCGCGACGACGCGACGGAGGGGGTTTCGACGCGGTTATGGATACCGGACGACTCGGCGGAGGCGCGAGCGGCGCGGTCGTGGTCGAGCGGTGTGTTAGGCGCTTCGGACGAGGTGGAGACGCAGCGCGCGGCGTCGCTGGACTTGGGGGCGGTGCCGGCGCGGGCCTCGGACACGAGCGACACGCTGCCGGCGATTTTGCCGAAGTTTCACGACGTCCGGTTGCGGTCGAGCCTGGCGCAGCTCGCGGAGGCGCTGCACGTTCTGCACGGGATGGGCAAGCTGCATCGCGACATTAAACCGTCGAATGTGATGGTGACGCGTCGCGGGCGACTGGTGTTGCTGGACTTTGGGTTGTCGACGGAGCTGGAGGGGCGCGACGAGAACCAGTCGACGACGCACGGGCACGTCGTGGGGACGGTGACGTACATGGCGCCTGAGCAGGCGGGCGGGGGGTCGCTGTCGGCGTCGAGCGACTGGTACAGCGTGGGTGTGATGCTGTACCGGGCGTTGACGGGCCGGCTGCCGTTTTCGGGGCGGTCGCTCGAGGTGATGATGCGTAAGCAGCTTGCCGAGCCGCCCGCGCCGAAGGAGTTGAATCCCGAGGTCCCCGACGATCTGAACGACCTCTGCGTCGAGCTGTTGCGGAAGGACGCGGCGTTGCGTCCGGACGGCGCGGAGGTGTTGCGTCGTTTGGGACGAGTCGGCGCGGGGGCGAGTGCGGAGGGGGCGATCGCGGCGAGCGGGGCGGGGTTGCACGAGCGTCCGTTCGTGGGTCGCGAGCGCGAGTTGGACGCCTTGACGGCGGCGTTCGCGGCGTTGCGGATGGGCAAGAGCGGGGCGGCGTTTGTGCATGGACGCTCGGGGGCGGGCAAGAGCACGCTCACGCAGAGGTTTCTCGACGGGCTGGTCGAGCGCGGCGACGCGGTGGTTTTGAGCGGGCGGTGCTACGAGCAGGAGTCGGTCGCGTACAAGGCGATCGACACGTTGATCGACTCGTTGACGCGTTTCTTGCGTCGTTTGCATCGGCTCGAGGCCGAGGCGTTGTTGCCGCGCGACGTGGCGGCTTTGGCGCGTTTGTTCCCGGTGTTGCGGCGGGTCGATTCGATCGCGGAGTCGCCGAAGCGCTCGAACGAGGTGAACGACCCGCAGGAGCTGCGTCGGCGCGCGTTCGGCGCGTTGCGCGAGCTGTTCGCGCGGATCGGCGACCGCAAGCCGCTGGTGCTGGCGATCGACGACTTGCAGTGGGGCGACGCCGACAGCGCGGCGCTGCTCTGCGAGCTGCTCGCCCCGCCCGACCCGCCGCAATTGCTGCTCGTCTGCGGCTATCGGAGCGAGTACGCCGAGCACAGCCCATGCCTGCGGATGCTGCTCGACCCCGCGCTCTCGGGGCTCGGGCGCGACCGCGTTTGCGAGATCCCGGTCGAGCCGCTCACCCCCGACGATTGCCGCGACCTCGCGCTGCGTCTGCTCGGCGTCGACGACGAACTCGCGCGCAAACACGCGCGGATGATCGCGCGCGAATCCGGCGGCAGTCCCTACTTCGTCTACGAGCTGGTGGAACATAGGAAGGCGGGGGGCGAGATGGGCGACCGTTCGACGTACGACGGGGCGATCTCGCTCGACGACGTGCTTTGGGAGCGGATTGGGCGTCTGCCCACCAACGCGCAGGCACTCCTGGAGGTGCTCGCGGTGGCGGGCCGGCCGCTCCGGCAGGCGAACGCGTGTCGCGCCGCCGATCTCGGGCCGGAGGGGTTCGCGGCGCTCGCGCTGTTGCGCTCGAATCACCTCGTCCGCGGCGCGGGGGCGGGCGCGCTCGACGACGTCGAGACCTATCACGACAAGATCCGCGAGACCGTCGTCAGACACCTGCCGCCCGACCGGCTCAAGCTCCGCCACGAGCGGCTCGCCGTCGAGCTCGAAAGCTCCGGACGCGCCGACCTTGAAACGCTCGCGGTCCACTTCGACGCCGCCGCGCAGCCCGACAAAGCCGGCGATTATTACGAGCGAGCCGCCGTCGAAGCGACCGAAACGCTCGCCTTCGAACGCGCCGCCGCGCTCTTCCGACGCGCCCTCGACCTCCGACTCGGCACCCCGCGCGCAGACGCGCTGCGCTGCCGGCTCGCCGACGCGCTCGCCAACGCCGGACGATCGCACGAGGCCGCCCAGGAATATCTCCGCGCCTGCGAATCCGCGCCGCCCGAGCAACTGCAAGAGCTCCGCCGCAAGCTCGCGTTCCAACTGCTCATCAGCGGACGCGTCGACGAAGGGCTCGCCGCCTATCGCGAAGTCCTGGCGCACGTCGGACTCCGCATGCCGCAATCACCCGGCGAGGCGCTCTCGCAACTGCTCGTTTCGCGCGCGATTCTCGGCGTCCGCGGCCTCAAATTCCGCGAGCGCGACGCCGCGACCATCCCCACGCACGTCCTCGACCGCGTCGATATCGCCCGCTCGGTCGCCCTCGGCATGACCGTCGTCGACTGGATCCGCGGCTCAAGCTTTCAGTCGCGCAGCCTCCTGCTCGCGCTCCGCGCCGGCGAGCCGCAACGCGTCGCGCTCTCGCTCGGCTGGGAGGTCGTCCCCTCCGCCTGTCAGGGCAAACCCGCCGAAAAACGCACCAAACGCCTCATCGAAGCCGCCCGCACCCTCTCCGAACGACTCGGCGATCCCCACGCCATCGGCATGTCGATGCTCGCGCACGGCGCCGCCGAATTCCTCTCCGCGCGCTTCCGCGCCGGACTCGTCGTCTGCGACCAAGCCACCGAGATCCTCCGCGAACGATGCCCGCACGCCGTCTGGGAACTCGACACCTCGCAAATCTTCTCCGCCTGGTCGCTCGTCTACGCCGGCGACATCGCCGAACTCCGCGCCCGCTGCCCGCGACTCGCCAAAGCAGGTCGCGACCGCGGCGACCGCTACCTCGAAACCACCGTCAATATGTTCCCCCGCGTCGTCGCCCTCCTCGCCGACGACGAACCCCTCCAAGCCCGCGAGCAGATGCTCGAATCCATCGCCGCCTGGTCGCAACAAGGCTTTCATATCCAACACCTCACGTTTTTTTACGGCGACCTCCTCATCGACACCCACCTCGGCGATTTCGAGGCCGCCTGGCGACGCGTCCAAAGCACCTGGCCCGACCTCGAAAAGTCTTTGCTCCTGAAAATCCAGCACGTCTACGTCGACGTCCTCCAATTCAGCGCGCGCGCCGCGCTCGCCGCCGCCGTCGACGCCGCCGACCCCGCCCCCCTCCTCGCCTACGCCGCCGCCATGGCCCGCCGACTCGACCGCGAACGACTCCGAACCTCAAGAGCCCACGCCGGTCTCGTCCGCGCCGGCATCGCCGCCGTCGCGGGCGATCGCGATCTCGCCGCGCGCCGCCTCCGACCCGCCGTCGAAGCCTACGACGACCTCGGCATGGAACTCTTCGCCAACCCCGCCCGACGCGTCCTCAGCCGACTCGTCGGCGGCGAGGAAGGCCGCGCCCTCCTCGAACAATCCGACCTCTGGATGCGTCGCCACGCCGTCCGCGACCCCGAACGCCTCACCCGCTGCTGGGCCCTCCGACTCCCCCACCAACCGCGCTGACACCTGCACTCAACCCACGAGTACAATGACCTCGATCCGAACCCTCGCCTGGACCGCGCGACTCCTCATCCGGCTTCGACCCGGCGCACTCCCAAGCCCGACCCCGTGCCACCAGGGAAAACATAGCTCATGAGCGACTCCAACATGCCTCAAATCGATCCGATGACCACGTTGGCTTTTTCGGTCGCCTACAACAAGGGAGTGTACGCACTCTTACTCGGCTCCGGCGTGTCGCGCGCCGCCGCAATCATGACCGGCTGGGAAATCGTCCTCGACCTGATCAAAAAAGTCGCCGCGGCTGAAAATCAGGACTGCGGACCGGAACCGGCGGATTGGTTCAAGCAGAGGTACGGGAAGGATCCCGACTACTCCAACCTGCTCGAAAAGCTCGCGAACACACCCGCGGATCGCAGGCAGCTTCTCCAGAGCTATTTCGAGCCAAGTGAGCAGGAACGCGAGGAGGGCAAGAAGACGCCGACGGCCGCTCACAAGGCGATTGCCAAACTCGTCGCCGACGGCCACATCCGCGTCATCGTCACGACCAACTTCGACCGTCTCCTCGAACAGGCACTCGAGGCGAGTGGGGTCGTCCCCAACGTGATCGCGTCGCCTGCCGCCGCCCGAGGGGCAACGCCGTTGGTTCACCTCCCCTGCACCGTCGTCAAGGTCCACGGCGACTACCTGGACACTGATTTCAAAAACACGAAAGTGGAGCTGGAGAGTTTCGACCCGGAGATGAACCGCCTGCTGGATCAAATCTTCGATGAATACGGCTTGATCGTCTGCGGCTGGTCCGCTCAGTGGGACGAGGCGTTGCGGGATGCCGTCAACCGATGCAAAACCCGTCGATTCAGCATGTTTTGGTCCGCCTTGCACGAGCCGACGGGCTTGGCACGGGACTTATGCAATCGCCGGAATGCGGTGGTGATCCCCGAAAAAAACGCGGATGAGTTCTTCGAAAAGTTGGGCGAGATGGTCACATCATTGGTCGAGATCGGCGCACGGCATCCGCTCGAAACTTCCGCGGCCGTGGCCACGCTGAAGCGATTCATGGCCGAGGACCGACACCGAATCCGGCTTCATGATCTCGTCATGGACGAGGTCAAGTCCGCCGTCTCCGCCGGGTCCACCGTGTCCACCGTGTCCACCCTGCCGGCGCACCGTGGGGATTTAATCGCATCATTTGCCAAGGAGTCGAAGCAGATCGTCTCGCTGTACGATTCCCAGTTCGACTGTCTGCTGAGGTTGCTGATTAACGGAGGCTATTGGGGAAGGCGATCTCAAAAGAAGCTCTGGTTTCGGGCCATTGAAACAGTGGCAAGAGATCTCGCACCCGATCCTGGGAAACCCAATGATAAATCCTGCGTCATTGGAGGTTACCCCGCGATGCTCCTCTTCTACGGCTGCGGGATCGCATCGCTCGCGGGCGAGCGCTATGCAACGCTCGCCCTGCTTCTGTCCGGGGGGCACTTCAAGGAGAACAAGCTGGACAAGCTGGACAAGCTGGACAAGTCGCTGCTGGTACACCTGTTCTGCCTCGACTTTTACAGCAATACACTCAAGATACTAGATTATTATAACACCGACGACAACCCTTTTTCAATATGGGGCGCGAGACATCACCTGAATTTGATTCTAAAAGACCCGCTTAAACACTTTATCAGCGACGAGGCCGAGTTCACGAGACACTTCAAGAAACTTGAATACTTCATTGCACTTGCATTCGCGGACTGGGAATTACAACAAGCAGATCCCAAGAAGCGGGGTGTCATTTCGTGGGTGCCGCCAGGGAGTTATTTGGACTCGGGGAACAATGTAAACATTGTAAGCGCGACTAAGGAAGAGATCGAACGCCTGGGTGCTCGGTGGCCGCTGCTAAGGGCAGGGCTTTTTGGAGGTTCGGTCGACCGGTTGCAAGCAGCGGTCAGCCTCGTGGACACATTAATGAGAGTTAAGGGACCCTTCCTCTCTAGGTGACCGTTCAACCTGAACCGCCCGGCTTGGCTTCGCACGCGGATCGCACCACATGCGTTTCATCACTACATTAGTACGTGTTTTGATCTGGCTCCCCCTCGCAATCGGCGCGTTGATCCTGGCGAGCCGCGCGCCGAATCGCCCCGCGCGCGCCGTCCCCGAGGGCGCACGCGCGCGCTTCGACCTCGTTTATCAAAGCGACCGCGGCGTCGCCCTGCGCCTCGACGTCTATGAACCCGCGACCGCGGAGACGGTCGCACGCCCGCGACCAACCGCGATCATCCTCCACGGCGGCTCGTGGCGCGGCGGCTCCCGCGTCGAAATGACCGACTGGGCCGCGGCCTTCGTCGCGCGCGGATACGTCGCCGTCGTCCCCGACTACACCCTCGCACGCCCCAACGCCCCCAGCAGCGACCGCGCCCTCGACGACCTCCGCGACGCCGTCCGCTGGACCCGCGACCACGCCTCCGAATTCGGCTCCGACCCGCAACGCGTCGTCGCCTTCGGCGTCTCCGCCGGCGGACATCTCGCCGCGCTCCTCGGCCTCGTGTCGCAGCGACTCGACCCCGCCGCACGCGTCCAGGCCGTCGTCGACCTCTACGGACCCAGCGACCTCGTCGAGTTGCTCGCAACCACCCCCGCCCGACGCGACGACCTCCAACTCTTCCTCGGCTCCACACCCCGCGACCCCAGCCCCGCCGCTCTCTCCAACGCCTCCCCGCGACTCCTCGTCCGAAGCAACTCCCCCCCCATGTTCCTCGCCCACGGCACCGACGACCTCTGGGTCCCCCCCGAACAATCCAACTTCCTCCACCAAGCCCTCGCCACCGCCCGCGTCAACCACCAATCCCTCCTCATCCCCCACGCTCGACACGGCTTCGGTCCCGCCATCGACGGCCGCGACTGGACCAACCCCCTCTTCGACTTCCTCCAATCCCTCTGGGACAACCCCCAACCCCGCCAAACCCCTCCGCCAACCACAACCCTCGAAACCGTAACCACCGGCACTTTCAACGAGATCCAAAAAAAATCGACCCGCGCCTTGCAATTCTCGCCGCGACTTGGAACTATTAAGGATGTCGGCGGACATGCCGATTGAGTAAAAACGGGCGCGCAACACATCACGCCCGTTTCGCATCGCTTTTTTTCTTGGACCACGATTCGCGTTCACTGTTTCCGCCGGCTCGCGTCGGGACTGCGTCCTCTCCTTTAATTTAAGAGGGGGAACAGTCGCGGGGCCGCTCCGCCTTTTGGTTCCGTCGATCGAGGCGAGCACCCAGCCCCCAGGGAACCGGACACCGAGGAGTCTCGGGTGATGGCGACCGATACGCACGCGACCCTCGGAATCAACACGTTCACCGACCCCGCCTACGCGACCGAGTTCGACCGCATCCTGCACACCGCCGACGACCGGCCCGACTCCGTCTCGCTGCCCGCGCTCGCCAACCCCGCCGCCGACCACGCCGACCCCGCGCTCGCGGCCCGACGCGCCGACGTCGAGGAAAAACACCGACGCGTCCGCGCCCTCCTCGCAGCCTCCGGACACGACGCCGCCCTCCTCGGCCGCGCCGACTCGATCGCCTGGTTCACCGTCGGCGCCGACCTCGGCCAAGACCTCTCCGACGAAACCGCGCACGCCGTCCTGCTCGTCAATCCACAGTGCCGCGTCGTCATCACCGACAACGTCCAAAGCGCCCGTATTTTCGAGGAAGAACTCGCCGGCCTCGGGTTCCAGCTCAAAGAACGCTCCTGGCTCAACGACCCCTCGCGGCTCGTCGAGGAACTCGCCCGCGGCAAACGCATCCTCAGCGACCTCGCCCGCCCCGCCAACCCCTGGAAACACGACCTCGACCCGCTCGGCCTCCTCCGCATCCCCCTCACCACCCTCGAACGTCGCCGACTCCGCGAACTCGGACGCTCGCTCTCCCTCGCCGTCGAAGCCACCTGCCGCAACTTCGACCCCGGCGAAACCGAGGCCGACGTCGCCGGACACCTCGCGCACCGACTCATGCGCGAAGGCATCGCTCCCCTCGATATCCGCGTCGCCGCCGACGACCGCGCCGCCCGCTTCCGACGCGCTCCCTCGCGCTCCGCACCCATCCGCAACCACGCCGTCGTCACCGCCACCGGACGTCGACACGGCCTCTGCGCAAGCCTCTCCCGCATCGTCTCCTTCGGCACCCCCAGCGACCAATTAAAGTCCGAACACGCCCTCGCCGCCATGGCCGAGGCCACCTGCATCTTCTTCTCCAGACCCGGCCAGTCCATCCGCGACGCCTTCCGACGCACACGCCGCATCTACGAAAAATACGCCAAGCCCGACGAGTGGCAGCTCGACTACCAAGGCCACGCCGTCGGCTATTCCCCCCGCGAATTCATGCTCATGCCCGACTCCCCCTTCGAACTCCAAGCCCACATGGCACTCTCCTGGAGCCCCGGCGTCGGCGCGGCCCGCTCGCAAAGCACCGTCATCCTCGACTCCCGCGGCTACGAAGACGTCACCGCCGCCGTCCAGTGGCCCATGCTCGAAGTCGCCGTCAAAGGCATCGCCGTCCACCGACCCGGCATCCTCGTCCGCGACCCCTCCCACACCCTCCGCTAATCCCAACCCCCGACCCCTCCACCCACGCGGCCCTTCGGTCTTGCGCGCCTCCCTCCACGCACGCACTGGTCGGTCAGGCTCGCTTTAATCATCACACTCTGCCTATTCGCGCAGGTTTCCGACCACGCGCGCTGTTTTAATTTGCCGACACGCCGGATGTCGTGGCATGTTTAATTTGTCTCAATTCCGCTCCCACCGTCGATTCCTTACAATGCGAAGGATTGCACGCGATGAGCACGACCGCGCACGTCGAAGCCAACCGTCAGAACGCTTTATTGAGCACAGGGCCGCGCACCGACGACGGCAAGCGGATCTCCTCGGAGAACGCCGTCACGCACGGACTGGCCTCGCGCGACCCGAGGCGTTACCTCGAGTCCGCCGGCCCCGACGCCCTGGCGCGTTGGGGGGGCGACTTCCCCGCGCGACGCTCCGACCACAAACAGGCCGTCGAGATCGCCGCGGCCTCCGAGGAACGGCTCCGCCTCTGCCGCGCGCAGGCGACGCATCTCATTCTGGCATTAACGTTTCGGGCGAATCACCTGTGGGAGGACGACCGCCGCGCCGAGGTCGTCCAAATCGCCGCCGGGCTCGCGCGGAACCCCTCCAAAACCGTCGCCAAACTCGCCGCCACCCGCTGCGGCGCGGAGTGGCTCATCCTCCGCTGGACCAACGTCCTCCGTAACCTCAAGCCCGACGAACCGCTCTCCGGATCGATTCGGACACGCTGCGAGGACCTCCTCGGCGTCGAAAAAGACCTCCGCAACGGCCACTACTCCGACGCCGAACTGCTTAACAAAGCGGTAACGGCGCTCGGGCGACTGCGGCACGCGCTCCCGGCGCTCACCGAGCTCGACGCGCTCCAACGCGAAGCCGCCGCCGCCGGCGTCGTCGACGAAACTAACCGCGACCTCCGCCTCATCCGGCGTTACGAGCGTGAGGCGATGCGTGATCACACGCGAGCGGTCAAGGAGTTGCAGGGTCTGACGACCGGCGGGGAGCGGGCCGAGATTCACCGAAGAGTCATGCGGAGAATACGTAACGACGGATTTGGGTTCGTTTCGTCAAACCAGGATCCGACGCCGGCCGCCCCCCCTCCACGCCCCGAAGCGACGTCCGTCCCCGTCTCGACGCCGCCCTTCGACGACGAACTCGACGTCGATTGTGACGACTGCGACGACGTTGCCGACCGCGACGACAACCGCGCGACGACCGCGCAGGCTCCGAAAAAGCCCCTGACCGGCCGGCAACGGCGACACCTCGCGAAAATGGCGCGGGAGCGGAAGAAAAAAGCGGCCCGCCAAGGTAAGCCGCAGGTTGAGCTCGCCGCGGTGAGCTGAATTAAGCGGGTTGAGGTCGGTCGCGGGGCGTGCGGCCAGGCCGTCGGAGGGCCGTCGCGCGCCGAGGTTGGTCGCAGCCGGCTCAGGATCGATGACGGACCGAGGTCTTCGGCTTGGAGGGGGCGGGCGCGGCTTTCTTCTCCTCATTCCGATTTTTTTCAGGCCCGGAGGCGGCTCCGTCGGGCATTTCCTCGATGATCGTCGGCTTCCGAAGTCGCGCGGCGTCGGCCTCCTCGTCGAGAGTTTGGCCCGGCTCGCGGAGTCGGTCGACCGCGTCGCGGAGGTCGTGCAGCTCGCGGTGGATCGTCTTCAGCTCGTCCTCGACGCGACGCAGCGGATCGTCGGCAGTACGGGCATCGGTAATAATAAGCAGGTTGTCTTCGGGAACAACCTTGTAAGTGAGGTCGAGCTGACCGAGCAAAAGGCCGAGTCCGGTTTTCAGACGAACGCCTTCGAGTTCGAGCTCGACGGTATCCTCGGGGAGGACCTCCTGGCGGTCGAGTGCGGCCAGGTCCAGGACCACCGCGGCGTTGAGCATCCGTCCGAGATGCTTGCAGACATCTTTAAGCGGGGTTGGCTTGTCGAACGGGAAAAAGAAAGGCCGATCGAGGGCTTCGCGGACGGTCGGCGCGGGGGGTCGCTCGCGGCGCTCGGGGGCGACGTCGGCGCCGCGGCCCGCGGTCGGGGGCGGCTCGACCTTGCGCGCTTGAGCCGGCACGAAGCGGCCATGTTGCCCGAAGGCCACCAACAACGCGGCGGCTCCGCACGCGGTCCCAAACCAGCACAATTTACGTAACATCATTGCCTCGTTCAGGTTGCGGTCGACGGTTCGATCTGACTCCCGCATCGATCCCATCTTACACGGACGACCGGCGTTTCGTCGCGTCCCCAGCGGTCAAGGTTCGACGGCGGCGACGCGTCCGCGGGCGAGCGCGGCGTCGACGGCGGCGTCGGTCGGGAACCCGAAGTGAGCGATGTCGAGGACGAGCGCCGCGGCGGCCGAGCCTCGATGCGCGGCGGCAACGACGTCGTCCGCGCTTATTAGGCTGACCGGGCCGCGGCTAAGCAGCGTTTTAATGAGTGTCGCGGCGAAGGCTTCGCCGGCGCGGTTGGTATCGACCGGGAGTTGATCGCGTGGAAAAGCGGGGACGCGGACCCGACGCAGCCTGCCTGCCTGGTCGCGACAGGCCACCTCGGCGCCGGCTTCTCCGTCGGTGATCGAGAGCACTTGGAGCTTGCTTTCGAGGTGTGCGCGGTCGTGTTCGGGGAGCGTCGTCCACTCGCGGCGGTTGCACGCGAGGATGTCGACGTGGTCGGCGAGCGCGGCCACGGGCGGTTCGACGTCGAGCATATTGCGCAGCGACGGCGCGAACATGCGGACCGCAGCTCCAGGTGCAGCAAGCGCTTGCGACGCGAGCGCGTTCGTGCCGGAGGCGACGACGCGGAGGTCGCACTGGGCGTAGGCGGGGAAATTTGGGTCGAGTGCGACGGCGGCGGGGCCTCGGAAACCGACGGGGAGCTTGTCGCCGTGCGGGCCGCTGGAGACGACGAGGGTCCAGTCGGCGGCGGGTCGGGCCCGCGCGGCGGAGGCGATGCGGACGCCGGCCTCGTCGAGGAGGCGTTCGATGCGCGCCGAGGTTTCGTCGCCCTCAACCCCGAGCACGGTGACGAGATCCCCGCCTAATGCCGCGGCATAGCCCGCCCCCATCCCGCCTAAATCGTCGCTCCAATCGATGCCGACGGCGGAAGTCGCGCGGAGTTGAACGCCCTCGGGGGCGAGCGGTCGGGAGAGGTGGATCAGTCCGCAGGGGCCTGGCCAGCGCGGGGGGGGTTTGATTTCGAGGGTGGCGTCGTTGGGGTCGAGGAGTCGGATCGAGGCGGGTCGCGCGGCGTCGTCGCGGCCGGCTTCGAGGCGGCCGTCGAGGCTGAAGTCGAGCGGCGGGTCGGCGAGGCGGCGATCGACGCGGAGCACGCGGTCTAAGTAGGCGGGGCCGATGACGATGATTCGGGGGCGGGTCGGCGGCATGAACGGGGGTCCTGCGGAGTCCATATGGGAAAGTCGTCGGTCGAGCCGGCGTATCTCGAACCGCGGGGGGGCGATTATACTCTAGGAAGGGAGAGCGGCCGCGGGTCGCGGGGTTGGGGAGACGACGAGGGGTTTGGCATTGTCGACCGAGATGGAAGAGACGTTGGATTCGCTGGACCATCCGGTTGACAACGCGCCGGTGCGGGTATTGACGCACGGTTCGCTGACGGTGGAGGGTTACTCGCGGGCGGCGGTGCAGACGTACTGGCGGATTCCGGAGTTGAAGCTGGGGTTTGATCTAGGCGCGCAGCCGTGGTCGTTTATGTCGACGCCGACGTGGTTTGTGTCGCATGCGCACTTGGATCACATTGCGGCGTTGCCTGTCTATGTGGCGCGTCGTCGGATGATGAAGATGTCGCCGCCGACGATCTATCTGCCGCACTCGGCGGTGGAGGGGGTGGAGGCGCTGCTGCGTGCGTTTCAGAGGCTCGACCGCGGTCGGATGCCGGTCAACCTGGTCGGTTTGGAGCCTGGTCAAGAGGTAGAGCTGTCGCGCGAGCTGGTGGCGTCGACGTTCGCGACGCGGCACACCGTGCCGTCGCTCGGCTTCGTCGTTTACGAGCGGCGACGGAAGTTGAAGCCGGAGTTTCACAACCTCGACGGCAACCAGATTCGCGACTTGAGGCTCTCGGGGGTCGAAGTGGCGAGCGAGATCCGCATCCCGCGCGTGGCCTATTTAGGCGATACAGCGCCGCAGGGGCTCGATGCGCACCCGGATCTTTATCGCGCCGAGGTTTTGATCATGGAGATGACGTTCGTCGCGCCTGGGGAACGTCCCGAGCGGATCCACAAGTATGGCCACACGCATTTGGACGACTTTATCGCGCGGGCGGACCTGTTCCAGAACGAGTTGATCGTGGCGTCGCACTTTAGCACGAGGCTGCCGTCGGAGCAGATTCGGAGGATCGTGGAGCGTCGACTGCCGGAGAGTTTGCGGTCGCGGCTGAAGGTTTGGCTTTAATAAAGACGCAGACTCGACCGCGACGCTCGCGGCCGGCGGTCGCGGAGCCCTTTTGAGAGACGTATCGAACCATGAGCGACGAGCATGCGAACCCCGCGCCGCTGGGCATCGACCCGTCGGCCTCGCGGCGTATCTTCTTATTGATGCTGACGTTGGGCTTGGGGGCCTACGTGTCGTTCACGCTCATGAAGAAGACGGAGCCGGTTCCGGCGGAGGTGTCGAAGGACCCGTTGTTGGCGGCGGGCCGCGAGATTTATTTGGCACGATGCGCGGGTTGTCACGGGACGACGGGCAAAGGCGACGGTCCGAATGCGAAGAGTCCGGCGGGGCCTCCGGCGGGGGACCTGACGGACGACGTTTGGAAGCACGGGAGTCGTCCCGAGCAGGTGCTGGGCGTGATTCGGGACGGCTCGAAGGACACGGCGATGGCGGCGTGGCGGGGGATCTTGGGCGACGAAAGCCTGCGGGCGGCCGCGGCATACGTGTATTATTTGGCGGGTCGCGAGCCTCCCGAGTCGTTGCGGGTCGCCGCGGCGCGTTGATTGGCGACGTCGCGGCGTAGATCGGCGGCGGCAGGGTGTTGAATCGCGGCGGGCGGCGGTCGACATCCGCGTTGGTTTTGTGGAGAATTGAACAAGGTCGCTCGGGCCGTTACGATCTCTAGGTCGTGCGAATCCCCCATCCCCCGCGTGTCGCGCTGCGCGTTGAGATTGCCGGCGAGGCGCGTTCCGTTTGCGAGAAAGGATCGATCGAGATGGCCGACTTCGGGACGAAAATCGAGGACGTTCAGGTGGGCGCGGGAGCCGAGGCGAAGGCGGGCGACCGGGTCTCGGTGCATTACACGGGCCGATTGCAGGACGGCAAGAAGTTCGACAGCTCGCGGGACCGCGACCAGCCGTTCACGTTCCCGCTTGGCGGCGGGCGTGTGATTCGCGGCTGGGATTTTGGGGTCGCGGGGATGCGGGTCGGCGGCAAGCGGACGCTGACGATCCCGCCTGAAGAGGCTTACGGGTCGAGCGGAGCCGGGAGCGTGATCCCGCCCAACGCCACGCTCGTTTTCGACGTCGAGCTGCTCGAAATCGTATGAACGACGCGGGCCGGCAGGTCGCGCGGGTTCGCGAGGCGCTCGGCGCTCAGGCCGCGGGCTGGTGGACGCTCGACGCCGGCCTTTTGACGCTGCGCGCGTTCGACCCCGGCCCGACCTTCCCCGACAACTGCGTCGAGCCGTTTACCGAGGCCGCGCGCGTCGTGCCGGTCGACCGCGTCGAGCTGGGCGTCGCGCGGGCGGCGGCGGGGACCTCGGCGCGCTCGGTCGCGGTCGAGCTTCCCAACGACGTCGGCTCGGGCTACTGGCTCCGTCGCTTCGGCGCGACGCACTCGGTGGCGGTGCCGGTCCGCGCGGCGGACGGCCGCGTCGTCGCCGTCGTCTCGATGAGCTTCACCGCCCCGTCGCCCACCGACCACGAAATAGAACGCACCGTCCAAACCCTCACCAACGGCTTTTAAAGGCCGACGTCCGCGCGTCGCGACGTCGTCGCCGCGCGTTCGTCCGACGCCAACAGCTCGCCCCAGCTCGACGTCGGAAAAAAGCCGAACGCCAACGGCGCGACCGCGGTCCCTCGACCCGTCGCGATCGTCTCGGCGGCGGCCGTCGATTCGGCGCGGGTCGGCGTTGTCGAGGTCGCGGAGGCTGCGAGCGGCTCCGATGTCGCGACCGTCGCCGCGATCGCGACCGGCCGCTGAGCCCGCAATCGCGCCGCGGGCGGAGCCGCTATTTGGGGCGGGGTCGGCGCCGGGGTTTGTTTTAGGACAGCCATCACGCGCTCGAATTCGGCGTCGTCGAGCGCACCTTCGGCGCGGGCCTTCTCGAATTCTTCGGCGAGATCACCCTCGTCGAGTTCGCAAGGTTCCTCGCGGGTCTCGGACCAGTGCTTATAAAGGACGAAGGCGAGCACGCCGAAGCCGACGAGACTCGCGACCTTGATCACGACGAGCAGAGTTGGGGACACGACACCCTCGCGGCGGGGGGTTGCGACCGCGTCGGGCAGTCGCGACGGCGGTCCAAACGGTAAAATCGACGCATCGGCATCTTGTCGGGGCCGGACGACGTTCTTTATGCTAAGTGTTGAGGGTCGGACAGTCGAGTCGTTTCTGTAAAGAGAGAGCCGACCGCGCGGGCCCTTTTGCCGCGACGTCGCGTCCGGAAGTTGTCCCTTGCTCTGCGAGGAGCGCATCGATGCGAAGACTCACTTGCCTGCTAGCCGTCGGCCTGCTGTGCGCGGTCGGCACTCCGGCCCGCGCTCAAATCGGCGTGGGCTTCGGGATCGGCAACGTGTTCGCGGGCTATTACGGCTTCTACCTGCCGCAACAGATGTCGATGATGACGCGGCCGGCCGCGCTCGAGACGCTCGACGCCGACGCCGCCGTTCGGCAAATGAACGCGCAGACCGGTCGGTCGGCGCTGTTTGATCCCGCCTCGGCGTACGGCGAGGACGAGTTCGACCCGCTCGCGCCCTACGCTTCGACGCGGGGCGGCGGCCGGGGGATCAATCGACTCCGGACCCGCGGCATGTTCACCGCGAACGCGCTGGCTCCGCGGGCGTTGCCGATGCACAAGCAGATTGGACCGGTCCAGTATTACGACCCGTCGTTCAACCTCACGCTCGGCTATTACCCGCAGTTGCGAATCGGTCGCGGCGCGGGGGCCATCAGCACGATGGCGTCGAGCGGGGCGTCGGGATTAAGCGGGGCGACGCGCGGTCGTCGCGGCGGCGGCATGGGCATGCCGATGGGCGGCGGCATGGGCATGGGCGGCGGCATGGGCATGCCGCGCTGACGGCGGACAATCGACGTCGCGCGGCCAAGATCCCCGACCGCGGACCCGCCGCTCGTGTTTGGATCGGAACGCGGTCGCGGGCAAAAAAACGTCGCGACGACCCCACGAAGAGACTCAACCTGAACGCGATGCTCCCCGAACAACAACGTCTGACACCCTCCGAACGCGACCGCCTCGTCGCCTATTTAGACGGCGAGCTTTCCACGGCGGAAGCCCAGGAAATCGCGACCAAACTCACGCATAGCCCGACCGCGCGCCGCGAGGTTGAAATCCTCGAACGCACCTGGGAGCTGCTCGACCATTTGCCGCGGCCGAGCGCCTCCGAAGACCTCGTCTCGCGGACGCTCACCCGGATCGAGCTCAAGGCCGAGCGCGTCGGCCAAATTGAATCCGCGGTGGCCGGCTCGGCGCGTCGCGTCCTGGGCGTCGCCGCGTGGGTTGCGGGCGCGATCGCCGCGGGCATCCTCGGCTTCACCCTCACCAACGCCTTCTGGCCCGACCCCACGCGCAGCCTCCTCAACGACCTCTCGATCGCCGAACACCTCGACGAATACCTCGACGTCGGCGATATGGAATTCCTCGAAGCTCTCGAAAATTCGCCCGAGTTCGGCGTGGAAGCGCCCACTCGCGCCCAACCCTGAGGCCGGCTCGTGTCGACGTCGCAGCACACTCCACGGCCTCGCGCCCGCCGAGGCTTCGCCCTGCTCGCGGTCGGACTCGGCTGCCTCGCGCTCGGCGCGTCCGAGGACGAGATCCTCGCGCGCGACCGCTCCCGACTCCTCGCGATGCCCCCCGCGCTGCGCCGACAGCTCTGGGAGAACCTCCAAAACTTCCAGAAACTCGACGCCGCCCGCCGCGAAACCGTCCGCGCGCTCGACCAAGCCATCAACGACAAACCCGAAACCGAACGCGCTCAATTTTACGCGGCCGCCCGCCGCTACCACATCTGGCTGCACCAGCTCGACCCCGCCACCCGCGAAAAAATCGAGCAGGCCCCCCGCAACACCGAGGCTCGCCTCAAACTCGTCACCGCCGAACTCGAACGCACCGGCACCCGCGTCAAGGCCGCCGAACGCCCCCCCATCCTCCGCGTCCTCGACCTCCGCGCCCGCTCCCCCTTCGACCTCGCCCGCGATATTAAAGTCTGGATCGCCCTGAACCCCGCCGAACGCGACGAAATCCTCCAAATCGAACCCCCCGCGCAACGCGAAGCCCGCCTGCTCGCGCTCGGCCGCAAATACAAAGTCGAAGACGTGAAACGCCCCACCGCCGCGGAACGCCAGCAACTGTACGATCGCGTCGTCGCCGGTCTCAAAAACAAAAGCGCCTTCGACTTCGCCGGCCTCGGCCTCGGGTCCGACGCCGCGGCCGCCAACCCCCAGCTCGTCGCGCGGATGCGCGAGTTCATCGCCGACAACGCTTATTTTCGCGAGCACCCCCCCGCGCCCCCCGTCCACCCCGACCGACTCGTACGCTTCATGGACGCCGTCCCCGACTGGATCCGAGGCCGGATCGAGCCCCTCTCGCCCCTCGAAGCACGTCGACGCCTCACCGTGCTCTACCGGATCGTTTACCCCGCTCCAGCCGAAATCCCGCTCAACAAGGCGGGCGCCGACTCCAAAGCAACCCCCGCGACTAAGAAAGCCGCGCCGACGGTCCCCACGCAAGCGCCGAATCCAACCCAACGCATTTTTTGAACCATGCCGACTTGGTCGCGAGGGTGGAGGGCGCGTTGAACGGCGAGATCGACGGCGAATTGATGCGGCGGGCGCTCGTTGAGGCCGAGCGCGGCCGCGGGCTGGTCGAGCCGAATCCGCTGGTCGGCGCGGTCGTTTGGGACGGTGCGCAGGTTGTCGGGGTCGGCTTCCACGCGCGTTGCGGCGGGCCGCACGCCGAGGTCGCCGCGCTCGCGAACGCCGGTGCAAATGCCAACGGGGCCGTGCTTTACGTCACGCTGGAGCCGTGCGCGCATCACGGCAAGACGCCGCCGTGCACCGAGGCTGTGATCGCCTCGGGAATCGAGCGCGTCGTCGCCGCGACCCGCGACCCGAATCCGCAGGTGGCGGGGGGAGGGTGCGAGGTTCTGCGTGCGGCGGGGGTCGAGGTGGAGGTTGGCGTGCTGGCGGACGAGGCGAAGCGTCTCAACGCCCCCTTTTTTAAGCGTGTTCTGCGGGGACGACCGTACGTGGTCGCGAAGTGGGCGATGACGCTCGACGGCCGGACGGCGACGTCGAGCGGCGACAGCCGTTGGATCTCGAACGCGCATTCGCGCGGCCGTGTGCATGCGTTGCGGGGCCGTGTCGATGCGATTCTGGTCGGGATTGGGACCGCGCTCGTGGACGACCCGCTGCTCACGGCCCGGCCGGCCGGGCCGAGGCTTGCGGCGCGCGTCGTTTTGGACTCGGCGGCTCGTTTGCCGCTCGACTCCCAACTCGTTCGGACCGCCCGCGCGATTCCCTGTTGGGTCGCGGTCGACGAGCACGCTCCCGCGGGCCGCGTCGCCGCTCTCGAAGCCGCCGGCTGCATCATTTTGCCTTTTTCCGGTTTGGGCGGGATCCCCATCCCGCCCTTGCTCGACGAGCTGGGCCGCCTCGGCGTGACGAATTTGCTCGTCGAGGGGGGCGGCCGCGCGCTCGGGTCGTTCCTCGACGCCGGCGAGGTCGACGCGGTCGAGGTCTTCATCGCGCCGGCCGTCGTCGGCGGCCCGCCGACCCATTTGCCGACGTTTGGACACGGTCGCGACCGGATCGCCGACGCGCTCCGCCTCGAGCGCCGGACGTTCGAAATCCTCGACGGCGATCTGCACCTGAGCGGCACGTTTCGACACCCGTGGCTCGACGATTTCTAGAGGTCCCGGCCGCGCGCGGACCGCCGCGCTTGACCCGCCGCAACCCCGCTCGTTATCTTCCTCTTAAATCGCCGCCCGCACCGGCACGGCTTCGGCCCGCAACGACCTCGGGGACACGCTCGCCCTTGTCTCAGGCCCGCCGCGATACCCCGAACGAGAGACTCGCCCCGAAGGCCGTCGTGGGTCGGCTCAGCCTCTACCTGCGCCAGCTCGAACTTTTCGAGCGTCAGGGGCTGATCACCGTTTCGAGTCGACGCCTCGGCACGGTGCTCGGCATCGGCGACGCCCAGGTCCGCAAGGATCTTGCCTTTTTTGGCCAGTTCGGCTATCCGGGGGTCGGCTACCGGATCGAGGAGCTGGGCCAGGCGTTGCGGCGCGTGATGGGGATTGACCACGAGTGGCCGCTGGCGCTGGTCGGCCTCGGCAACCTTGGTCGCGCCTTGTTGAAGTACCGAGGCTTCCGCGCCCGCGGTTTTCGGATCGCCGCGCTCCTCGACAACGACCCCAAAAAGATCGGCCACAGCCATTCGGGGCTGGTGATCGAGCCGATCGACGCCTGCGCCCGCGTCGTGGCCGAGCATCACATCGCGCTCGCCGTATTAAGCGTGCCCGGCGAGGCCGCGCAGGCGACGGCCGACCTCCTGATCGCCGCGGGCATCGTCGGCATCCTCAATTTCGCCCCGGTGACGCTCACGATGCCTCCGCACGTGAACATCGTCGCGGTCGACCTGAGCATTCAGCTCGAGAACCTCGCCTACCTGGTCGCGAACACCGAACCCAAACCGTCCGCAACGCGTCTTCCCGAACAGGCCGAAGGCGGGTAAGATTCAAAGACCACTACCCGGTGGTGAAACGGTATCACAACAGGTTTTGGTCCTGTTTTTCCAGGTTCGAATCCTGGCCGGGTAGCTTTCGACTCTCGATTCCGGGCCGGCGCCGCGAGCCGCCGCGGCGGGCTCGCGAGACCGTCAGCGGCAACGTCACGGCACGAGTTGATAGGTCACGAACGCGATGCGGCGGCCGTCGGGCGACCAGCACGGCACGTTCGCCGTGCCTTGACCGCCGAGGAACCGGCCGAGCACGTCGATCTTCTTATCCGCGAGCGTCAGCCGTCGGAGCGTCACGTCCTTGTCGGCCGGGTGACCGGTCACGTCTTTGTCGAACGAGACGAAGACGAGCGAGCGGCCGTCGGGGGCGGGGTGCGGGAACCAGTTGTTGAACTCGTCGTCGGTGATCTGCTCCTGCTCGGAGCCGTCGGGCTTCATCCGCCAGATCTGCATTCGGCCGGAGCGGACCGAATTGAAGTAGATATGCTTGCCGTCGGGGGCGAATTCGGGGCCGTCGTCGAGCCCTTTTGCCGTGGTGAGCCGCGTCTCGTCGCCGCCGCCGACGGGGATGGCGTAGATGTCGAACTCGCCGTTGCGTTCGCCGCAGAAGGCGAGCGTTTGGCCGTCCGGCGACCAGCCGTGCCAATACGACGGGCCGTTCGGCGTGACCGGCATTGGCGTGCCGCCGGCCGCGGGCAGCGTATAGATGCGCGACTTGCGGTCGCCCTGCGACTGGTCGCTGACGACGAGCCGGGTGCCGTCCGGAGAGACGCCGTGGTCGTTGTTGCAACGCACCGCGAAGCCGGTGTCGACGACCTCCGGCGTGCCGCCCGCCGCGGGCACGCGGTACAGACGGCCGCCGCCGTTGTAGAGCAACGTCCGGCCGTCGCGCAGCCAGTTCGGAGCCTCGAATCGCGTCGGACTGACCAGCACGATGCGCCGGTCGGTCGAGCTCATCGCCTGCGTTTCGAGGGTGCTGTACAGGACCGGCGTGCCGGTCGGGAGCGCGGTCGCAAGCTCGACGTTTGAGAACGTCGCGGTCTCGGAGACGTCCTTATCGTGCGCACAGACGCCGATGCCGACGTACGCCGGGCCGTCGAACTCGAGTCGGACCGCCGCCCCGGAGAACTTCAACTCTTCGCCGCGCGCCGCCAGATAAAGCAGCGCGTAGCGCCCGCGACGGACCAGCCGCGCGCGCGCCGGCGACGTCGCGGAGGTTTGGATCTCGTGCGTGTTCGCCCCCTTCGCGTCGCGGAATTGGAGCGAAGTCAAGCCGTCGCCGTGGATCGCGACGTCGACGTAGGCGGAGTCGGCGTCGAGGCCCGCGCGGATCGCCAAAACCGCCTTTCTATGCGGGTTCCTGCCGGTCCCGACAAACGCGACGTCGGCGGTGAGCGCGACGTCGCCGCTCGCCTTCGCCCAGGCGAAATGTAAGGCGTCGGCCGCGAACCACATGTTCTCGCCGCTGCCCGTCACGGTGTACGTCCGCGCGGCGTCGTCGTAACGCACCGACCCCGGGCGGAGCACCGTGCCGATATCGCCGCGGCCCTCGAAGACGCCGACTTTGTCGTCGGCCGACACGCGCGGCAATCCCGACAACGCGAGCAGAACCAGCAAGA
Organism: Planctomycetota bacterium; assembly: GCA_021777845.1. Lineage (GTDB taxonomy): Bacteria > Planctomycetota > Planctomycetia > Isosphaerales > Isosphaeraceae > JAJYDB01. The sequence goes on from JAJYDB010000010.1 coordinate 27,281, forward strand.
TTCGCGACACGGTTGGGTCCTCGGTCGTGGTGCCCATCTCGTCGCGCGCCGACCGGATCGACGCGCCGCGGCCGTCACGCCGGCGTGCTTGATGCCGCGAGCCACGCGGGCCGGCTGCGTTCGTGCGCGGTGATGGCGTCGTCGAGGAGCAGGGTTTCGGCGACGGCGTCGAGGCCGCGGAGCAGACGCCGGCGCTCCTCCTCGGGGATCTCAAAGCCGAATCGGATGTCGCCGGTCGGCGTGTGGGCCGCCAGGACGCATTCGTTGAGGTCGATCTCCACTTGGACCCGCCCCGGCGCGGCGCGGAGCTCGGCGACGAGCGCGTCCCAATCGCCGGGGTCGAGCTCGATCGGCAACAGGCCGCTTTTAAAGGCGTTCGACTCGAAGATGTCGGCGAATCCCTCCCCCTTGCCCGGCGCGACGACGGCCCGAAAGCCCGCCTGCTGGACCGCCCAGACGGCGTGTTCGCGGCTCGACCCGCAGCCGAAGTTGCGACCGACCACGAGCACCGTCGCGTCGCGCAACTCCGGATGATTCAAAGGGAAATCCGCGGCGAGCGGGCCTTGGTTCGAGGGGTCGTCGGGCGGCGGCGCGGTGCCGGGCTCGTAACGCTTGTCGGCGAACAGCAGCGGCCCGTAGCCGGAGCGCTCGGTTCGCTTCAGATAGCGTGCCGGGATGATCAGGTCGGTGTTCACGTCGCACCAGTCGAGCACCGCGGCGCGACCAATGTGGGTCTGAAACGGTTGCATTGAGGCTGATCCCAAGGTTTGATCGGCGTGAGTTTGGCGCCGCCTCGATGTTGGCCGCGGCGGCGTTCGGACGTTACTTCAGCAACTTGCGGACGTCGGCGAAGCGGCCGGCGACGGCGGCGGCGGCGGCCATCGACGGGCTGACCAAGTGCGTGCGTCCGCCGGGTCCCTGACGGCCCTCGAAGTTGCGGTTGCTCGTGCTCGCGGAGCGTTGGCCGGGGCGGAGCTTGTCGGGATTCATCGCGAGGCACATGCTGCACCCGGCCTGCCGCCACTCGGCGCCGGCCTCGCGAAAGACGCGGTCCAGCCCCTCCGCCTCGGCCTGTTTGCGAACCTGCTCGCTGCCGGGAACGACCAGAGCCTGCACGCCCGCGGCGACCTTCCGCCCCTCGAAAACACGAGCCGCGCTCCGCAAATCCTCGATCCGGCCGTTCGTGCACGAGCCGATGAAGACGACGTCGACCGCGATCTGCTCGATCGGCGTGCCGGGGACCAGGCCCATGTATTCGAGCGCGCGGCGGGCGTCGGCCGGCGTCGCGAAGGGAACGTCCTCGGGGTTCGGGACGACCCCGCCGACGTCCACCGTCATCGCGGGATTCGTGCCCCACGTCACCTGCGGAGCAAGGTTCGAGGCGTCGATCGAGACGTTCCGGTCGAACGCCGACGCGTCGTCGGTGCGCAGCCGCTTCCAATCGACGAGCGCGGCCTCGAGCGCCGCGCCCCGAGGCGCGAACGGGCGGTCGGCCCGCGCGATGTACTCAAACGTGACGTCGTCGGGCGCGATCAAACCGGCACGGGCGCCCGCCTCGATCGACATATTGCAGACCGTCATCCGGCCCTCCATCCCGAGGGCGCGGATCGCCGAGCCGTAATACTCGATCACGCAGCCGGTTGCGCCGCCGATCCCGAGCGCGCGGATCACCGCCAAAATGATGTCCTTCGGCTCCAAGCCCGGCGGCAAAACGCCGTTCACCTCGACGCCCAGCGCGCTCGGCCGCGGCCCTTGCCAAAGCGTTTGCGTCGCCAAAACGTGCTCGACCTCGCTCGTGCCGATGCCAAACGCCAGCGCGCCGAAAGCTCCGTGCGTGCTGGTGTGGCTGTCGCCGCACACGATCGTCAGGCCGGGCAGCGTCAGACCCAGCTCGGGGCCGATCACGTGCACGATCCCTTGCCGGCCGCCGCCGATGTCGTACAGCTCGACGCCAAACTCGCGGCAGTTCGACCGCAACGTCTCCACCTGCTTCTTCGAGAGCGGGTCGAGAATCTGGAACTGATTGTCGGTGGGGACGTTATGGTCGGGCGTCGCGAACGTGAGCCCGGGCCGTCGGACCTTCCGACCCGCCATCCGCAAACCCTCGAACGCCTGCGGACTCGTCACCTCGTGCACCAAGTGGCGATCAATATAGAGGAGGGTCGCGCTCGGTTGCGACGCGACCACGTGCCGACCCCAAACTTGCTCGAAAAGCGTCTCAGCCATCCGCGTGCATCTCTCCGGCGGCGTGTTGTGATGTTCAACCCCGGCCTCGGCGGGCAACCGCGATCGACGTCCCGACTCGGCCCGCGCCGCACACCGGGACCCGGATTGACCCCCACCGCGGCGGCGCGGTTCGCAAACGACCCGCCTCCCAGAATAACGTCCGCGCGACGTCGCGACGAGAGTCGTCGCCCGCGCGCCATCCAAAACGCGCGCCGCGCCCGCACCCGACAGCCCCGTGCCATGCAATCATGACCGTTTCGCGAAGAGACTTATTTTTCGAAAGATCCGGCCGGATTTCAGTTGCGAACGCACGATCCGACCGATATATTCCGGGTAGCAGACGCAAAGGGACCTTCGTCGAGCCGACTTTCAAAGGCTCGCGGCGGCACCCGCCATGCGTCGCTAACACAACAGCCCCGTTGATTCTCGTCGCGAGGCCATGGTTTCGGGGCTTGTGGTCGTAGGGTTGATCAGCGGCCGACGGCATTTTTTTTGATCTGCGCGTCGCCGCGATGTTGGTTGATTCAAGCTCGAGGCGTAGCCCTCGGGTTGCGTTCGGCGTCCCGCGGTGGCGTGTCACCGCGATTCGCGCGGCGAGCGGCGATTCGGATGTCGCCCAACGGTCGCACGAGTGGCTCGCGACGTCGTTCGAGGTGGGTTGGACGTTGCTTTCGCTGATTTGTAGGCGGCGTCCACAGGAAGGGTTTGAGATCCATGAGCGCGTCGAATTCGAAGCGTAGTCAGCCGTTGCACACGGGCTTTGTCTACGCGGGCACCGTGGCGCGGATGCGTCGCGGCGGACAGTCGGTTCGTGCCGGCCGTCGGTCGGCCTTGCTCGGCATGCTGACCTCGGCGTATGTCAACTCGCAGCGCGGGCCCCGCGCCGGCGAGGCTCGCCCCGGCGGCGATCGCGCCTAAACAAGAAGCTTGTCGGCCGTTCGGTCGGCCGCAACACGAAATCAAATGCGCTCGGCGATCCTGGTTTTGCGACCGGGAGCCGGGCGTTTTTTTTGGGGGGGACCGCGCGGCGGGCGCTGCGCAGAGTCGCTCGGCGGCCCGCCCCGAGCGCGTCTTGCCTTGCATTAAGTGCCAATTCGGCTTGAACTTACGTCAAATCCAGGTCGCCGGCACGGTGGTGCTTGCCGAGGCCGGCAGCGCTTAGTTGCGGACCCGGATCGGGCAGAGTCGGCGGGTGTAACGGGCGAGGAGGAAGGCGGCGACGGCCTGAAAGAGGGACATCAATCGGCTCCACGTGGTGACTGTCTCGTTGGGAGCGGTTGGGACGGCTCCCTCTCAACACTCAAGACGCAGTTCGCGCGCGGGAAGTGCGGTCGCGGCTGATTTTTTTTTTGGAGGAGGCCGCGGCGCGGGGGGCGGCGTGCCGATCGCGCTTTATGCTTAATATTGATCAGCGGCGACGATTTCGCCGCCGCCGCGGGTTGAGAGGTAACTGAAGACCTGCGGGTTGATCGAGGCTTTGAGGGCTCTGACGGAGCCGTCTCCGAAGAGGAAGTTGGCGACGCCGGGGTGCAGGCTCCAGAAGTCGTCGGCGCCGGCGCCGGCCAGGTTAGGCGTATCGATCCACGACTGGCCGCCAGGGGAGGGACCGGTGTGAGCGAGGACGGCGGCGTTTGAGGGCTCGCAATTGAGGGTCGGCCAGGCGGGGTTGGTGCAGAGCTGCGCGCCGGGGACGACGCCGACCCAGGTGGCGTCGGCGACGTTCCGCGAGCGTTCGCCGGCCATGAGGGTTTGGCTTAATCCGTCGGTGACGTCGCGGGTGGAGAGGCCGCTGTTGCGAAAGAATAGGCCATTGTTGTTCGCCGGGGAGTCGCCGACTTCGAACTGTCCGGCGGAGGCGACGTATTGGCTCGCGGTGATGTCGTTGGGGATGAAGACCGGCACGGGGGACGGAGTGCCGGTCGCGACGGAGAGTGTGAGCGGCCGGGTGCCGAACGAGCTGGGGCAGAGGTAGGCGCCGATGACGCTCGAGCGGGCGGTTTGGGCGGAGGGGTAAGTGATGCCGAGGCTGAAGTTGACGGCGTTGTAGGTGGGGGATTGCTCGAGCTGCGGGAGGATCATCGCACCCCAGCCCCATCCTGGTCCGAGTTCGGCGCCGACGGGCGAGTTGTTGACGGTGGCCGAGACGTAGCCCGGCGGGAAGGCGCCGAAGGCGTCGTGGTAATTGTGGAGCGCGAGCCCGATTTGCTTGAGGTTGTTGAGGCACTGGGCGCGGCGGGCCGCCTCGCGCGCGGACTGCACCGCGGGGAGCAAAAGGCCGACTAAAACGGCGATAATCGCGATCACGACGAGCAGTTCAATGAGGGTGAAGGCGGGTCGCGGACGTCGCGAACGAAGGCGTGCGGCGGGCATGGAATCCCCCTTTGGTATGAAGGTGTGAGGAAGCGACGAGGACGGCGCGCGCGGATTCGCCGGCCGGCTCACACCAGGAGGCGTTGCAGACGGGCGAGGCGTCGCGAGGCGGTCTCGACGGCGGGATCGGACGCCGGGGCGGGGGTCGGGCCGGGGCGCGCGACGGCGGGCGGGGCGAAGAGCGAAACGGCGTCGATTGCGGAGGGCCGGCGGCCGAGGTTGACCGCGGCATCCGGGTCGTTCGCGGGACTGGCGGGGGAGCAGGCGGTGTCGGCGGGCGGCGAGTCGACGGCTTCGATGACGCCGGCGCGTCCGAGCTCGTCGAGCGAGCGCGACAGCGCCTCGCCGGCCTCGCCTTGCGCGACGAAGAGGCCGAGCAGGAACGCGGCGAGCAGAGTCGTAATCGCTGACCGTCGCAGCGGCATCGTCGGCTTGAACCCTCGTCCGGTTTGGATTAAAGTTAGTTTTAGCGTACGATTATCCGGGGCGGGGCGTCAAGTCTGACGTTCCTCGCGAAGGTTGGTGCGCAGGTGATCCGAAGCGATGTTACGCAAACGGTTTGACTACACTCCGATCTGTTCGGCGGCGGGTTGCGGCGCGGACGCGATCTACAAGATCGCGGCACCGTGGAGCGACGGCAAGAGCCGCGAGTTGAAGAACTACGGCCTTGCGTGCGAGTCGCACCGCGATTCGCAATTGGCGCGAGGTAAGATTCATCGCGAAGGCTTGCGGCTGGCGGAGGGCGAATCGGTCGGGCCGACGGGGGTCTATCGCCTCGAGCCCGGGGCGATCGACGCGAAGCTGAGCCGATTGCCCGACCACGACGCCTGAACGTCCGATCGACCACGACTCGCCGGTCGGACGACACTGCGACACGCGCCGCGCGGCGGCAGAGGGATGGATCCCGCCCATGCGTCGTTACCAGACGGATTTCTCGCGTAGGTGCGTCCTGATCGCGGCGGTAGTGCTGTGTGCGACGGGCATGTTCGCTCGTGCGCAGGGCACGCCGCCGAGCGAAGTCGCGGCGTCGTCGGGTCGGGACGCGTTCGCGCACATCAACCTGCCGGCGGCTTGGCAGACGCGGTTTTGGTCGAGCGAGGACGCGCAGGGGCTGTTGAAGCTCGACGAGAAGGCGCTCGCGGCGCTGGTGCCGACGCAGGCCGGCTTGAAGTGGTGTCGGTGCCCCGCGTGCGACGCCCCCGAGGCCGACGACCCGCTCGTCTGGTCGCCGCGCAAGCCCGAGGTGATCACCTGCAAGCGTTGCAAGGCGGTGTTCCCGAACGACAAGATTCCCGCCAAGACCGGCGGCAGCGTCCCGGAGGAAGTCGTCGAGGTCGCGCCCGGCGTGGTGCATCATTATCCGTATCACGTCGCGGACGCCGAGAAACAGGCGTATCCCGATGAGCGGCTGTACCTTGCGGCGAAGCGGGACGACCTGGCGCGGCGTTATTTGGCGAAGGCGGCGTTGTATGCGGCGGTGCGCCATCGCGACCAGGGGGGGTCGTCTCGGGATCCGAAGTTTGCGCGGACGGCGTGTCTTTTGCTGGCGAGGTTCGCTCAGGTCGTGCCTCAGTACGCCTATCATCGCGACCAGCCGGCGTCGCCGAAAGTGCTGCTGCCCGCGGAGCTGAAGCCGCCGTTCGAGGGGGGGTATCAGCTCGCGAAGTGGGACGCGGGGGGTGGTTTGGACGTGCCGATCAACCTGGCGGCGGCCTATGCGATCGTGCGCGATCTGCCCGAACTGGAGGCGTCGGCGGCGTCGGTCGGGCTGCGCGAGCCGTCGAGGGCGATCGAAGAGGCGTTGTTCCGCGCGCCCGCCGCGTTTTTAGGCGCACAGCCCGAGGACGCGGGCGAGTCGTCGCTGAACGCGATCCGGGGGATCATGGCGGCGGGGCGGGTGTTGCGCGACGACGCCTTGCTGTCGGCGGGCCTGGCGCGGCTCGATCGGTTCGCGGCGCGCGGGTTCTACTTCGACGGACTGTATCGAGACGGCGGGACGGGGGCGCAACGTCGCGTGCTGGCTCGACTTGAGGGCGGGCTCGCGGGCTTGGTCACCCCGGACGGAGACTTGGCGCGGGGGGGTGCGCGCGGCGACGGCGCGGTCGCGGCGTCGTTCGCGCCGAAGGTGGGCGAGCCGCCGCTGGTGATGCTCTCGAGACGCGCCGCGTCGGCTCTGTTGGCGACGGCGGACGCTCGCGACATCGAGCCGGCGTCGCTGCGGGCGGGGGACCGGACGCCGCCTCGGCGTCGGGGGATGTTGCTCGGCGGGGCGGGATTGGCGCGGCTGGCGATCGGACGCGGGGGCGACGCGCTCGACGTCGAGCTCCGCGACCTGGCCGGCGAGGGCGCGCGGCCGTTCGATCGGCTCGCGATCCGTGTGCATGCGGCGGGCCGGCCGGTGCTCGGCGACCTCGACGACGACGGTCCGCGCGGCGACGGCTACGAACGCGCGACCGCGAGCCACAACACGGTGCTCGTCGACAGCCTCAACCAGCGTGAGCTGATCGCCCGCGCGGCCGACCCGGCACCCGGCGGCAACGTCGCTTATTTCGCCGCCGACGACGACTTTCAGGTCGTCTCCTTCGACGACCCGCGTGCCTATCCCTTCTCGACGCAGCGTTATCGGCGCACGCTCGTCGCGGTCGCGACCGCGGGCCGAGCGCGGTTCCTGGTCGATGTGTTCGAGGTCGGCGGCGGGCTGCAACACGACTGGCTCGCGCACGCCGCGCCTGGTTTCGCCGCGGTTTGGAAGACCGAGGTCGCGCTGCCCGACCAGCCGCGGACGCTCCTGCCGCCCGCGATCGAGTATCTGCCGCAGGCCCGCGCCCAAGACGGCCGCTGGTTCGTGCAGGCTCTCGGCGCGATCGACCGGCTCGCGTCGGGACGGCTTTCGGGCTTCGCGCAGGCGGATCTGGTCGCGCGCGACGGCGTCGGCGCGAGGCTTCACTTGCTGCACGAATTCCCGGCCGCGATCGCGATCGGCAGCGAGCCCGACGCGCCGCGCTCGCCGCACGATCAACCCCGCGCAGGCGACCCCGACGCCGGCCGCTCGGTCCTCGTCGCGCGCCGCAGTTCGCTCGCGGGGACGACGCTGAAGTCGGCGTTCGTGAGCGTCGTCGAGCCGCGCGGGCCGTTGATCACGCCGCTCAGTCGGGTCGGGCGCGTCAAGAACGACCCCGGCATCGTGGTCGTCTACGTCGAGACGAGCGCGGGTCCCGAACACCTGGTGATCAACCTCAACCCCGGGATGGCGATCACGGCGCGACTCGCCGACGGCGGGGTCGTCGAGACCGACGGACGCGTCGTCCGTCTGAACGCGAAGGGGCTGACGCTCGCGGGGGGCAGGTACGCGCGTTACGCGGGCCGGGCCGTCGCGCGGACGCCGTTGAACGGCGTCGTGCTCGCCTCGGGACGCGGCGTATCCGCCGGCGCGCTCGGCTGGTTCGACGTCGATATCCCGCTGCCCGCCGACGTCGAACTCAAGGGCCGCTCGCTGCTCATCCGCCACGGCGACCGCTTCGCCCGCGGCTGGACGATCGACCGCGTCGAGGCCCGCGGCCGCGGCGCGCGCATCTTCGTCGTCGAAGAGCCCGGCTTCGCGATCGACCCCGCGACCGGCGCCGCGCGCTACTATCAACTCCCCGGCACGAACGACCCCGGCCCGCATCTGTTCACGATCTGCACGCTCGCCTACCGGCCGTTCTGAGCCGCGGCGATGCCCGCGCGCCGAATCGACGGCTCGGTCGTGGACATGCGGGCGGCCCCGCGGCAAGGATGATCAGACGAGAGGTTCGAAGGCCGGCGAGGAACGAAGCGCGATGAACGTGGTGGTGATCGCCTGCAACAGCCTGCACCTGGGCTTCCTGGGCGCGTACGGCAACGCCTGGATCGGCACCCCGAATTTCGATCGGCTCGCGAGCGAGTCGGTCGTCTTCGACGCCTACTTTCCCGAGAATCTGACCACGCTCCCCACGCGCCGCAGTTGGTGGACCGGCCGCTACGGCTTCCACGACCCCGCCCTCGGTTGGACGCCGCTCCGCAACGACGAGCCGATCCTGCCCGACTTGCTCTGGAACCACGGCGTCGCCACCGCGTTGATCTCCGACGTCCCTTACCTCCGCGAGCCTGAAAACGGCTTCGGTCGCGGCTTCGACGAGGTCGTTTGGATCCGCGGCCAGGGTTACGACCCGTGCGTCCCGCCCGGCGACCCGCGCGCCGCGAACGTGCGCATCGAGGACGAGCCCGGCCTGCGGCTCCCGCCCCGCGACGACCCCGACTTCGAGATCTGGCACGCGCGCTGGGAGCAGTACCTCCGCAACCGCGCCGCGCTCGGTCTCGATCGGCTCGAAAACGCCGCGGCCGCGCGTCCGATCCGAGCCGCCTCCGACTGGCTCGAACGCCGCGCGCACTCGGCCGACCCCGCGCCGTTCCTGCTCTGGCTCGACCTGTTCAGCCCGCACGGACCGTGGGATCCCCCCCAGCCCTACCGCGACCTCTACGCCGCCGAGGATCCCGACGAGTTCGAGACCGGCAGCGAAGGCGACCTGGCCGACGAAGAACTCGCCGACCTCGACGACGTCGACCTGCTCGAAATCCCGGTCTTGATCGACGTCCCCGCGGGCGCGGTCGGCGACGTCCTCGACGAGTTCGAGCTCCTCCGTTTGCGGCGGACCTACGCGGGCGTCGTCTCGCTGCTCGACGCTCAGGTCGGCGAGCTGATCGGCACGCTCGAACGCCTCGGCAGGCTCGACGACACGATGATCATCTTCGTCGCCGACCAGGGCGAGCCGCTCGGCGAGCACGGCTTCGTCCGGCGTTTCCGGCCCTGGCTGCACGAGGAGTTGATCCACGCGCCGCTCATGATTCGACTCCCCGGCGGAGAACGCGGCGGCGAGCGTCGCGACGCGCTCGTGCAGTCGATCGACCTGTTTCCGACCATCCTGGCGGCCTTCGGCGCGACCCCCCCCGACGAGCCCGCCGTCCACGGTCGCGACCTCAACCCACTGCTCCGCGGCGAGCCGACCAAGACCCGCGACTACGCCTGCATGGGCATGGACGTCGAGGAATTCGCGATCCGTACCCCCGAATGGCACCTCATCCTGCCCGTCGAGGTCGATCCCGACGACCCGCCCCGCGGCGTCCAGCTCTATCGCAAACCCGAGGACCGCTGGGAGCAGAACGACCTCGCCTCGCGGCACCCCGACGTCGCCCTCGCACTCGAGCTCGCGCTCCGTCGGTTCGTCGCGGCACTCGAACGCGACGCCCTCGACGAGCTCCCCGCCGGACTCGACCTCGCGCGCCTGCACGCCGAGTAAGCTCGCCCGCACGCCGCGACCCGACCCCCCCCGACGACCGCTCAGCCGCGCGGCCCCTCGGACTCCGCCTTCGCGCCGGTCGCGAGCTTCGTCAAATCCTGGACCCGACCGCGGAACCGCGTCCACGCTCGGCCCAAAACGCTCGACTCCGACTTCGACGACGACGCGTCCGACGCAACCTCGCTCGGCTTCGCCTCGCCTTGCACGCCCGTCGACGTCGGCTTCGACGCAGTGGTCGTCACGCCTCGATCCGCCTCGTAATACGTGCTCGGGAACGTCGGGATCGCGAACCGCGGCATCGGCTCAACCGCCCGCGGACGCCCGCTCCAAGGCGGCCCAAGCCGGACGACGCCCGTCGCCGACCCATCACCGCGCGGCTCCGACCCCACTTTCCACTCCCGCTTCGCCTCGATTTTCGACGCCGACGGCCGCTCCTCCGCCACCCCCACCGCTCGCTCGGGACGCGTCGTCGCCTCCGCCTCGCCGCTCGTCGACGCCGTCCGCGCCCGCGCGTCCAGCTTCTCGCCCCGCAACGTCTCGCCCTGCCGCGCCGGCCGCGCCGCCGGCTCGAACAGCTTCGTCAGCCTCGGCAACTTCCAGCTCGACGTCTTCCAGCTCGGCAGCCAACGTCCCCACCTCCCCTCCCCCCACTTCAACCCCGCCGCCGACCCCGACGACGCCAGCCGCGCCCGCTCGATCGCCTTCAACTTGCCCCCAAGGTCCTCGCCCGACTCCATCACGTATTTGTCGATCAGCGACCGCGCGTCCGACTCCGGCTCGAACTCCCGACGCGTCGCCCACAACGCCAAAAACGCCCGACCGGCTCGCGACGGCGCAACCGCCGCCTCGGACCGATGTTCCGTCGCCGCCGCCACCGGCTTCACCGCGGCGCT
>JAJYDB010000207.1 GCA_021777845.1 Planctomycetota bacterium
TTCCGATCCACCGCGTCGTGTTCCTGGCGACGCCGCACCGCGGGTCCGACATGACGCGCGGCGTCGTCGGCCGCGTCGGCTCGACTTTGATCTCCGAGCCCGACCACATCAGCAACCTGCTCTCGCGACTGATCAAGGACAACCCCGACGCCTTCGACCGCCGCCGCTTCCGACGCATGCCGAACAGCATCGAGACCCTCGAACCCGACTCGCCGCTCTTGCTCGCGCTGCTCGCGATGAAGCCGAGCCCGACCGTCGAATTCCACTCGATCATCGGCGCGAAAACCCCCGGACCCGTCGCCCGCGCCACCGACGGCGTCGTCCCCTACCGCAGCGCGCACCTCGACCACGTCGCCTCCGAACGCCTCGTCCGCTCCGACCACGGCGTCCAGGAAGACCCCGAGGCCATCATCGAAGTCCGACGCATCCTCCTCGAACAAATCGGGCTAAAAGTCAGCCCCGTCAGCGCGCTCCGACCCGCCCCCGAAGGTAAGCTCCCCGCGCGCTGAACGCGTCCAAACCAACTCGAATGCATGCATAATACTCTCCGCATCAAGCCGCGATGCGTTCCGCGCCGCCACTCGCGTGCAAATTGAAAAATACGTCGTCCCCGCCCGATACTTAAACCGGAGTTCGGGGTTTCGTCGCTCAATCGAGTAGGACGAGCCCTCGTTCGCCGTCCGAACGCCCCGAGGAATCGCGGAGTCCACACCGATTTTGAGCCCCCCCGCCGTTTTGCGTCTCGCCATCGTTTCGACCCCGCGGTCGGGGAACACGTGGCTGCGGTGCATGCTCAACGCGATGTACGACTTCGACGGCGCCGCCGGCAATTTCGCGGTCCACACGCCCGGCGACCTCCCTTGGGACCGTCTGCCCGCGCGCACCGTCGTCCAGCTTCACTGGCGACGCGAGCCGGCGTTCCTGAACCTGCTCGCTCAACACGAGATGCGCGTGGTTGTGCTTGCGCGTCATCCGCTCGACGTCTTGATCTCAATCTTGCATTACGCGCGGCACGAGCCCGATACGTCGCGGTGGCTCGGCGGCGCGGAGGGCGACGAAGCTTCAATTCTGGATGCCTCGCCGCGTTCCGAATCCTTCCTTCGGTTCGCGACCGGCCCGCGCGGGCGCGCCCTGCTCAGCGTCAGCCGCGCGTGGTGGAACGACCCCGCGAGCCTCAAGGTTCACTACGAGGATCTGGTCCGCGAGACCGTCGCGACGCTCGACCGATTGGCCTTGGGCATCGGCGTCGAACCCGTCCGCACCGCGACCGAGGCCCGCTCGACCTGCTCGATCGAGAAGCTGCGATCCCAAAACAAAACCCATCATTTCTGGCAAGGCAGCCCGGGCCACTGGAGGCGATTCCTCACCGCGGCCGAGGCCCAGGCCATCGCCGCGGCGCACCCGGAGTGCTTTGCCGACCTGGGCTACGCCGCCGACTTCGACCCAACCCTCAACGCCGCCGACGCCGACGCCAATTGGAGACGCGTCGAACGCCCGCGCCGCCGCGCCGTGTGAATCGATCGGCCGGATCGATCCCGATTCCTCCGCGGCCTGCCCACCCTCGCGCTTGGCCCCGGGCGGGTCCCGGGATTATGATGATGCGTCGCGGCGGGCGTCGGTCCGTCGCAGCCCGATCACACCCCGCGCGAGGCATCTGGAATGGCGTCGACTCTGGCCGAACGGTTGACCGATTTCGCGCTCGGGACGCGCTTCGACGCCTTGCCGACCCGCGTCGTCGACGAGGCGAAGCGGCGGCTCATTGACGCGCTCGGATGCGCCGCGGGGGCTCTGGGGGAGCCCGCGCCGCGGCTCGCGCGCGAGGTTGCCGGCGAGATCGGCTCGACGCATCCCGCGACGCTCATCGGCGGCGGCGAGTCGGCCCCCGATTGGGCCGCGTTCTCGAACGGCGTCCACATCCGCTACCTCGACTGCAACGACACCTACCTCTCGCTCGAACCCGCGCATCCGAGCGACAACTGGGCCGCCGTCATGGCCGCCGGCGAGTCGGTCGCCGCGACCGGTCGCGACTGGATCACCGCCGCGGTCGTCGCCTACGAGGTCCAGTGCCGACTTTGCGACGCCGCCTCGATCCGCGCCCGCGGCTGGGATCACACCACCTACGGCGCGATTTCCACCGCGCTCGCCGCGTCGCGTCTGTTCAAGCTCTCGCGCGAGCAGACCTTGAACGCGCTGGGGATCGCGGGGACAACCGCGGCGGCGTTGCGGCTGACCCGCGCGGGCGAGCTCTCGATGTGGAAAGGCTGCGCGTTCGCGTTCGCGGCCCGCAACGGCGTGTTCGCGGCGCAGCTCGCGCGCGTCGGCATCACCGGCCCGGCCCCGCTCTTCGAGGGCGAGATGGGCTTCTTCGAGCAAGTCTCCGGCCCGTTCGAGATCGCCCACCTCGGCGGCAAGCGCGACGACGACTGGATGCTCCCGAAAACGTCGATCAAATTTGTACCCGCCGAATATCACAGTCAGTCGGCGATCGACGCGGCGTTCACGCTCAGGCCGCGCGTCGGCGACCCGTCGCGAATCGCCTCGATCGAGATCGCCACGTTTCGGACCGCGGTTGAAATCATCGGCAAAGACCCCGAAAAATGGCGTCCGAAGACGCGCGAGACCGCCGACCACAGCCTGCCGTACTGCACCGTCGCGGCGCTCGTCGACGGCGAGATCACCGCGCGTCAATTCACGCCCGAGCGGCTCTCCGACCCCGCCCTGCTCGACCTGATGTCGCGCACGAAGCTCGTCGAGGACCAGGCGCTCACCGCGCGTTATCCCAAGGGCATCCCGAACCGGCTGACGATCACGCTCAACGACGGCTCGGTCCTCACGCACGAGGTGGAATTTCCGCCGGGGCACGACCGGAATCCGCTCACCGACGCGCAGTTGTCGGCCAAATTCGAGGGGCTCGCGGAGCCGGTCATCGGTCGCGATCACGTCGAGCGGCTTTGGGAGCGCGTCGCGCGGCTCGAGGAGGATTCCGCGCCGCACGGGATGCTCGTGCTGCTCGCGCCCAGGCACGACGAGGCTTGATGCGAGCCCGACGTCGGATCGCGATTGCGCTTGACCGAAAGCGGTCCGCGCGGTAACACCCGTGCGAGAAGTTTCGGGACGACGCTGCGCGCGTCGGAGTCGGGAGACAAGGATGATCTCCGCCGGCAACGCGAATCCAGGTGCGGACGCGGTCGCGATTTACGCCGACGTCGGGGCGTTCGCGCACCGGCGGATCACGGGGATCGCGCGGTACACGGCGCGACTGTGCCTGGCGCTCGCGCGGGTTGCGCAGCTGCGGTTCTTTCACGCGGGCGAAGAGGTCGTCGCGGCCGACGGACTCGACTGGTCGCACGACCAAGACCTCGCGCGCTGGTGCCGACGCGTTTGGTGCGGCGCGCGACGGCCGTTGCGACGGATCTCGCCCGGCGCGATCGGTCTCTACGGCACGCTGCGGCCTCCGCACCGCGTGTTCCCTCGCGAAATCAGCGTGTTGTACGACTTCACGCCGCTGCTCACCCCCGAGCTGCACGAGGAGCGCACGCGTCGCGAGTTCCAGGATTATTTCGGCCGGACGATCGCGCTTTCGGACGCCGTGCTCGCGATCTCCGCCTCGACGAAAGCCGACGCCCTCTGGCTCGCCGCGGTCGACCCCGCGCGCGTCTTCGACGTCCCCACCGGCCCGAGCCTCTGCGTCGAGCGGCATCTCGACGCCTCCGCGACCCCGCGCCGCAATCATGTGGGGCTCGTCACGGCGACGCTCGAGCCTCGTAAAAACGGCCCGTTCCTGCTCGATTGGTTCCTCAACAGCAAGCGCATCCCGCACAACGCCGAGCTGTGGTGGGTCGGCGCGCGGGGATGGCTGACCTCGCGTCGGACGCTCCGCGCCCTCAGTCGCGGCGACGGTCGTTCGCGACGACGCGTGCGGTTCCTCGGCGTCGTCCCCGACCAAGCGCTCTGCCGCCTCTATCGGACCGCGGCTTGGACGGCGCATCCGTCGCTTTACGAGGGATTCTGCTTCCCGGTCCTCGACTCGCTGCGACACGGCACCCCCGCGCTGGTCGCGCATCACAGCTCGATGCGCGAGTTCGATATGCCCGGCGTCTCCTTCTTCGACCCCCGCGACGCCTCGACCCTCGACGACGCCTACGCCGCGTCGAGCCTCGCGCCGCGCTCGGTCGCGACGTGCGAACAAATCGACGCGCGCTTTGATTGGCGTCTCGTCGCGCGGCGGATTCTCGATCGATTCCACGCCGCGTCCGAGGCGGCCTCGTCGCCGTCGCGCGCCGCCTGATTCGCGTTCACGACAACCTCAAGGACGAGGTGACCGGATGCTCTTCAACAGCTTTCACTTCGCGTATTTCTTCCTGCTGCTGTTCCCGGTCTACTGGGCGCTGCCGCACCGGTCGCGCAACGTCCTGATGCTCGCCGCGAGCTACTATTTCTACGCGAGCTGGGACCCTCGTTTCCTGGCCTTGCTCGTGATTTCAACCGCGATGGACTACGCCTGCGGCCTCGCGCTCGACCACATCGAGACGACCTCGCGCCGCAAGGTGTTCGTCGCGATCAGCATGGCGCTCAACCTCGGCATGCTCGGCTGGTTCAAATACTACGGTTTCTTCGCGAGCAGCCTGCAACAGCTGTGCGAACGGCTCGGCTGGCACGCGCCGCTCGAATCCTTCGAGCTCGCGCTGCCGATCGGCATCTCGTTTTACACCTTCCAGTCGATGAGCTACGTCATCGACGTCTATCGACGCGAAATCAAGCCGACGCGCAACTTCATCCAGTTCGCGGCCTTCGTCTCGTTTTTTCCGCATCTCGTCGCGGGACCGATCATGCGTCCGACGACGCTCCTGCCTCAGATCGCGACGCCGCGACGGTTCAACCTCGACCAGTTCTATCACGGCGTCTATCTGATCTTTTGGGGGCTGACGAAGAAGGTCGTGATCGCCGACAATCTCGCCCTGCTCGTGAACGACCTGTTCGGGCGCTCGGCGACGATCAACGGCGGCCTCGCGTTGCTCGCGATCTACGCCTTCGCGTTCCAGATCTACTGCGACTTCTCGGGCTACACCGACGCGGCGCGCGGCGTCGCGAAGTGCCTCGGCTTCGAGCTCGCGCTCAACTTCAACCTGCCGTACTTCGCGACCAGCCCGCGCGACTTCTGGGCGCGCTGGCACATCAGCCTCTCGACGTGGCTGCGCGACTATCTCTACATCCCGCTCGGCGGCAGTCGCGGCGGCGTCCCGCTCATGTATCGCAACTTGCTGCTCACGATGATTCTGGGCGGACTCTGGCACGGGGCGCGCTGGACGTTCGTGCTCTGGGGACTCTATCAGGGGATCATTCTCGTCGGGCACCGGCTGCTCGAGCCGATGCTCGCGCGGGTGCGGACCCGCGACGACGTCGAGGCGTTCTTCTGGAAGCTCACGCGCATCGTGGTCACCTTCCATCTCGTCTGTTTCGGATGGCTCTTGTTCCGCGCGTCGAGCGTCGAACAGATCGTCGCGATGACGAGCGCGATCGCGTTCCGCTGCGCGTTGCCGACGACGTCGTATCTGCTGCCGGTGCTCGCGGTCGTGCTGCCGCTCTTGGCGGTGCAGGTGTTGCAGTACAAGTTCAAGGATCTGGACATCGTGCTCCGCGCGCCTTGGTACGTGCGGTCGCTCTTTTACACGGCGTGCTTTTACGCCTTCGTGCTCGGCGGCGAGTTCGGCGGCTCGCAGTTCATCTACTTCCAATTTTAGACCCACAATGCGCACGAGTGCTTCGACATCGCCGGCTCGAATTTGGGCGCGCCTGCCGCTGGGCTTGCTCGGGATGCTCGCGCTGATCGCGGCGATCGAGCCGTTGATCGCGCTCCGCGCCACGTCGTGGACGCGCTTCTACATCTACGACTGGCGCGTCACGAGCCGCGCGGCGACGCGCGCGGCGGTCGACGCCGACGTGCTGTTTCTCGGCGACAGCCTCGTCAAATTCAGCCTTGCGCCGCTCGAATTCGAGCGTCGGACGGGTCTGCGCGCGTACAACCTCGCGCTCTGCGGCGGGCAGGCGACTTCGAGCTATTACCTGCTGAGGCGGGCGCTCGCGGCGGGTGCGCGGCCGCGCGCGGTCGTCGTCGACTTCGCTCCCTATTTGCTCGCCGAGGGGCCGCGGCACAACGCCCGCGAGTGGCCCGAAATGATCGCGCTCGGCGAGTTTCTCGACCTCGCGTGGAAAACGCGGCACGCGGCCTTTTGCGGGCGGCTGGCGCTCGCGGCCTTGGTGCCGTCGATCAAGGATCGCGACGAGATCAGGGCCGCGGTCCTGGAGGCCGCGACCGGCGCGCGCGCGCAGACTCTCGACCGCGCCGACGAGCTGGCCGCGATCGCGCGGAATTGGGTCGTGAACCGCGGCGCGCTGCTCTGCCCGCGTCGGGAGTCGTACGACGGCTCGATCAACGCGACCTCGAAGACCTATTTTCCGGCTCGATTCGCGCCGGACCCGGTCGAGGAGGCCGACGCGCGGCGGCTGCTTGACCTCGCGAGCCGGCACAACGTCCGCGTGTTCTGGCTGCTCACGCCGACGACGCCGCGCTTTCAGGAGCGGCTCGACGCGCTCGGATTGACGCGCGGACACGACGACTGGCTGCGACGCATCGAGCGCGATTGGCCGTCGTTGACGGTGATCGACGCCCGCCGCGGCGGCTTCGCGCACGACGATTTCATCGACCCTCTGCACCTAAACGTCGACGGCGCGCGGGCGCTGACCGACGCCGTCGCCGACCTCGTTCCGCAGGCCGACGGCGACGTCGCGCCGACGCGCGGGTGGCTCGCGGCGCGACGACCGAGCGGCGACGCGGGACCGTCGCGGCTCGAGGATTTCGAGCGGACGCGGCTCGGGCTGCACGAGGCGACCGAACGGAGGGCGCGCTGATGTCGCGATCACGACTCAAACGGCTGCCGTTCGGCTTCCTCGCGATGCTCGTCATGGTTGTGCTCATCGAGCGCGGCATCGAGCGCCGCAAGCTCGAGTTCATCCATTCGTGGGCCTGGAGTTGGCAGGTCTCGGGCCGCGCGGCGCGCAGCCTCGCGCGGGGCAACGACGTGATCTGCCTCGGCGACAGCATGATGAAGTACGGCGTCGCCCCGCGCGTGCTCGGCGACGCGCTGGGCGTGCGCGCGTACAACCTCGCGAGCGGCGCCGCGCCCCCTCCGCTCAGCTATTTTCAGCTCAAACGCGCCTACGAAGCGGGCGCGCGGCCGCGCGTCGCGATCGTCGACTTCATCCCGCACCTGCTCCAAAACAGCCCGCGCGACTGGCAGGAACTTTGGCCCGACTACCTCGACTGGCGCGAGGCGATCGACCTCTGTCGGAACGCGCGCGACGCCGGCTTCTTCGGGAGCATCGCGGTCGCGAAGGCGCTGCCGTCGCTGCGCTACCGCAACGAGATTCGCGCGCGGATCGCCGCCGATTTCGAGGGCCGCGCGACCGACCGCATCGCAGCCGACCTCAGCTTTATGACGGTCTGGCGCGACAACCGCGGCGCGGACGTGCTCGAGAAACGCACCGGCCCGCCCGCCGACTTCACGCGTTACGCCTCCGACCTCTATCCCGACGCCTGGCGGCCGAGCGAACTCAATGTCGCCTACGTCCGCCGCCTGCTCGACCTCGCCGCCGAGCACGGCACGACCGTCGTGGTGCTGATCCCGCCCTTCAACGACTCCGTCCGCCGCGAGCGCGTCCGCAAAGGGCTCGACGCCGCCTACGACTCGTTTTTGCGCAACCTGCAACGCGACCGCGCGGGGGTGATCGTCGTCGACGCGCGCTCGTCGGGATACGGCGACGCGGTCCACTACGACCCGATCCACCTCGACCGCGAGGGGGCGACCGCGCTCAGTCGCGCACTCGCGCAGGTCATCCGCCCGCTGCTCGATCGCAGCCCGCTCGCCGACGCGCCGCGATGGATCGCCGCGCCGCGTTTCGAGCCCTCCGCGCACCCCGAACCGTCGCCGACGCGCGTCGCCGACGAACGCCCGATCCAACCCGGCCGCGACCCCAAAGCGCCCGACCCGTCGACCCGCAAATGACCCGTTCACAACCTTCAATCGGAACGCGGACGAGACTGTCCGCGGGAGCCTCGCCATGCAAATGCTTTCGTATGCTCAGAACGGTGAAGACGTCGTGCTGCGGCGGGTTTTTCCCGAGGGTTCGCGCGGGTTTTACCTCGAC
This sequence comes from Planctomycetota bacterium, assembly GCA_021777845.1. Taxonomy (GTDB): domain Bacteria; phylum Planctomycetota; class Planctomycetia; order Isosphaerales; family Isosphaeraceae; genus JAJYDB01. Next base: position 8,206 of record JAJYDB010000207.1, read on the forward strand.
GTCGGCGCGAACGACCCCGTCGAGCACTCGGTCACGAAGCACTTCTACGAGCACGGCTGGAGCGGCGTCAACATCGAGCCGAACCGGATGCTGCACGGGCGGCTCGTCCGCGACCGACCGCGCGACGTCAACCTCAACATCGGCGTCTCGAACCGCGCCGACGTGCTCACCTTCCACGAAGCGCCGAAGGTCCACGGCTGGTCGACCTTCTCCGACGAGCTGGCGCGGTCCTATCGCGACGCCGGCATCGCCACGATCGCGCATCAAGTGCCCGTGCGGACGCTCGCCGAGGTCTGCGACGAACACTGCGGCGACCGCGTGATCGACTTCCTCAAAATCGACGTCGAGGGCCTGGAATACGACGTGATCGCGGGCATGGACTGGTCGCGCAGGCGGC
>JAJYDB010000208.1 GCA_021777845.1 Planctomycetota bacterium
CGCGTCGACCTCGCCGAGCGCGCCGTACTGCCCGACGGCCCCGCGCGTCGAGCGCTTGAGGCCGCCGTCTTTCAAACCGCCGCCAAGGCGAAGTCCGAGCACGAACCCGAGGCCCGCGCCCTCATCGCCGAACTCGCTCGCGCCGTCGACACGCCCGGTAAGGATCAGACCGCCGACGATGTCGATCTACTCGCGAGCGGAGCCCTCGCGCTCGGCGATCGCAACCGTGCCGCGCGCCTTGAGGAAGACGCCGCGCGCCGTGCCGAGAATGCGAACGCTCATCCTCTCGCCGCCGCACTCCGCCTCAAAGCCGGCGCACTTTGGTTCCAAACCGGCGACTTCGCGCGAGCCGAGGCGATTCTCTCCCGCGTCGCCGACGACCCCGACGCCGGCGTCAACCGCCCGAGAGCGAGCCTTCTGCGCGTCCTCGCGCTCGGCCGCGCCCGCCCTGCCGGCAACTCCGCGAACGCAAACGCCGAGAACTCAAAACTGCGCGCGGCGCTCGAGTCGCATATCAAGGCTTTCCCGGCCGATCCCACCTCCGACGAGGCGCGTCGGCAACTCGCCGACATCCTGCTCGCGCGCGGCGAAATCGAGCCGGCTAAGCAAACCCTTACGGCAATTGAGCACGGCCGCCCGCATTGGGTCGACTCGCGACGGACGCTCGCCAAGCTCGCGCGCGACGAAATCGAGGCGGCCCGGATCACCGCCGACCCGGTCGGACTCGACCGCCTCTTTCAGGAGGCCCGCCGCTTCCTCAACTCCGCCGCCGCGAAGGCGTCCACCCCCGAAGAGACCCGCGCGATCAAGCTCGAACGCGTCGCGCTCGAACTCCTTCCCGACGGCGGCCGAGGCGACGAGGCCCTGAGTCTCTGCCGCCAGTTGCTCGCAGCACCCGCCGAACCCGCCTTCCTCCGCGAAGCCGAGGCGCTCCGCGTCGGGGCGCTCGTGCTCGCGAACCGCTACCAAGAAGCCGAACAAGCCGCGCGCCGCGTCGCCGCGCAATCGAGCGCCGACGAACTCGTCGCCTACGCCCGCCGGCTCGATCACGCCACCTCCGACGCCGACTCCGATATCAGACTCCGAAGACTCGGCGACGTGATCGAGATCATCCTCGCGCCCGTCCTGGCTGAAATCGACCACCTGCCGCCCGCTGTGCGCGAGGAAGTCGAACTCCGCAGAATTCGCGCTTTCGTCTATCGCGGCGACCAACTCAACGCCCGCCGCGCGCTATCGAATTTTCGCCTCGTCGAGGGCGAGTCGAACGACGCCCGCGTCCGCGAGCTCGGCGACGCGTACCTCAGGATCGGCGCGTACGGAGTGGCGCTCGACGTCGAGCGCCTCCGCACTCGGCAACTTCGAGCCGGCTCGCCGCTCTGGTTTGAAGCCCGCTACCTCCAGGCACTCGCCGCGTACCGATCGGGCGACCTGGCAGGTGCCGGCCGGCTCATCGAAGCCACGTCGATCCTTCACCCTGATCTCGGCGGAGGCGGGCTCAAAACTAAATACGAACGGCTGATGCAACGCATCCGCTCGGATTAATTAAGTTGCGTAATTGAGCACGCACGCATTTCGCAATGTGCGCCCTCGATCAGTTTTGATCAATCCAATTTACCGGACTCGCCCACCAGGGCGGCTCGCCCGACGACCTAAACCCATACGAATTTGTGGCCTGCGTCGGATAGACGACCGTGCGACGCGACCTTGAGAAGGGTGCCGAGAAGCCAATGCCTTCGACCACCCGTCGCGAGCCGTCGTAGCCGCGCTCTTCGATGTAAACCGGTGCCGTCACCTCGCGGAAACTCGAGAGCGGACCGTAAACCGAGAGCATGTTGTCGCCGTAAATGCCCGCCGGCGAATAACCTCCGGCTGAGGGGTTGTTGCCGCGCGGATTTGTGTACGGAGCCGGCAAGAAGGTGCCCAGCGTGTTACCGTAGACCGGGTCGACGGGCCGAGTTACGACCGTCGAGGCTGGACGAGCGCGGCGGGCCCAGGGAGGACGGGCGTGCGCGCGCGAAGCTGAGATCGGAACGCAAGTGCACGCCAAAGCGAGCGCAAGCGGCCGCAAAGTACGCCTAGTCATGGTGATTTCTCAAGAAGTTAGGCCGATCAAGACGCTTCGGTTGCGTCTTGCTCGTTCTTGAGAAAATCTATCACGAAATCCGCGACGCGCGTCGAAAAGGGGGGATTTTCAAGCGACGCGTTCAGCGTGAATGCAAACTCAGTCGATACGTTTCGTCGATGATCCGCGCGACGCCCTCGCCCAGCGGCGAATCGAGCAATTCGTGCAGTTTCCGGGTCAACTCGCGCATCCGATGGACATGCGTCGGCTCGAACGCGGTGGAGTTGAGCGCGTGCGCGGCATGGATTCCGAAACGCTCGGCCTGACGGTCGTCAACGACGGCATGACCTGCGGACCCGTGCAACGGACCGCCTTCGGAGGGGATCACCGACCCCATACCCCGGCTCCGCCGGGTGGTCGCGACCTCGTTTCGATCGTTGTGCGCAACCACTTGGCCAACAAGAAGTTCGAGCGGCACATCCAAGGCTTCGGCGATCCGCCGCAGCGTGCCCGCGCGAGGGACTTCGGTCTTTCCCGTTTCAATTTGATAGAGCGCTGTACGCGAAATCGAGGCCCGGCCCGCAAGCTCGTCCGGACCCCAGCCTTTAGCGTAGCGATATTCACGAACCCGTTGAGAGAGGGACATTGGCACGACCTCGTGAAACTAATCATGACCCGTCGACATCGACAATGTTCACTTTACGAAACATTCAAGAAATCGTCAACAAGCCATAATCCGCAATTACACGCGCGCGACTTCGTTTGATTTCGAATCTTAGCGAACTCGGAGTGAGCGCGGCGGAAATCGAGACGGAGCTGGAATCAAAACACGCGTGCCGGTGCGGGGCTACCAGCGCCAGAGGACGGTGCCCCAGTTCAGACCCGCGCCGAAGCCTGAGGTAAGGAGCAAATCGCCGGGTTCGACGCGGCCGTCGCGGACGAGCTCATCGAGGGCAAGCGGGATCGATCCAGCGGAGGTATTGCCGTAGCGCTCGAGATTTTTGTAGACGACGTCGCGGTCAAAGCCGAGGACGTCGCTGGCGGCGTGAATGATGCGCACGTTGGCTTGATGCGGAATAAACCAGCGGACGTCGTTGACCGTGCAGTCGGCCTTGCGGAGGACATCGAGCGCGGAGTCGGCGAGGATCCGGACGGCCCACTTGAAGACGGCGCGGCCGTCCATGGTGAGGTAATGGAGCCCTTCGCCGAGCGCCTCGACGCTGGGGGGGATCCGGCTGCCGCAGGCGGGCCGGCTGAGCAAGTCGCCCCCCGCTCCGTCGGAGCCGAGCTGATAGGCGAGCATGCCCTGTTCGGGGCCGCCGGGGGCGAGCAGGACCGCGCCGGCACCGTCGCCGAAGAGCGGGAAGCTTTTCTGATCACCTGGATTGATGACCCTGCTGTTGCAGTCGCCGCCGATCACAAGCGCCCGACGGCTGGTCCCCGCCGCGACGAACTGTGCCGCAGTCGCAAGCGCAAACGCGAAGCCCGCGCACGCCGCCTGGATGTCGAACGCAGGGCAGTTCAGCTTCAGTCGGTCCTGGACGAGGTTCGCAGTCGACGGAAAGGCCATGTCGGGCGTGAAGGTGCCGACCACGAGCAGATCAATTTCGGAGGGGTCGACACCCGCGGCCGCGAGGCAGCGCGTGGCGGCGTGAGCACAGAGGTCGCTGGTGGCCTGGTGCGGACGGGCGAATCGGCGCTCGTGGATTCCTGTTCGGTTCACGATCCACTCGGGATCGAACCCGTGCGATTCGAGCAGGTCGTGATTTGTGACGACCCAGTCGGGAACATAAGAGCCGGTTCCAAGAATACGGACGCCGGTGAGGACGCTGGTGCGCGCGGTCGGATGCGTCTGACCGTTGCCGGAAACGGAGCGATCAAGCACGGACAAATGACATCCCTCCGGGAACCGAAGGTGGGCGCCGAGGCGACCGAGGTCTCAAACCGACCGCCGGTCCTTGCGCGGGGTTTGGGGTGGACGGTCGTATGCGGGAAATCACAGAACTCATTGCCGGAAGAGCGCTCGCAGCGAACTTCGGCCCCAGCGGGTGATTCGCGTCGGCCGTCTCTCAAAACCCTGGACCAAACACGTCGTGACGAACCCGATCCGCCCCGCACCTCTTACTTTGTGAAGAACGTAACTTTAATCACTCGCGGACCTGATCGCCAGCCCAATCGACGACCCTCCGCAGCGAGCCCCGCTGGGGACGGGCGCGCCTGTGGCAAACTTGTTGAGCGCGACCGCGTCGATTTTCGCATTCCAACCAATCAGTGACGAAGGGGAGGGTTCGGCGACGCCGAAACCTTCGGGACGAATGTTTAGGAGCGGCGTTCGCGGATCTCATCACTATCTTCGCAAGGTCCTCGACGACCACTTGGGCGTGTTTGCGCTCATCGAGAACGGGGAGCGAGGAGTCGGCCGCCCTGAGACGAGGACGTCGGCCGGAACCGAGCCCTGGGCGGAGGATAATACTCAGTAGCGACACCACGCGAACGCCGACCAAGGAACCAAGACCGGAGGGGTCGGGACGATACCGCCCAGTGCTAGCCTTTCGGTTTTGGCACCGTTGCATTAAATGGACACCACTGTTCCTGTGTGTATTCTCGCTGTTCTCCCAATCCAGGTTTCACGCTTTCAGGCTGAAACAGAACACGCGCCGCGGGTTACCGTACCTTCCCGCGACACGGACCTCCAGCTTCGATCTGGAACGATCGATGCAACGGAGTCCGCTCGGCTTCCGAGGCGGCGACCTCAGCCCGTATCGATCCACGGGCAAACGGCCCGATTATCTAAACAGACTCGAGCGGGTTGCCTGCGACGTTCACGAACGGCAATGGGAGGTGACACGTGGTTCGTCCGTGAGCAAGCTCAACGACGCGCCCGGCTTCGAGACGCACATCGACTCAATCGACGTCCAACTCGACCTCCGGCTCGTCGTCGACAACCGCGGCGTCGGTCTGATTTGAGCCAAGACGGATCCCCGACGGGTGTTCAGATCGCTTTCGCATCCGGTCCATGCCGACGAAGTCGATCCGACCGCGACCGCTGCGGGTGAACTCCGCCGCGAAATGCGTCAGGTTGTCATGCGAGGTGTGATCAATAAGCGTCACGCCTTCGGTCATGTGCAGTTGTACTATCCGCGCATCGAACGGAATCCCCACCAGTTCGCGGTTCATTTGGAGCATATTGAAGCAGACCAGCGGCCGGCCGAGGTCGAGACGATATACCCCGTTGCTGAAACAGCGGTTCGTCACGGGGTCGCGAAACAGGTCGAGGACGCGCGTACACGCCGACGTCAGCCGACCTCGTTTCGAGGCCGGCGCCGTCGACGTCGGACGTCCGGCACGAAGCGTCAACGTCGCGCTCAAAATGAGCTTCGCGACCGTGCCGAAAACGATCCCCCAAAGCAGGTCGGTGCACAACGTCACCGCGACCGTGAGCACGAACAGCACAAGCTGCTCCGCGCCGACATGCGCCGCGTGCCGCCACACCGCCGGCCGACAAAGCTTGTAGCCGATGTAAACCAAGATCGCCGCCAACGAGCCCAGCGGAATCATGTTGATCAGATCGCGGCCTAAGAACAGGTACGTCAACAGAAAACATGCGTTGTAAAAATTCGCCCACTGCGTCCGCCCGCCGCCCGCGATGCACGCCGTACTCTTCACGCCGCCGGGGATGATCGTCAGGCCGCCCGCGAGACTCGACGCGACGTTGCTCACGCCCATCGCGAACAGTGTGCGGTCGGGGTTGGATCGGCGGTGAAACGGGTCGATGCGGTCGATCGCCGCGATCGTCGCCAACGACTCGACGCCGTCGATCAGCGTCAGCGTAAGCACCGTGATCCCCAGGCCGTACCAAAGCGACTTGTCGGCCCAAACGCCCTTGAAATCCGGCCAAACGATCCCGTGCGCGAACGGATGGTCCGGAATGTGCACCAGGTAACGCGGCTCGATCCCCACCAAACGGCCCATCGCGATCCCGACGAAAGCGACGATCACCGGCGGCCGCACCGCCTTCATCCAGCGTGCCTTAATCATCCCGAGCCCGAAAATGAGCGAGAGGCACGCGAATGCCAGCCCAAAGACCTTCCCGTCCATCTGACCGACGCGCGCGGGAGTCTCGGCGATGATCCCGAAGAAGTCGTGTGCGACGTACTTCCGCCCCAGCAAGTCGGGCAGTTGCTTGACGATGATCATCAACCCAATCGACGCGAGCATCGCTTCGACGACGACCGACGGGAATACCGCGCTCAGCCGCGCCGCCTTGAGCCTACTAAGTACCACCTGCACGACGCCCGTGAGGCAAATCGCGACCAGAAGCAGCGGGTATCCGACCGCCCTGTCGCCTCGTCCAAGCAGGATCATCGCCGCGAACAGCGCGGGCGCCAGGCCCGCCGCCGGCCCACTCACCGTCACGTACGACCCGCCCAGAAACGGCAGGACCAGCCCCGCGATGATCGCCGAAATCAAGCCCGAGATCGGCGGAGCGCCCGACGACACCGCGATTCCCAGCGAAAACGGCACCGAGATCAAAGAAACGAGCAGACCCGCGGGCAGGTCGTAACGCCAATGTTTCAACCCCGCGAGGCCGTTTTCGGGTTTCTCGACGGCAGGCCCGCCCGACTCCGCCACTTCGTTTGAATCGCGCACTCGGCAGCCTCCGACACCTGGGCTTCGCGGTTGGATCAACGATTATACTGCGAACGAGCCTTGAAAATAGGATCGCCCAAGTCCGCCGCGTACGCGACGAACTCGGGCGATCTCGTTTCATCTCGATATGGAGCGCAGTTGCGACCGAACCGGGACGCGATCAGCGCCGTCGGTAAGGCGTCCGCCGCGTTTGCGTCAATCAACTGCCCTTGGCGGGCGGTCCCGCGGCGGCGAGCGCGGTCTCCTCCTTATTTGAAGCTTCAAACTTCAATTTCTTGTGCTCGTCGTCGCCTTCGACCGTGATCGTGATCCGGTCCTTGCCCTTAAAGGAGCCGCGGAGAATCTCTTCGCTGAGCGGGTCCTCGATGTTCGATTCGAGCGACCGCCGCAACGGACGCGCACCGTAGTCGGGGTTGTACCCCTTCGTGATCAAGTACTCCTTCGCCTCGTCGGTCAAGACGAGTTCAAGTCCGCGGTCGGCCAGCCGTCCGCGCACCTTCGAAAGCTCGATGTCGACGATCACCTTCAAATTATCACGCGTGAGCGTGTGGAAGACAATCACGTCATCAAGCCGGTTCAGGAACTCGGGCCGGAAGTAGCGTTCGATCGAAACCTTGAGCCGCTCCTTCATTTGCTCGTAGCTCGCGGCGTCGTCGCGGCCGCGATCGAAGCCGAAGATGTTCGAGGTAGACGTCGACTCGGCGCCGGCGTTCGTGGTCATGATCAAAATGGTGTTCTTGAAGTCGACGTTGCGGCCGAAACTGTCGGTCAGCCGGCCCTCCTCCATGATTTGGAGGAGCATGTTGTAGACGTCGGGATGCGCCTTCTCGATCTCGTCGAGCAGCACCACCGCATACGGTCGTCGCCGGATCTTTTCGGTGAGTTGGCCGCCTTCCTCGTAGCCGACGTAACCCGGAGGCGCGCCGATCAAGCGCGACACGTTGTGCTTTTCCATGTACTCCGACATGTCGATCTGGATCAACGCGTCGGCGTCGCCGAACATGAACTCCGCCAGCGCCTTCGCGAGCAGCGTTTTGCCCACGCCGGTCGGTCCCGCGAAAATAAAGCATCCGATCGGACGCTTCGGATCCTTCAATCCCGAGCGACTCCGCCGCACCGACTGGCTAATCCGCTTGATCGCCTCGGTCTGCGAAATCACCTTCTTCTGGATCTCCTCCTCCATCCGCAAGAGGCGCTCGGTCTCCTCCGACTCCAGGCGAGTCAGCGGAATCCCGGTCATCTTGCTCACGACCTCGGCGACAACTTCCTCGTCAACCGTGCCGTCGATCTCCTTCGAGCGCTCGCGCCACTCGCGGTTGATCGTTTCCTTCTTCTTCTTGAGCTTGTCGGCCTGATCGCGCAACGCCGCGGCGCGCTCAAAATCCTGATTCGCGACCGCCTCTTCCTTGTCGGTGTTCAGACGCTCGATCTGGTCGTCGATCTCCTTCAAATCCGGCGGACGAGTCATCGCCTTTAGCCGGACCCGCGCGCCGGCCTCGTCAATCACGTCGATCGCCTTGTCGGGCAGACATCGACCCGTGATGTAACGGTCCGACAGCTCGATCGCCGCCTCGAGAGCTTCGTCGGTGATCTGCACGCGGTGGTGCGTCTCATAACGATCACGCAGCCCGCGCAACACCTCAAGCGCCTCGTTCTTCGACGGCGGCTCGACGATGATCGTCTGGAACCGACGCGACAACGCCGCGTCCTTCTCGATGTACTTCCGATACTCGTCGAGCGTCGTCGCGCCGATGCACTGCACCTCGCCTCGCGCCAGAGCCGGCTTTAACACGTTCGAGGCGTCGATCGCCCCCTCGGCGCCGCCCGCCCC
>JAJYDB010000209.1 GCA_021777845.1 Planctomycetota bacterium
GCGTACGTGCCCGCCGACAGCGGCGACGTCAGCCCGAGCGTGTACCCCCCGCCCGCCGGCACCACCCCCGACGCGATCATCGTCGTCCCGCTGTAAAGCTCGACCGTGTCGCCCGCCGTCGCAGTCCCCGTCAAACGAGGCTGGACCACGCTCGTGATCCCGTCGCCCACGACCCCCGTGTCGTCCGCGGGCAAGAGTGACGGCACGCTCGGCGTCGCCGGCGCGGTCGTGATGAAGGTCACCGCCAGCGAGGCGCTCGCCGCGCTGGAAAGCCCGGTCGTCGAATCAACCTGGATCGCCGTATATTGATGCACGCCGTTCGACACCGGGCCGGGGTCGCGGATCGCGCCGGGGCCAAGCCGCGTCCCCACCACGACGCCGTCGCGAAGCAGCTTGACCGTGTCCCCGGCCGCCGCCGTGTTCACGTCCAAATACGGGCTGGTCACGTTCGTGACGTCGTCCGAATTGCTCGCCCCTGAGTCGCTGCCCGCCTCGAGCACCGGCGACGACGGAGCCGGCGGAGGCGTCGCGGCCGACTCGCCCCAGCCCGTCACGAACACGCTCGACGTCCCCGCCGTCTGCAAGACCGTCGTCCCGAACGACGCCGGGCCCGTGTAGTTCCCCACCACCGCGACCTGTCCGCCCGCGTTCGCGGCGACCCCCGTCACGCTGTCGTAGCCCGCGCCCCCCAGCGTCTGACCGCTCGACGTCGCGCCCGCCTGGCTGTATTGCACAAGATAGCCGTCCCCCGACCCCGCGCTCGTCAACGTCGGTCCCCCGGGGATCGTCAGCGAACCGTAATAATACCCCCCCGCGTACACCTCGCCCGACGTCCCCGCCGCAATCGACTCGCCCTCGCCCGGATTGTTCGCCGACGTCGCGAGCGCAGTCTCCCAGGTCGGCACCCCCGCCGCGCTCACCTGCATCACATACGGAGCGTCGATCGTCCCCCCCGTCAGCGAGAACGCCCCCTGCGCGCCCGGCCCCTGACCCGTCAACGTCCCCTGAAAACTCCCCGTCACATCGATGTTGCCCGAACCATCCACCGCCAGCGACGTCGCCTTCCCCCCCGCCGACGCCACCAGCCCATCCCCCCACTTCACGTTCCCGCTCGCGTCAAACTGCCCCACGAACCCTGCGTTCATCCCCGCACCGGCCGAAGTCAACGTCACCACCGTCCCCGTCCCACCCGTCAACTTGATCGTCCCGTCAAACGTCCCCGCGATCTCCACCGCACCCGTCGTCGGGTCAAACCCCACCGCGTTCACGACCGTCACCGTCGTCGACAACCCCTGCGTCGCATCCAACCACGCCGGCGTCCCCGTCGGACTCAAATCCAATGCAAACCCCTCCAAAAACCCCACCGGCGTCGCACTCAACGCCCCCACCTGCAACTTCCCGTTGAACAGCCCCCCCACCGCCACGTCCCCCGAACCGTCCACCGCCACCGACGTTGCGTCCACAATGTTCCCCGCGCCCGACGGCATGTCCACCGCCCAAACCAACCCCCCCGTCGGATTCAGCTCGACCGCAAATCCGTCGCTCGACCCCACCGACTGAATCTTGTCCGTTCCCGCCCCCGCGCTAAAATCCACCAGTCCCGAAAACTCCCCCGCCACATACACATCCCCCGAAGCGCTCACCGCGATCGCCGACCCCTGCGCGGTCGACTGCGACACCCCGTTCACCGTCCCGGGGAACGTCTCCGCCCACGCCAGCAACCCCGTCGGCAAATACTTCGCCACATACAAATCCTGCCCACCCGTGTTCGACAGATCCACCGGCGACCCCGCCGGATTGAAGTTCGCCGTCCCCTTGATCGCACCCGTCACATAAACATCCCCGGACGAGTCCACCGCCGTCGCGTTCACGTGGATCTTGTCCGCGTACGCGCCGCTCACGCCGACACCGTTCGCAAAGCTTAAACCTAAACTCAGCAACGACCTCGGCTCAAGCCGCTCCGCCAAACACAACACGCGGCGCGCGCGGATTCCACGCCCGCGCCCTTCCAGTCGGCGCGCCATCGAAGGCCCCCTTCCTGTGCCGCGTCGCCACGCGGTATGTCGTATTTGCGAAACACGGCGACGCATTCACTAGGAAGGCTAGGCCACAAATTGCATGCCGTCCGAATACTCCGCAAGGTCGACGAAAGCCGCCTAATACGGAGCTATCACGCCAAAATCGACTTGACCACCTTGCCCGCAACGTCGGTCAGCCGGAACCGGCGACCATTGTAGGTGTACGTGAGACGCTCGTGGTCCACCCCAAGCAGGTGCAGGATCGTCGCGTGCAGATCGTTGATGTGCGTGCGGTCCACCACGGCCTTATACCCAACCTCGTCGGTCGCGCCGTGACTCACGCCCCCTTTCACACCGCCCCCCGCCATCCAAATCGTGAACCCGTGCGGGTTGTGGTCGCGGCCCGGCGAACCACCCACCTGCGCAATCGGCAGCCGGCCAAATTCGCCCGCCCATATCACCAACGTCTCGTCCAGCAAGCCCCGCTGGTCGAGATCCGCCAACAAACCCGCCACCGGCTTGTCGGTCTCGCCGGCAAATTGTGAGTGATTGCCTTTGATATCCTTGTGCCCGTCCCAAGAAAGCTGGTTTTCCATCCCGCCGGAATAGATTTGCACGAACCGCACCCCACGCTCCACCAGCCGACGTGCCGTCAGACACTGCCGCGCCACATGGTCGCAACGCGGGTCGTCGAGCCCGTACAGGTGCTTGATGTGTGCCGGCTCGGAGTCGACGTCGATCGCCTCCGGCGCCGCCGACTGCATCCGATACGCCAACTCGAAACTCTCGATCCGCGCCGCCAACTCCGCCTCGGCCTGCAAACTTTCGCGGTGATGCTGATTGAGATCCCTCACGAGATCAAGCTCCGCTCGCTGCTCGGAGTCGTTCATCCCGCTCGGTCGCTCAAGGTTGTCGATCGCCGCCCCTTTCGGCCGTAAGTGCGTCCCCTGATACACCCCCGGCAAATACGCCGCTCCCCAGTTCGCCGCGTGACCCTTCGGCAATCCCCGACCCCGCGGGTCGCTCATCACCACAAATGCCGGCAAGTTCCGACTCTCGCTCCCCAAGCCGTACGTCACCCATGAGCCCACGCACGGAAAACCCATCCGCGGCATCCCCGTGTTCATCATAAACAACGCCGGCGAATGATTGTTCGACTCGCTGAACATCGAGTGCACGAACGCCATCTTGTCGACGTGCTCGCCCAAATTCGGGAAAATCTCCGACGTCATCTTCCCCGACCGCCCCCGCGGCCGAAATGAGAACGGCGACTTCATCAGCCCGCCGACCTCGTTCTTGAAAAACCCCGTCGTATCTTGGAACGACTTGTCAAACTCCTTGATCGACTTCCCGTCCCACTTCGCCAACGCCGGCTTGTGGTCCCACGTATCCACCTGGCTCGGACCGCCGTTCACGAAAATCCAAATCACCCGCGTCGCCCGCGCCTTAAAATGCGGCGCTCGCGGCTCCAACGGCCCCATCGACCGCGACGCTCCCTCCGCACCGCGCGACGGCCGATCCAACAACCCCTCCGACTGCAACAACCCAGCCAGCCCAATGAGACCAAATCCACCGCCCGCACGCTGAATCAGTTGCCGACGCGTCCAAACACGCGCACCTTCAGCGTCGACGCTCGACATCGCTCGTTCACCGTTGCTGGACACGTCGCGGCTCCTTCGTTCAAGCTTTATTCAATCGGACTCGACCCCGCCGCCGGCCTCACTGCACGTAAATAAACTCGCTCATGCTCATCAAGGATTGGCACAAGTCGACCAGCGCCCTCGCATCGGCATCCGCCGCCCCCGCGGCCCGATACTGCGCGGCCTGCCGGGTCAGAAACGACGTCGCCAAACCCGCTTCGGCGGCATCCGGTGCACGCCCAAACGCAATTTTATACGCCTTCTGAATCGCTTCAGCCGCCGTCTTCGACCCCGCCCGCCGCGATAATCCCTCCGCGCATCGACGCGCGAGCGGGCTGTTCATAAACATCAAGGCCTGCGGCGCCGTCGTCGTCGAACCGCGCCGGCCAATACTCACCAAATGCTCGGGCCAGTCAAACAACATCATCGACGGAATCAACTGGCTGCGTTTTATAAAGAAGTACACTGCCCGCCGCGTCATGTTCGGGTCGAGCGTCCCGGCCCCGCCCATCCGCCGGTCGAGCAGCCCCGCAACGTCGAGCATCGCGTCGTGAATCGGCTCGGCCTCGAGCCGTCGCGGCGGATATCGCCAAAGCAACTCATCCTCGCGATCCACCCGCCCCCGCGCCTCGTCGAAACGCCCGTCCTGCCGATAAACAGCGCTCATCACCATCAACTTCTGCAGCCGCTTGAGCCGCCAGCCGTTGTGGATCAAATCCAACGCAAGCCATTCCAAGAGTTCAGGATGCGTCGGACGCTCGCCTTGCGCTCCGAAGTCGTTCGGGGTCGCGACCAGCCCGCGGCCAAAGTGATGCTGCCAAAGCCGATTCACGATCACCCGCGCCGCCAGACGACCCGCGCCGCGCTCGACGTCGGTCAGCCATCGCGCAAGCCCCGCGCGTCGAAAACTCGTCCGCGTCCAACCGCTCGGCGCATCCACCCGAAAAGCGTCGGCAACCCCTGGCTCAGTCAGCACACGCAGAAATCCAGGTGCAGCTTCGGCCTTCTTTTGATGCACATCACCACGATTAAGCACATAGGTCTTCGCATAAAAATGCGGAAACCCGCGGTCGTCGGCGTGATGCTTTGTGTGCGGCAGCCCCTCGCTCGTGATCTGAGCCTTCGTCGGCTTCGAGCCGTCGCCCAGAGGCAGCTCAACCTCGGCCCTGATCGTCGTCGCGAACGTCGCCGCCATCCGGTAGTAATCTTCCGACGGAATCGGGTCGTATTTATGGTCATGGCACCGCGCGCAGCCCGCCGACAAGCCTAAAAAGGCCAGGCTCGTCGTCGACGTCATGTCGTCCAGCTCGTCGTACCGCGCCGACTCGAACTCAGCCTCGGTGAGCTGCGTCGGGAACGCCCCGGCACCCAAAAAACCGGTCGCCGCACTCGCCCACGGGTCGCCCGGCGCAAGCTCGTCCCCCGCGATTTGCCAACGCACAAATCGGTCGTACGGCATGTCGTCGTTCAACGCCCGAATCAGCCAGTCTCGATAGACATACGCATACGGCCGATCATAATCCTGCTCGTAACCGTGCGACTCCGCAAACCGCGCGACGTCCATCCAATGCCGCGCCCACCGCTCGCCATAACCCTTTGATGCCAATAGCCGATCGACAAGCCGCTCGTAAGCGTTGGGCGACCGGTCCGCCTCAAACTCGTCGACCTCCTCGGGGCTCGGCGGCAATCCGACCAGGTCAAACGACAACCGCCGGATCAACACCCGTCGGCCGGCCGCGCGATTCGGGGCGATCGCTTTCGACTCCAACTTCGCCAGAATAAACCGGTCGATCGGCGTGCGTGCCCAGCCTTCATCCCGAACCGCCGGCGGCGCCGCCACCTTCAGCGCTCGAAACGACCAAAAGTTGCGGGCATCGGCTCCAATCACGTCTTTTTGAGACGCTTTGCGGCCGGATGCCGCCTTCGATAGCTCAATCAGCGGTCGATCGTACGGCGCGCCGAGCTCGACCCAACGTCGAATCGCATCGACCTCGGGCTCGGGCAGCCGCGGCGCTTTCATCGGCATGTGCGGCTTGTCGGTGTGCGCGACCAGAGCGACCAGCCGTCCCTCCTCCAGGACCCCGCTCTCGACCAATCCCGCGCGATCGCTCAGGTCAAGATCCCCCTTCGTCGCCTTGCCGCCGTGACAATCCAGGCACGACCTGGTCAGAATCGGCCGCACTCGCTCCTTAAAAAGCTTCAATCCCGCCTGCATCCGTCGGGCGTGATCCGCCGCAACCACCGCTTGAGGCTGAGGTTGCGCGGATTTTCGAGCGGGATCGTCGGCCCGCGCTCGACCAGAGATCAACAGCAACGTAAACGCCACGAAGACGCGAAACCAAGATCGATGCATGCGACGCCTCGCCGGGTGGGATCGACTCGCGGCCGACTTCCACCAAGAGTTTAACATCGCAGGCGACCGCGGTCACTCCCCTCGCCTCCGTCGTTCGTCTTACCGCGACTTCCGCTTCTTGTGCTTTTTAGGCGGGATCGAAAACCGCTTGCGTGCGCGGCCCGGGTTGTTCGGAGTCGTCTCGGGCGTCGGGGCGATCGTCGCAACGGGTTGTGCAATGATGGGTTGCGCGACTTTGGCCGACGTCCGCGCCGTCGCCGCACGCGCGGCGCGCCACGCGTGCCACTGCGCTTCCGCCTGCTCCACGAGAGCCTCGTAGGCCTTGTCGTACGCGGCCCCCTTGAGCCGATCGAGCGCCGGGTCGTACCCCGCCTCGCGGATCAACCGGCTAAATTCGGCCCGCTCCTCCGCCCAAACCTCGTCGATATCCTCATCTTCGTCATCCTCGTAATCATCTTTAATCACTGGGATTACCGGTTTTGCCGGCTTGCTCGGCGGCTGAGTCGGCGTCGCGACCGCCTCGAAGTCCGCGGTCGGCACCGCGGCCGGCTCCGTCGGGACGTCGGCCGCGAACGTCGGGTCGACCATTCCTCGATTTGACGAAACGAACCCATTTGCTCCGGAACATCTTGGTGGGACAAGATTTACGTCCTTACGGATCGGCTGTGCAACCCAGCCGTGCTGACGCTTCAGCTCGTCGAGGGCGCGGTCGCGACGGCGGTACGCGTCCTGCTCGTAACGACGGACCAGCTTCAGCTCCTTCGACAACTCGGCCGACAACCCCTCCATCGCGATTGCACGCGAGGATGCATCGTCCTGGTGGTAGGCTTCCGCCAGGCTTTGAAGCGAGTCGGTCGCCTTGTGGATCATGGACGTGAGCGAGTCGTCGGACTCGGGCACCACGCGAAAGTATTCGTCAAGTCCGAGCAGGTCTTGCGCGAGGTTGCGCAGCGTCGGGGTCCAACCCCCCGCGGCGTCGAATTGTTTCCAAAATAAACCCCAACGCGTCAGGAGCCACTGCGCGCCGTGGAGGTTGCGCTTTAATTGGGAGACGACGACGGCGGGTCTGCGCTTTAATTTGCGCCCGAGTTCGTCGGCTTCGGCCGCGCGATCGACGTCCCAGAGGTGCTCGGCGCGACCTCTGCCGGCCTCGATCAGCGACGATTCGACGCGTCGACAACGACGAATCCGTTCGTCCTGCGCGGCGACGGTCTCGACCAGCGCACACTGCTCGACGTTGCAGGGCGGAAACGTGAATTTCCAGCCATCGAGCCGCGTTTGACCAAAGTCGTCGATCGGCCTGTAAGCCGCCGAGTCGACGCTCGAGAGACCGTGCTTGACGGCGTTCAGACTTGACGTTTCCTTGCCCTCGACGGTGCGGGGGCCGGTGCTTTTTTGTGCGTTGCGTTGATTCGCTTCGACTTGGATCTCGCTGGTCATGTTAAGCCTCCGCGAACGGGAGGTGATGCCGCAAAAAGCGTCGCGGCGACGCCCCTTGGCTCGACTTCGAGCCGCCGGACTTATCCATGAGAACGCGTTGCGTCGCGGATTGCGAGAAAAAAAACGCCGGATTTTCCAAATAATTCCTGACCGCCTCGATCCTTGTCGTTTTCGCGTCTGGACACCAACAACAAATCAGAATGACATAGCTCGCGTCCATGATCTCATTGATACGGTCAAGCGACCACCAGCGCTGATACAAGGACATTGTCATGCGACACGACAATGCTCCGATCAGCATTCTTCAACCGAAAGCGCTCACATGCGTGAAGCGGCCGATCGTGGTGCGCAATCGTTGTTAGTCCGGCATTTGCGCGGAGTTGAACATCTCTCCGGCATCCGAACGAGTCGGAGCCGAGAACGCGTTGCGAATGGTCTTGGCTTTGGCCTGGTCGATCGCGTGCCTGCGGTTGGCGACCGTACCGACATCCCCGGATCCGAGGGGAAGCGCAGCGTGACGACGACCCAAACTATTTGTGAGTCGCGCCCGGCAATCGCCTCGGTCGGGCCCGACGCGGCGCAACCCGAACCTCCGAGGAGCAAGCGACTTGAGGTGCTCGACGGCTGGAGAGCGATCAGTATCCTCTTGGTGCTGAGCTGTCACATGCTGCCGCTTGGGCCCAAATCCTGGAATCTCAACCTGTCCGCCGGGTATGCCGGCATGGCGTTGTTTTACACGTTCTGATCGTCACAACCTTGACGCGCAACCCGAGCGTCCCATCGTTCTTGATCCGGCGATTCTGCCGGATCATGCCACTCGTTATTTTGGCGACGCTCGTCTATTTGCCGCTTCAGCAGAAGTCTATCGAGTATTATCCTTCGCATTTGTTGCTTTACACGAACTTCGATTCTTTGCACGGTACCGAATTCACTTCGCATTTTTGGATGTAGTGTGTCATCCCAAATGGCACAAAGCCTTGGTTAGAAATCAGCCTTCTCCAGGGGTACGATGATGATGACCTGGAGGACGAGCGATGAGTGGAAACGGGAAGCGTCGGTC
>JAJYDB010000210.1 GCA_021777845.1 Planctomycetota bacterium
CGCGTCGCGCGCGACGGTGCGATCGACGGTGATCCGCGCGCTCGCGAGCCTGGCCGATCCGCGCGGCGTCGCGGTGCTGGTCGAGGCGCTCGGCGAGCGCGACCCGAGCCTGCGTCGAGCCGCCGAAGACGCGCTCGCGACGATGCGCAAGTCGGACCCGAAGGCGGTCGAGACGGCGCTGGCGGCGCGGCCCGCGGGCAACCTCGCCTCGTCCGCGGCGGCCCGCATCCTCGCGGACTTTCAGCCAATCAAATCGTGGCGCGTGATCGGTCCGTTCGCGCGCACGACGGCGCGCGTCTTCGTCGGCGAGCGCTCGATCGACTTCGCGAGGCCGCACGCCGGAGCCGAGGGCCGCGCCATCGCCTGGTCGCAACGCAACGCCGACCCCGCAACCGGCCGCGTCCTCATCAACGACTTCAAAGGCGGCGCCGGCGACCGCGGCGGCTTCGGCTACGACAAAAGCGGCTCGCCCGACCTCTGCGCCTTCGGTTACGCCGAGGTACAGTCCGACGCCGACCGCGACGCGCTCTTGCTCATCGGCTCAAGCGGAACCGTCACCGTCACGCTGAACGAACAAACGGTCCATCACTACTACAACTTTGCCGGCCGCGCCTATCGACCCGACTCCGACATCGCGCCCGTGAAGCTGAAAAAAGGGGCGAATCGACTGCTCGTCGTGACGCGACAGGGGATCGGCGCGTGGTCGTTCGGCGTCCAAGTTTCAGCGCCGAGCGCCGCCGGCGCGAGCTTCGCAAGCAAGCCGGCCGGAGTCGATCGCGCCCGGCTCGCCGCCTTCGCGCTCAAAAATATCGGCGACGCCAAACGCGGCGAGACCCTGTTCTTCGAGCCGAACGGCATCGGCTGCGTGAAGTGTCACGCGGTGAACGGCCGCGGCACGGGCAACGTCGGACCCGACCTCGCGGGGCTGTCCAAAAAATACGACAAAGCGGAGATCATTCGGTCGGTGCTCGAACCTTCGAGCCGGATCGCGACCGGTTATCAGCCCGCTGTGGTCGCGCTCGCGAGCGGCAAGGTGCTCTCGGGAGTCGTCCGCGCCGAGACCGCGGCGACGCTCGAACTCGCCGACGCCGAGGCCAAAATCACGAAGGTCGCGAAGTCCGAGATCGAGGAGCGTCGCGTCGGCACGACGTCGGTCATGCCCGAAGGGGTCGTCGACGCGCTCTCGGTCGTCGACTTCGCCGACCTGATCGCATATCTGACCTCGCTCCGCGAGCCGGTCCCCGTGAAAAAGTGAAAGTGCGGACCGCGCGGTCACAGGCCCGCCGCGCGGCGGCGGGCGACGAAGCGGGCGTAATCCTCGGGCGTGTCGATGCCGATCGAGGGCTCGTCGACCACGCCGATCGCGATCGGGTCGCCGGCTTCGAGGACGCGCAGCTGTTCCAATTTCTCCGCTTGTTCGAGGCGCGACGGCGGCATCGTCGCGAGCCTAAGCAAGTATTCACGTCGGTATGCGTACAGGCCGAGGTGCAGGTGCGCGATCGGTCCGGCGTCGGCGTCGGGGATGCCGTCGCGATAGCAGGGGATCGGGCTCCGGCTGAAATAAAGGGCGCGGCCGCGGCTTGAGATCACGACCTTCACGCACGAAGGGTCGCGATAGACGGCGGGGTCGCGGATCGGCGTGGCGAGCGTCGCCATCGGCGCTTCGAGGTCGTGCGCGAGCAGGTCGGCGACGCGGTCGAGCGCCTCGGCGGAGATTTCGGGCTCGTCGCCTTGCAGGTTGATCACGATGTCGGCCTCGGGCAGGCCCGCGACCACTTCGGCGACGCGGTCGGTGCCGCTTGGGTGGTCGGCGCGGGTCATCCGGCATTCGCCGCCGAAGGCGAGCACCGCGGCTTCGATGCGCGCGTCGTCGGTCGCGACGATCACGCGGTCGATGCGGCTCGAGCGTCGCGCGGCCTCGACGACGTGCTGAATCAAAGGCCGCCCGGTGTCGGCTAGGAGGGGTTTGCCGGGAAGTCGGGTCGAAGCGAAACGGGCAGGCAGCACCGCGACGATAGCCATCTTTCGACGCAATCTCCGTTCGTGTCGCGTCCGATACCAAGGACGCTGAGAGGCAACGGTTCCGGGACGAACCGCAGTCACTTTAGCCGACCGCGCCGCCGTAGTAAACGGGACGGGTCGCAGCCTTGGGTCGCGACTCGATCGCGGCCGGCGGGACGTCGAACCGACGTCGCCGCACGCAGGAAGCCGGTTGGAGCCGAACCACGCGTCGACGCGAACACGGCCGCTCCGCATGATGCGGCGCGGCGGCAATCGTCGACGGCGCGCACTCGGCAAACGTGTCCACGCTCGGGTCTGCGTCGCGTCTAGACTGCGAGAGCGTCGTCGACCGGCCGCAATGCCGGACCGACAACGCGGCTCGCTTCCCGCGCGGTCCTTCCCGACACAACTTCGAGACACGCTCCGAGGCCGCCCTCGCTTCACGCGACGGCGACCCCGCGCGACCCGAACTCGAGGCGATGATCGCCGCGAATCAGGTCGAGCGCCAGGGAAGGGGGGCGTTCACTACCGAATCACGGAGCGGCCCAATCCAATGGCTTGGGGGTCGTCCGGGGAGGTTGCGTTCATGGGGTGGACCCGGTCGATTCCGCGTCGCGCGTCGTCTCGTCGCTCGATTAAACACAATATGATTTCTCAAGTCGAAACGCTTGAGCAGCGCGAATTGCTTTCGACCGCGGCGGGCACGCTCGCCTTCGCCCCGCTTCCGGCGGGCACGACGTCGAGCACAAGCGGCGGCATGACCGGCAGCTACGACGCCGCGATCCACGCCGCCCAAACGCGGGCGCAGTACGGCGTGAACGGCGCCGGCTCGACCGTCGCGGTCATCGACACCGGCGTCGATTATCAGGACACCGGCCTCGGCGGTTCGTTCGGACCCGGCAACAAGGTCGCGAGCGGCTTCGACTTCGCCGACAACAACCCAAACCCGATCGCCGCGGGATACGAACACGGCACCGCCGTCGCGGCCTTGATCGCCTCGAACAATCCGGCCGCGCCCGGCGTCGCCCCCGGCGCGGGCATCGCGGCCCTGCGGGTCTTCGACAACAACAACGCGAGCAGCTTCACCTACGTCGCCGAAGCGCTGCAATGGGTGATCGACAATCACGCGTCGCAAAACATCACGGCGGTCAACATCTCGCTCACCGACGGCAATAATTATACGTGGAACAGTCTCGCGAACGACGGCGGCATCGGCCAAGAGATCACCGGCCTGGTCCAGCAGCTCGACGCTCTGAACATCCCCGTCGTCGCCGCCACCGGCAATAATTTCAACGGTCAGCAAGGGCAAGGCTTTATCTCGATCATCCCACAGACGATCAGCGTTACCGCGACGACCCTGAACGGTCAGCTCGCGTCCGACGCGCAGCGACTGGGTCCCGCGGTCGGCGGCGCAAACGCGACCGACCTCGCCGCGCCGGGCGTCGGCCTGACGAGCCTCGCCGCCAACAACCAGACCGCCAACGTAAGCGGGACCAGCTTCGCCGCGCCGCTCGTGACCGGCTCGATCGTCCTGCTCCAGCAGATCTACGAGACACGGTTCCACAGCCTGCCGACCGTCAACCAGCTTGACTCCTGGCTCCAACAAGGCTCCGACCCCGTCTACGACCCGACCACCGGCGTCACCTTCGACCAGCTCGACGTCCTCAAGGCCGCCGCGCTCATCCCGCAAGCGCCGTCCACCCCCGCGCCGGTTGCGACGCCGGCACCGGTTGCGACGCCCGCCCCGGTTGCGACGCCGACCCCGATACCGACCCCCGTCACCGCGCCCAACCCGGCTCCGTCGCCCGCGCCCGCACCGACCAACACCACCCCGGCGGCCGAAACGCTCACGCAGTCCCAGTCGCCGCCGACCACCCCACCCACACAACCCACGCCGGCCCCGTCGCCGACGCTCTCTCTCTATTGGAACGGGCAGTCGCTCGGAAATTACACGTCGGGCCAGATCCAGACGCTCTACCCGAGCCTGTTCGCCGCGGTTGGGATCACGCTCAACAGCGTGAAGGTGTGGGGTCCCTCGCCGACCACCGCGACCGTTCCGGCCGGGCTCGACGCAATCCACGTCTGGAGCGTGCAGTCGGCCGCCTCCCAAATCGGCTCGACCCAAACCGCGGGCGTCGTCGTTTTAACGCAAGGCTCCTTCACAAAAGCTGATGCAGCAACGAACGCGGGCCCCAAACACGACGTGGTCCGTCTGCGTGCGGCCCACGCGGCCACGCACACCGCCCACCCGCACCTGGTTCGACGCGACCATGCGCCGCACGCCGGCTTCCACCGCATCCGCCGCGCTTAATCCAGGCCGACGCCGCGGTTCGACACCGTGCGCAACCGCGGCGCGCCTTCTACCTCACTCCCCCAAACCCCACACGACGGGTTTGCGGCGCGGCCGCGCGACGGCTACGATAAGGCCGTTGTCGCGGCCGGGCCGAGGTCTCGCTCGAACGTGCCGCGCGCTTCGACACTGCAAGGAACTTGGACGATGTCAACCGCCTTGATCACCGGGGCCGGCAGCGGTATCGGACGCGGCGTCGCGCTCGAACTCGACAAGCTCGGCATGCGCTTGGCCCTGCTCGGCCGCGACGAACAAAAACTCGCCGAGACTCGTCGACAACTCTCGCCCGAGGGCCGCGAATCCGCGCTGCTGCTCGTCTGCGATATCGCCGACCGCGCCGCGGTCGACCGCTCGGTCGCCGAAACCCTCAAGCTGTTCGGCTCGATCGAAGTCCTTGTCTGCAACGCGGGTACGAACGTTCGCGACCGCGCCCTCGACAAGCTCTCGCCCGCCGACTTCGACAAAATGATCGCCACCAACCTCACCGGCTCGTTCAACCTCGCCCACGCCGTCCTGCCCCAAATGCGCGCCCGCGGCTCGGGCACGGTCATTCAGATCAGCTCGATCTCCGGCATGCGCGTCAGCCCGCTCGGCGGCGTCGGCTATTCCGCCTCAAAGTTCGGTCAGGCCGCCCTCGGGATCGGCATCAGCCTCGAAGACGGCGCACGCGGCATCCGCTCGACCGTCATCTATCCCGGCGAGGTCGACACCCCCATCCTCGACAACCGACCCGTACCCGTCCCCGCTGAACGTCGCCGCCTGATCCTGCAGCCCGAGGACGTCGCCGCCGCCGTGCGCTTCGTCGTCACCCTCAACCCCCGCGCCAACGTCCTCGAAATCGTCATCAAGCCCACCGTCGACGCCTTCTCGTAAACCTCGACAGACAGCCGACTTGCCGCGCGGTCGCGATCAGCCGTTCATCTGACCGGCTTCGATCTCGCCCGCGGCAAACTGGTTGAACTCGACGTACTGAATGTGCCGGAACAGCTTGTTCGTGTGCTGCAAGTCGCGCGGCGAACCCGCAGCGTCTACCCGACCGTTCTGCAACAACACCACCTGACGGCACGACCGAATCGTCGACAGCCGGTGCGGCAGGAAAATCAAGGTCCGCCCTTCACCCAGCCGCGCGATCGTGTCGTCGATCAGAGGTTTCACGTCCTCGTCGATCTGCACGCTCGGCTCCTCGATGATCACAATCGAGGGGTCGTGCAAGATTGCACGCGCCAGCGCCACCCGAAACTGCTGGTCAGGCTTCAAATAATGTGCCAACGACCCAATAATCGTGTCGTAACCGTGCGGCAAGTCCTGGATGAACTGGTGCGCGTGCGCCAACTTCGCCGCCTCGATGATCCTCGGCAACGTGTAGCTCGGGTCGCCAAGCCCGATATTCACCGCCACCGAGTCCGAAAACACGAGATCCGCCTGCAAGACGGTCGCCACCTGAGCGCGGATCGACTCGAGCGTCACCTCGCGGACGTCCCGGCCGTCAATCCGCACCCGACCCGACTTCGGATCGATCAACCGCGGAATCAAGCACACTAAAGCGTGTTTCGCATCCTCGTCAAGCGACAAAATACCGGTTCGCTCCCCCGCGGGGATCTCCAGCGACACGCGATCGAGCAGCAACCGGCCCGAACGGCTCTCGAGACTGACGTCCTCGAACGTGATCCGTTCCTTCGCCGGCGACAAAAACGCCGCCCCCACCTCCTGCTGCAACTCAGGCTTGCGTTCAAGGAATTCGTAAACGCCGTTGCACGAGCGCCGCGCCTGCGTCAAAACTTTCGTCCGACGACGCCACTCGCCGATCGGCACCGCCAGCAACGACAACGACGCCGCCAACACCAACGCCGACGCCGCGCCGATCCGCCCCGAAACCACCACGTTGTATCCCAACAGGAAGATCGCCAAAATCACCGCCGAGCCCAAAAACAGCCACAACGTCGGATTCACCCGCCCTTCGTTCGCCATCCGACGCACGTCGGCCTCGCGAAACCGCTCTAAATGGCTGTCGAACCGCTCGCGGTCGATCGACTCCATCCCGTACACCCGAATCGTCCGCACCAACCCAAGATCCTCGTGCAGCAGGCAAAGCTGCGTCGCCGCGTCGCGTAAAGCCGCGTCCGACACCAACTTAGACGCCGCGTGCATCGATCGGCCCACCCACCACGCCAGCAACACCAACGACGCCGTGAAAATCGTCAGCACCGGCGAAATGCCGAGGCTTAGTAAAACTAAGCCGGCCGTCAACACCTGCATCCGCGGCGTGATGTCCAAATCGGCGAAGATCGCGTCCCGAACGTCGTTCACCTCGCGCGTCAGCAAATTCACCACCGGACCCGTACCCTCGGTCGGCAGCGAGGACTGACCAAGTCGCAACATCTGACGGTGGATCTGTTTGCGCAACGACGTCGAAACCTCGCCCGCCGCCTCCGCGAGCACCCGTCGACGCGCCTGCGCCACCAAGAAGAGGATCAAAAGCAGCGTCAACTCCGCCGCCAAAAGCGTCGAGAGCGCGCCCAAATTCGTCCGCAACGTCGGGAACCAGTTCAACGACACGTTGATCAGCCGAGCCGCCAACCGATGCACCGCGTTCGCGCTCGTCCAGTTCTCGGCGACGAGCGGAAACAGCCCCGTGTTGTCATACAGCAAAAAACCGCGGTCTACGCCGCTCGCGTGCCGCGCCACCCACGGCGGCACGTCGTCGACGCGATCCCTCGGGAACCGCGTCTCGCCGTCGGTCGTGATCACCGTCGCCAGCAAACCGGCACGCATCACCAGCCCGAATATCAGCAGCGCGTGCAACACCCCCAGCACGCGTGCCTTCGTAACCAGTCCCGGCTTGTCGTTCAACAACGCGAAGGCGCGTCGATAGGCGTCTGAGTGCATGCGTGTGCGTCCGAGGGCGTGGCGTGACACCGGCGTTCGTCTACGAGCCCCGACGGCCGCCGCGCGGCCGGACAAGCCCTAACGCGTTCGCCCCGCCCGCGCAACGAACCGCGGCGATCTCGGAGACCGCGTTCGCCGCGACCGTCGGCTCCCACGCACGCAAGCTCGAACGATCTCAGGCGAGGTCGCGATCCTCGAAGAGCAAGAACGCGAATAACAACGCTGCTCCACTGTACAACACGCAATAGCCCAGCGCCGGCAAAACATAGCCAAACCAAGGAATCTGCACCCCGGTCGAAATCGCCGGCCCCGCATTGAAGAATTCCAACGACGGCAGCACCCATGCAAACAGTCGAGCCATAAAGCTCACTAGCTCAAGCTCGCCCGGATCCTGCGCAGTCACCATCACCAACACCGGGCTCAGGTGACCCAAAATGAAAATCGAAGCACAGACCACCAAGTTCACCAACATAGGCAGCCGCGTCGAGATGGCAACGCTGATCGCCGCCATCACCGTCACCTCCAAAAACCCAAGCGCCAACCCAGGCAAGACTTGCGTCACCTGCGCCCAACGCTTCGCGGTCTCCGGGATCGATCCCGCGGATTCACGCAGGTCGTAGCCGAATTTGTACCAAACCCCCATTTCAAACAAAGCGCCCAAAACCAGATACAGCGCGAACACCGCCAGCACGATCCCCAAAAACTTCCCGATGATGAACTGCCGACGATTGATCGGCTTCGACAACAACGTGATCGCCGTCTTCCCCTCGATCTCCTCCGCCACCGTCGAACTCGCCGTCAACAACGCAAGAATCATCCCGAACGCCGAAATCGTCGTCAGCCCCGTGTCCTTGTACATTTTAATGTCTTCGCCGAACGTGAAGTACGACAAAAAGATCGTGTACGTCAACAGCGCGGAGGCGAAGAACAACAGGACAAAAAAGGCCGGCTTGCGGATCGCTTCTTTCGCGGTCGCGATCGCGATGGTCATCGTCTTCATGGCGAGTCGGTTCTCGATGGATCACGGCGTCGAAGCCGCCCCGCTCGGGACGTCTCCGCGGTTTCGTTCAATATCGTATCACAAAGCCCGCGTCGGGGGGATCGGTCGGCACCTCGTCCGTCGCCTCGACCCCTGCAATATAACGCCCCAAGTCGCGCGCCACTTCGTCCAAAAATCGCAACACAACGCTCTCTTCACCCTCGACGACCAACTCCACGCCGCCGTCGTCAAGGTTCCGCACCCAACCGGCAACAGCCTGCCTCAACGCAATCGT
>JAJYDB010000211.1 GCA_021777845.1 Planctomycetota bacterium
GCGAACGGGGCGCACGTGGTCGGGCTCTTGCTCGGGATGCTCGCGGGGTTGAGCCGCGTTTAGGCGCGGGGGTGCGTCGGGCGGATTCGGTCCGGCTGCGCGAGGCGTCGACACGCGGACGATCGACTTTGCGCGACGAGTCCTCGACCGCGTCGAGGCGGGATTTTGAAGGGGAGACAGCGTGATGAAGCTCGGATTCGTGTCGTCGATCTTGCCTGACTATTCGCTCGAGGAGCTGCTGAGCTTCGCCGCGGAGGCGGGTTTTTCGTGCGTCGAGGCGCAGTGCTGGCCGAAGGGCAAAGCGGAGCGTCGTTACGCGGGGGTGACGCACGTCGACGTCGTCGGGTTCGACGCGGCGGCGGCGTCGCGGACGCAGGCGTTTATCGAGAAGACGGGCGTGGGGTTCTCGGGCCTCGGCTACTATCCGAACGTGCTCTCGGCGGACGCCGACGAGGTAGAGTTGGGCGTCGGGCACTTGATCCGCGTGATTGACGCCGCCGCGTTGTTGGGCGTCTCGGTCGTGAACAGCTTCGTCGGCCGCGACCCGAAGCAGACCGTCGACGCGCAATGGCCGCGTTTCCTCGAGGTGTGGAGGCCGATCGTCGCCCACGCCGAGAGCCGCGGCGTGCGGATCGCAATCGAAAACTGCCCGATGTTCTTCACCGCCGACGAATGGCCGGGCGGCAAGAATCTGGCGACCTCGCCCGCGATCTGGAGACGCATGTTCGCCGACATCCCGAGCAAGTGTTTCGGGCTCAATTACGACCCGTCGCACCTGGTTTTTCAGCGGATCGACCACCTGAAGCCGCTCCGCGAGTTCCGCGACCGGCTCTTCCATGTGCACGCGAAGGACGTCCGGGTCGACCGCGACAAGCTCGACGATTGCGGGGTGCTGGCGTATCCGAACAAGTGGCACACGCCGAAGTTGCCGGGGCTCGGCGAGATCCGTTGGGGCGAGTTCTTGGGCGTGCTCGCGGAGGTCGGCTACGACGGCCCGGTCGCGGTCGAAGTCGAGGACCGCGCGTTCGAGGCGACGGTCGAGTCGCGTCGGCGGGCGCTCGCGATCAGCCGTCGGCATTTGTTGCAATTTATGCAGGGGTGATTGACCTTTGAGCGCGCGAGAGGGCGAACCAACCCGCATGCGAAACGATGATCACGCGAGCGAAAGCCGGCCCGCGGCGGAGTCGGCGATCGACCTCTCGGTCCTCGTCCCCGTCTATAACGAGGCCGGCAACGTCGACCCTCTGCACGACGAGCTCACCGAGGTCTTGAAAGCGCTGCCGATCCGCTACGAGCTGATCTTTGTCGACGACGGCTCGAAGGACGGCACCGCGGAGAAGCTGGCGGCGATCCAAGCGCGCGACTCGGAGCACACGCGCGTCGCGTTTCTAAGGCGCAACTGCGGTCAGACGGCGGCGCTTTCGGCGGCGCTCGACCTGTCTCGCGGCGCGATTGTGGTGCCGATGGACGGCGACCGCCAGAACGACCCCGCCGACATCCCGCGGCTGCTGGCGCGGCTCGACGAAGGCTTCGACGTCGTCTCGGGCTGGCGTCGCGAGCGGCAGGACAAGCTGGTCACGCGGAAGCTGCCGTCGTGGGTCGCGAACAAGATCGTCGCGGCGATTTCCGGCGTGCCGCTCCACGATTTCGGCTGCACGATGAAGGCGTATCGCCGCCGCGTGCTCGAAGGGGTGCGGCTTTACGGCGAGATGCACAGGTTTATCCCGATCTTCGCGATGTGGCAGGGCGCCCGCGTCGCGGAGCTCGTCGTCAATCACCGCGCGCGGACCTCGGGCCGCACGAAATACGGCCTCGGACGCACCTTCAACGTCGTCCTCGACCTGATCCTGATCCGGTTCTATCAACGCTACGCGCAGCGGCCGATCCACCTGTTCGGCCGCATCGGGCTGCTCTCGATATTCCTCAGCTTCGCGATGTTCGCGCTCATGATCTATTACAAGTACGCACACGAGCTGATGACGGGCTATCCGAACAAGCCGTTCGTCGAGACGCCGCTGCCGCTGCTGACGGTCTTCTTCTTTTTGATGGGCGTGCAGAGCATCTTGATGGGGGTGCTTGCCGAGATGGTGATGCGCACGTACTACGAGTCGCAACATAAGACGACGTATTTACTGGGCGAGGTCCGCGAGGCGTCGGGCGTGACGAGCATCAAGGCCGCGGGGCAGTCGAGCACGTTCATCGGGCGGTGAGCGCGCGCGACGGCGCGGCGGGCATGGCGTCGGGAGTGAAGACGCGGTCGCCGACGTGCGTCGATGCGAGCCTGAGCCGGACGCCCGCGTCCGCGCTGCGCGCGGCGCGCAGGACAACCAGCCGCGCGGGCTCGCCGGGCGCGATTCGAGGCGACGCGACGCCGAGCAGGCGGGCGGGATTCGAGGTTGCGGTCGCGAGCACGTCCGGGATCGACCAGCCGGTCGCGTTCGCGAGATTCGTCAGCCCGACGTCGAGCGGCTCGTTGGCTCCCGCCAGGTAGGGCGTCCCCGCGACGACGATGCGGCCGTCGCGCTCGACTTCCCAATCGCCGTAACGGCCGGTCGCCGCGCCCGCGAGCGGGCTCGCGTCGCTCACGAGAATGATCCGGCGCGGTCCTTTGGCGCGCGCCAAAACCCTCAGAACGGCGACGTCGAGATGCCGGCCGTCGGCGATGAACGACGCGGTCAGATTGTCGTCGGCGGCCTGATTCCAGATCGCGTTCGGATGCCGGGGCAGGTTGGCGTCGATGCCGTTGCCGAGGTGCGTGCTCAGCGTTGCTCCGGCGGCGACCGCGGCCCGCAGCGTCGGCGCGTCGGCGGCGGTGTGACCGATCGCGACGACGACGCCGGCATCGACCAGCCGCGCGATGAAGCCGAGCGCTCCCGGGTGCTCCGGCGCGAGCGTAACGATCGCGATCCGTCCGCCCGACGCCGCGCGGAGCCTCTGAAAGTCGTCCCAAACCGGCACGCGGACCGCTTCGCGCGGATGCGCGCCGCGATAGCCGTCGAGCGGTGAAATCCAAGGGCCTTCGAGGTGGATCCCGCCGACCTGACGCGCAAGCTCGGGCCGCTCCTCGATCGTCCGCGCGAGCACGCGCAGCGCGTTTTCGAGGTCGTCGAGCGGCGCGGTAATGAGCGTCGGGAAGATCGTCGTCGCGCCGAGCGCGAGATTTGCCTCGGCGATCGCGGCGACCTGCTCGACTTTCAGGCCGGGGTCGGAAAACGAGATCCCCCAGCGGCCGTTCGTCTGCAAATCCCAGAGTCCGGGCGCGACCCAAAGCTCGTCGCCGTCGGCCGCCGTCGCGCCGAGGGTCTCGCACGCGACAATGACGTCGCCGCGGGTCTCGACGCGGGTCCAGAGGCCGGATTCATGATGTCGGGCGACGAGTGAGCACATGGGGCGTCGGCGATCTCGGCGCGGATCAGGCGTGGTCCTCGACTTCGGGCACGGAGCGTTCGCGACGGTTCAGCGCGGCGGCGACGAAGTCGCGGAAGAGCGGGTGCGAGCGCGTCGGCTTCGACTTGAACTC
Organism: Planctomycetota bacterium; assembly: GCA_021777845.1. Taxonomy (GTDB): domain Bacteria; phylum Planctomycetota; class Planctomycetia; order Isosphaerales; family Isosphaeraceae; genus JAJYDB01. The sequence goes on from JAJYDB010000211.1 coordinate 3,521, forward strand.
GGGGTGAAACTGGACCGCGAGGAACCAGGGATGGCCGTGCAGCTCGATGATTTCGACGAGCGAGCCGTCGGGGCTGACGCCGGTCGCGACGAACCCGTGCGACTCAAAGAGCTTGCGATAGGCGTTGTTGAATTCGTATCGATGTCGATGCCGTTCGTGGATCAAGGCGGATTCGTAGGCCTTGCGCGCGAGGGACTCGGGCGCGAGGTTGCACGGCCAACTGCCGAGCCGCATGGTGCCGCCGCGGTTGCGGACGAGCGACTGGTCGTCCATCAGCGAAATGACGGGATGTTGCGTCGTTTGGTCGAACTCGGTGCTGTTCGCGTCGTCGAGTTCGAGGAGGCTGCGGGCGAACTCGATCGCGGCGCACTGCATGCCGAGGCAGATGCCGAAGAACGGGATGCCGCGGGTGCGCGCGTAGCGGATCGCCTCGATCTTGCCTTCGATGCCGCGCATCCCGAAGCCGCCGGGGACAAGGATGCCGTCGACGCCGCCGAGGACGCTCTCGGCGCCGCGCTCGCCGACCTCCTCCGCCTCGATCCGACGCACCACGACGCGCGTTCGGTTCGCGATCCCCGCGTGTTCGAGCGACTCGTACACGCTTTTATAGGCGTCGCGATGCTTGATGTACTTGCCGACGACGGCGATCGTCGTTTCGTGGTCGGGCTTGAGGACGCGGTCGAGCAGCTCGCGCCAGTCGGAGATGTCGAGCGGTCCGGCGCGCAGGTTGAGGCGGCGGACGATCAGGTCGTCGAGTCCGTTGCGGACCAGGCTGAGCGGGACCTCGTAGATCGAATACTCTTTGTCGCGCTCCTCGATGACGGCGCGGGGCTCGATGTTGCAAAAGAGCGCGATCTTGTCCTTGTCGTCCTGGCTGATCGGGTGCTCGGTTCGACAGATGAGGATATCGGGCTGGATGCCGATCTGGCGGAGCGCTCCCACCGAGTGCTGCGTCGGCTTCGTTTTCAGCTCGGCGGCGGCTTTGAGGTAAGGGACGAGCGTGAGGTGGATGTAGAGGCAGTTTTCGCGGCCGACGTCGAGCGCGAACTGGCGGATCGCCTCGAGGAACGGCAGACCCTCGATGTCGCCGACGGTGCCGCCGATCTCGGTGATCACGACGTCGACTTCGTCGGAGACGAGGCACTTCACCGCCGCCTTGATTTCGTCGGTGACGTGCGGGATGACCTGGACGGTGCGACCTTCGTAGTGCTTGCCGTCGCGTTCCTTGTTGATGACCGTCTGATAGATCTTGCCGGTCGTGTAGTTGCAGTCGCGGGTGAGGGGCGCGTTCGTGAAGCGTTCGTAGTGGCCGAGGTCGAGGTCGGTCTCGGAGCCGTCGTCAAGGACGTAGACCTCGCCGTGCTGGTACGGCGACATGGTGCCGGGGTCGACGTTGAGGTACGGGTCGAACTTCTGCAGGCGGACGCGCAGCCCGCGGTGTTCGAGCAGCATGCCGATCGACGCGCACGTAAGCCCCTTGCCCAGCGAGCTGACCACCCCCCCCGTCACGAAAATATGCTTCGCCATGATGTCCGTTGAACCTGGTCGAGTCTCTGTGTAGTCCGCTTTGGGGCGGGCCGACGCCCCCCACAGCATAACGAAGTCGTGCGGGTTCTGTCGTCGGGGAGTGGCGGTTTGCGAGGTTTTGGCCGCGCGGGGTTGGAGTTGGGCGTCGGCGCGGCTATCGTCGGAGGGGGTTGAGGATCGAGCCGAACAGGGATTTCCAGGCATGAACAACCAGGCGGCGGGGTTGCGGATCGTGGTCGCGCCCGACAAGTTTCGCGGGAGCCTGAGCGCGGCCGAGGCGTCGTCGTCGCTGGCGCGCGGGGTGCGTCGCGTCGCGCCGACGGCGGAGGTGATCGAGACGCCGATGGCCGACGGCGGCGAAGGGACGGTCGACGCGCTCGTGAACGCCGACGGCGGTCAAAAGTCGCGCGCGCGGGTGACGGGGCCGCTCGGCGAGCCGGTCGAGGCGGAATTTGGACGTCTCACCGACGGCGTCACGTTTGTGATCGAGATGGCGGCGGCGTCGGGCCTCGCCTTGATCCCGGTCGCGCGCCGCGACCCCGTGCACACGACGACTCGGGGGACCGGCGAGCTGTTGTTGGCGGCGATCGCGGCGGGCGCGCGACGCGTGATCATGGGCATCGGCGGCAGCGCGACGAACGACGGCGGCGCGGGGCTGGCGCAAGCGCTCGGATACCGTCTGCTCGATCGCGCGGGCCGCGAAGTCGAGCCGGGCGGCGGCGCGCTCGATCAACTCGATCGCATCGACGCGAGCGGTCGCGACCCGCGGCTCGACGGGGTCGAAATCCTGGTCGCCTGCGACGTCGACAACCCGTTGTGCGGGCCGCGCGGGGCGTCGTCGGTCTACGGGCCGCAAAAGGGGGCGACGCCGGACGTTGCGGCGCGTCTGGATCACGCGCTCGGGCACTTCGCGACGGTAATCGAGCGCGACCTGGGCGCGGCGATCGCGGATCTGCCCGGCGCGGGGGCGGCGGGCGGCTTGGGGGGCGGTCTGGTCGCGTTCGCGGGGGCCAAACTCCGGCCCGGCGCGCCTCTGCTCATCGATACCGTGCGGCTCGCGGATCGGCTCCGCGGGGCGGACCTCTGCCTGACCGGCGAGGGGCTCGTCGACGGTTCGAGCGCGCACGGCAAGACCGCCGTCGCGGTGGCGCGGTTGACGCGCGAGCTCGGGGTGCCGACGTTCGTGCTCGCGGGCGCGATCGGCCTCGGCGCGGAGCGCGTCCTCGACGAGGGCGTGGACGCCTACTTCAGCCTCTGTCCCGGCCCGACGACGCTCGCCGAGGCGTACGCGCACGCTTCGGAATGGCTCGAAAACCTGGCCGCGCAGGCGACCCGCGCGTTCCTCGCGGGGAGGCGTCGATGAGCGAACACGCGCGACCGACCGCGGGCGGCGAGTTTGATCTGATCGCCTGGATCGCGGCCCGCGTCGCCGAGACCGCGCGGACGCCCGCCGCTCTGCTCGGCATCGGCGACGATTGCGCGATCCTCCGCGCCCCGGCGTCGCGCGCGCTGCTCGTCTCGACCGACATGCTGCTCGACGGCCGCCACTTCGTCCTAGGGCGAGACGGCCCCGAGGCCGCCGGCCGCAAAGCGATCGCGGCCAACATCTCCGACATCGCCGCGATGGCGGGCCTGCCGCTCGCCGCCGTCGTCGCGGTCGCGCTCCCGAGGCAAGATACGTTCTCGCTCGGCCAAAAAATCCTCGAAGGGATGATCGAGCCGGCGCTTCGGTTCGGCGTCGCGCTCGTCGGCGGCGACACGACCGCCTGGGACGGCCCGCTCGCGCTCTCGGTGACGATCCTCGGCGAGACGACCGCGCGCGGCGCGGTCCGCAGGACCGGCGCGCGACCCGGCGACGCGGTCGTCGTCACCGGACCCCTCGGCGGCAGCATTCTCGGCCGGCATTTGCGCCCCGAGCCGCGCGTCTTCGAGGCGATCTCGCTCCATCAACGCGCCGACATCCACGCGATGATCGACATCACCGACGGCTTCGTCGCCGACCTCGGCCATCTGCTCGAAGCGAGATCCGACGCCGTCGCCGGAACGTCGCGAGGACCCCTCGGGGCCGACCTCGACGCGTCTCGGATCCCGATTCACGACGACGCGCGCCGGCTTGCGGCCCAAACCGGCCGCGCCCCCCTCAATCACGCGCTCCACGACGGCGAGGATTTCGAACTCTGCCTCGCACTCGACCCGGCCGACCTCGCATCGATCCGCGCCGCCGACCCCGCCCTGCCCCTTTTTTACGTCGGCGAGATCAGCGGCGAGCCGGGAATCCGCCTGCGGCGCGACGACGGAACGACCGTCGCTCTCGAACCGCACGGATTCGACCACTTCAAGTTCTAGAGCGCGAGCAAAGGTCTCACGATGGACTGCGTACGCATCGAACAGCCCGGTCGCGCCGCGTGCGTCGTGACCGCCCGCTCCGAGGCCGAGACCGAACGCTTTGGGCAGGCGCTGGCGCGCGTCGTCGGACCGGGAATGACGCTCGGCCTCGTCGGACCGCTCGGCGCGGGCAAAACCCGACTCACGCGCGCGCTCGTCGAAGCTCTCGAAGTCGACCCCGACGACGTCGGCAGCCCGACCTTCGTCTTGATCCGCGAGTACGCCGGCGTCTATCCCATCTACCACTTTGATACGTACCGCCTGAAGTCGCCCGACGAGTTCGCGGCCCTCGGGACCTCCGATTACTTCCGCGACGACGCCCTCTGCATCGTCGAGTGGGCCGACCGCGTCCGCGACCAATTGCCGGACGCGACCATTTGGCTGGAAATCGAACCGCTCGACCTCGAATCTCGCCGCTTCACGCTCTCAGCCTCGCCGGAGTTCGTGACGAGGTTGTGCGCGGACTTGTCGCGGCGCGACAACTGACGGCGTCGTTTTGACACGCATCCGTTTGGAACCTATGGGTTTCATGAATGGACGCGCTTGGCCGCAGGACCGACGCGGTGGAGTCTCGGGTCGCGCGCGGATTCGCACACAAACGAGTCGAAACAGCGATGAGCGAACCAGCCGAAGCGGTCGACGCGCCGGACGTCGATGAGTCGCCGGTCGAGTCGGAGTCGGGGGCGGACGGCGAGGAATCGAAGCTCGGCGACGGCGCGCCCTCCGGAGCCGCGCACTCTTGGGGACAAGTCGAGCGTCGCGCGCCGAGGCCCGCCGTGAATGACCCCAATCAGCCTTTCCGACCCCCCGCGCCGACCTCCTTTGAAGAGGCGGGGCTGAATTACGCCCAAATCGAGTCGCTCGTCCTCAAGTATTTGGTCGGCGTCGGGATGGCGTCGGGCCGGCGGATCGCGGGCGAGCTCGGCCTTTCGTTCGGGCTGTTTCCCGACTTCTTGCGGCAGCTCAAGAACCAACAGATTCTCGCGTACGCGAACTCGTCCGCGGCCAACGACTATATCTACGCGATCACCGACCTCGGTCGCGCCC
>JAJYDB010000011.1:0-35041 GCA_021777845.1 Planctomycetota bacterium
ACGAAATTATTGTCCACACCGAGCACGCCGTGAGCGTCTGGGTCAACGACCGGAAAAAGCCGCTCATCGACGCGGTCGTGAAGTCCGGCAACGACCACGTCCACACCGCGACCATCCGCCTCCTCGCCGGGCGCGTTTATCCGATCCGCATTGAGTTCTCGAAGGCCAAACAAGGCGTAGACGACTCCAAAGATAAGAAAAAGAAACCCCCGCCCAACGTCAAAGCTTCGATCCGACTCGAATGGAAACCGCCCGGACGCACGGCCGAAGTCATTCCTTCTCACAACCTTACGCCGAAGTGGTTCCCGGAGTCGTACGTCGTCTCGACCCCGTTCCCGCCCGACGACCGCTCCGTCGGCTACGAACGCGGCACCTCGATCTCGAAAGCCTGGGAGCAGGCCGTCACCGACGCCGCGATCGAGACCGCCGACTACGTCGCCGCCCACCTCCGCGACCTCTCGAACGTCCCCGACGACGCCAAGGACCGCGCCGACAAGCTCCGCGGCTTCGCGCTTAAGCTGGCTGAACGTGCCTTTCGACGCCCGCTCGACGACGAACAAAAAGCACGCTACATTGACCGCCAATTTAAGCAGGCGAAGGAACTCGACGTCGCCGTCAAGCGCGTCGTGATGATCGTCCTGACCTCGCCTCGATTCCTCTATCGCGAGTTGGTTGGGGGCGACGACGCTTGGAACGTCGCCGCGCGACTCGCCTTCGAACTCTGGGATTCGCTCCCCGACAACGCCCTCCGCGAGGCCGCCGCCGCCGGCAAACTCGCGACCCGCGAACAGGTTGCGCAACAGGCCGAACGGATGTCGACCGATCTACGAACCCGCTCGAAAATGCGCGAATTCCTCTTTCAATGGCTCAGAGTCGAGCGCAACCCCGATACCACCAAGAATCCAAAACTGTTCCCGGGGTTCGACCCGAATCTCGTTTCCGACCTGCGGACGTCGCTCGACCTCGGCCTCGAAGACCTCGTTTGGAGCGACGCGTCCGACTTCCGACGCCTCCTGCTCTCGAACGAATACTTTCTGAACGGCCGGCTCGCGGCCTTTTATGGCGTGAAACTCCCCGCCGACGCCCCGTTCCAGAAGGTCAAGCTCGACCCCGACGCGCGGTCCGGGGTGCTTGCGCATCCTTATTTACTCGCGAACTTCGCCTACACGGCCGCGAGTTCGCCGATTCACCGCGGCGTCTTCATTGTCCGCAGCCTGCTCGGACGGACGCTCCGACCGCCGCCCGAGGCCGTCGCTCCGCTTGCGCCCGATCTCCATCCCAGTCTCACGACGCGTCAGCGGGTCACGCTGCAAACCAGTCCTGCCGCGTGTGTTACGTGCCACGGCACAATCAACCCGCTCGGCTTCGGGCTCGAACATTTCGACGCCGTGGGCCGCTATCGACTCCTCGAAAACGGCAAGCCGATCGACGCCTCGGGCACGTACGAACGCCCCTCCGGCGAGGTTGAAAAGTACGACGGCGCGCGGGCGCTCGCCAAAATCCTCGCCGCGAGCGACGAGACGAGCAGCGCGTTTGTCGAGCAGCTTTTTCACAACCTCGTCAAGCAGCCGGTGCGAGCCTACGGGCCGCGCGCCGGCGAATCGCTCCGCGCCGGCTTCGTCTCGAGCAACGCCAATTTACGCAAGTTGATCGTCGAGATCGCCGTGCTCGCGGCCCGCAACGAACGCGACACCAAGCTCGCCGGCAAGATTCCGCCCGCGGACAAGGCCGGACCCGGCGGTTGACCTGGCACGTTGCGAACACCGATGATAGAGATAGTCCCCCGACCCTTTTTTATGGGAGCGATGAACGTGCCTCAGCCCCGCAATCGACGCGAGTTTGTCCGCGACCTCGGCCTCGGCGCCGCGGCGTCGGCGTTCATCCTTAATCTCCCCAGCCTCGGCTTCGCGAACCAGACTGAGCGCAAACGCAGGCTGGTTGTGATGTTTAGCCCGAACGGCGTCGTGCCGTCGACCTTTTGGCCCGACGAAGAGGGCGCGAAGTTCAGCTTCAAAGAGAGCCTGAAGCCGCTCGAACCCTTCCGCGACCGCACGCTCGTGCTCCACGGAGTCTGCGATAAAGTCCGCGGCGACGGCGACAATCACATGCGCGGGATCGGCTGCCTGCTCACCGGCGTCGAGTTGTTTCCCGGCAATATCCAAGGCGGGTCCGACACCCCCGCGGGCTGGTCGAGCGGCGTCTCGATCGACCAGGAAATCAAGAACCACCTACAACAAAGCCCCGGCACGCGCACGCGGTTCGGCTCTCTCGAATTCGGAGTCATGGTTCCGCAACGCGCCGACACCTGGACCCGCATGGTCTACGCAGGTCCGAACAAGCCGCTGCCGCCGATCGACGACCCCTATCAGATGCTCGCCAAACTCTACGGCCGCGTCAAAGACCGCGAGAGCTTGAAGAGCATCCTCGACGACCTCCAGGACGACTTCCGCAAGCTCGAAACCAAGCTCAGCGTCGACGACCGCCGTCTCCTCGACGAGCACGCGACCTTCGTCCGCGAGCTGGAACACGAACTGAAGGAGACGCGCGACGACGCGCTCGCGCATGCAGTCCCGGCGCTTGAACCCGGCGTCAAAGCGGAAAACGACAACATCCCGCGCATCAGCAAAATGCAGATCGACCTGATGGTGAACAGCTTCGCGGCCGACTTCGCGCGGGTCGCGACGTTACAGTACACCAATTCGGTCGGCGGCGCGAAAATGCGTTGGATTGGAGTCGACGAGGGTCACCACGAACTCTCGCACCACGACGACAACAACAAGAAGTCGCAGGAGAGTCTCACGAAAATCAACAAGTGGTTTGCCGAGCAGCTCGCCTATTTGGCGCGTCGGCTATCCGAAACGCCCGAGCCCGGCGGCGGCGGCAGCCTGCTCGACAACACGACGATCATTTGGACGAACGAGCTGGGCAAAGGCAACTCGCACACGCTCGACAACATCCCGTTCGTGCTTGTCGGCAACGGGCTCGACTTTAAGATGGGGCGGTCGATCAAATACCCGAAATTGCCGCACAACCGGCTCTTGATCGCGTGCGCCCACGCGATGGGACACCGCATCGAGAAATTTGGAAACCCGAATTTCTGCGCCGGCGGCCCTCTTCCGAATTTGACCTGACTCCACTCCGCTTCGCCGCGGCGCGACTCTCGGGTTTTGGCGTCGATACCACACGGGTAGAGTTACCCGAGTAGAGCGAGGAGTCGCGCGCGGGCGATATCGGGACGATCAGAGTGGAGTAATTCGAGCGCCGCTTCAATCGCCGCGAGATGCTCCGGCAAGAACGGCGCGGCCTCGCCGGGTTGTGGAGGGTGCGGAGCGATCCGCGCCGCGATCGCCGCGCGCAGATCGTCGACGCCGTCGCCGCGCGCCGCGGAAACCTCGATCATCGGGCCGCGGCTTGCGAGCCCGCCGGCGTTGGGGAGGTCGGACTTGTTCGCGACGAGGATCGTGCGATCGTCGCGGCCGGCGAGCAGCCGTTCGTCTTCGGATTCGAGCGGCCGCGAGCGGTCGAAGACGAGGATCACGACGTCGACGACCGCGCGGACGCCGCGCGCCGCGGCCACGCCGGCGGCTTCGACGTCGTCGCGCGCCGCGCGCAGCCCCGCGGTGTCGACGAATTCGACCGGCAGTCCGTCGAGCGCCGCCCGCGACGAGACGACGTCGCGCGTCGTCCCGGCGGCTTGATCCACAATCGCTCGTTCATATCCAACAAGTGCGTTGAGCAGGCTGCTCTTGCCGACGTTGGGGCGCCCCACAATCGCCGCCCGCGCGCCCGCGACCATCCGCGCGCCGACGCGACCGACCGCGATCAACCTCGTCAGTCGCGCCCGCACCGCGGCGAGTTCATCGGGCCCGCCGCCGCACAACACGGCAGTCTCTTCGAGCGCGCGGCGCAGCGCGCCGAGGCTTTGATCGAGCAGGAATTCGGCGACGCGCGCGGTCGGAGCGCGCGTCAGCTCGACCAACGCCGCCGCTTCGAGCGCGGAGCCGGCCTCGTCGCGGACCCAGTCGGACGGCGGGCGCAGGGTCGCCCCCGCGACGACGAGCGCATCGAGCACGAGCGTCAACGCGGCCGAGCCGCCGTGTCCGTGCAGCTCAACTTGGGGCGGAGCGCGGCTGATCAAGGTCGCGACCACCTCGTCGCCGAGCCCCGCGCCGATCAACCCCAACCGCGGCCGGCCAACTTCGCTCACCTCAAACCCCGCCCCGCGCCTGGGCCGCCACGCCGCGCCGACCACCTCGACCGCGCGCGGACCCCACACCCGCAACACCGCGAGCGCCCCGCGCGAAGATGACGTGATCACGCTGACATAGCATGACATCGTTGTCTCTGTTGTTTGCACGCGTGAGCTTCATTCACAACAGTAACAGGGTTGAGAGTCCTTCGAGCACGAGGTCGGGCGCGACGACGGCGTCTTTCAGGTCGAGCCAAGGGGCGAGCCGCGACGCGTCGCCGCCGCTGAGGAAGATCGACGGCGGGTGCGCGAGGCCCCGCGTTTGACGTCCGACCAGCTCGCGAATCGCGCCGACGGCGCTCCAAAACACGCCTGCCGCGAGTGCCTCGCGCGTCGCGCGGCCCAGCGCTTCGGGCACTTCGTCGCAGCTCGCGAGCGGGAGTTGCGCGGTGGACTCGACGAGTCCGCGCGCCATCGAAATCAACCCCGGCGCGATCGCGCCGCCCTGCCAGACGCCGGTCTCGTCGATCAATTCGACGGTGATCGCGGTGCCGCACATCACGACGACCGCCGCGCGGCCCGCGGCCCGCCGCGCACACGCCGACCGCACCGCCAGGGCGCGATCGACGCCCGTCGCGTTGGGATGTTCGAGTCGGCTCGGCACCGCCGCGTCCGCCGCGGAACGCAGCACTCGGACCGCGTCGCGACCGACGCCGCGACCGTCGAGCCACGCCTCGAAGCGGCTCGCAGCAGGCGGGTTCACCGAAGCGACCAACCACGTCGAGGCAGGGTCGAGCCCACACTCCGCCCACGCCGAATCCCAGGCGGACAAAGCGTCGAGCGGCAGGGCACGCGTCAGCTCCACCCGTCCGAAACCCGTCACGACTCCCCACTTCAGGCGGGAATTCCCGAGGTCGGCGACCATTCGCGCGGGGGCCGTCAAGTCGCGGATTCCTCGCTCACAGCCTCGCCCACGACGACCGTCGCGGACCGTGGCAAACTCGCCTCCGCGACGACTTCAGGCTCCGCGCGCAGCGTTTTGAGGCGTTCGATGATCGTCCGCGTCAACTCGGCGACTCCCGCCCCCGTCACCGCCGAAATCGCGAACACCCGCGCGCCCAGGCTTGCCTCGAACCGCGCCCGCGACTCCTCCGCGCCCGTCAAATCCATCTTCGTGAGCACGACGATCTCAGGCAGCGCGGACAGCGTCGCGCGATATTGACTCAACTCGTCTCGAATCGTCGTATAATTATGATACGGATCCGACTCGTCGACCGGCATCGCCTCAACCAGATGGACGAGCAGCCGCGTGCGTTCGACGTGCCGCAAAAACTCGTGCCCGAGCCCGTTTCCGAGGTGCGCGCCTTCGATCAAACCGGGAATGTCCGCGAGCACGAAACTCTGATCGCGATCGAGCTGCACCACGCCGAGATTCGGATATTTTGTCGTGAACGGATAATCGGCGATCTCAGGTCGAGCACGCGTGACGCGCGAGAGCAAGGTCGACTTTCCGGCGTTCGGCAGGCCGATCAAGCCGACGTCGGCGATCATTTTGAGTTCGAGTGCAATCGAGCGCTCTTCGCCCGGCAAGCCCTCTTCGGCGGTATGCGGCGCGCGGTTCGTGCTCGACTTGAAGTGCGTATTGCCGTGGCCGCCGCGTCCGCCGTGCGCGACGATCATCGAGTCGCCGACGTGCTTGAGGTCGCGGAGCACAAACCCGCGCGCCTCGTCGCGGACGATCGTCCCGACCGGCACCTCGATCACGACGTCGCGCCCGCCCCGTCCATATTTGTCGGAGCCGAGGCCGTGCCCGCCGCGATCGGCCTTCCAATGCCGTTGATACGACATATGTGCGAGGTTCGTCAGCCCCTCGACGGCGCGGATGACGATATCGCCCCCCTTGCCGCCGTCGCCGCCGTTCGGGCCGCCGCGCGGTACATATTTTTCACGGCGGAAGCTGACGCATCCGTTGCCGCCGTCGCCCCCCTTGACGAAGATCGCGACGCGGTCGACGAACATCCATCCTCCCAGCGGCCGAAACCTGCGTCCGGCCGCGCAACCCTTTGACCTAAATCAAGATGCGACGACGGCGATCGGGTCGACGTTGATCCGACGCCCCTCTTGGTCGAAACGCACGGTGCCTTCGACAAGCGAATAAATCGTCCAGTCGCGACCGACCGCAACCCCTTTGCCGGGCCGCCACTTGGTGCCGCGCTGCCTGCAAATGATGCTGCCCGCGGTCGCGTACTGACCACCGAACAGCTTAATTCCCAACATCTTCGGGTTGGAGTCGCGACCGTTGCGGCTCGACCCCTGCCCTTTTTTGTGTGCCATGTCCCGTCCCTTTGCAATGTCCAACCCAAAGCGCGCCGCGCACCGACACCGCTGGGCTCGCCGCGTCGCGGAATCACATATTCTAAAGGCCGACCCTGCTCGACGCAAGCTCGATCCCGGCGTTACTCCCCGATCACCTTCACGAGCACGCGTTTCGCGCGTCTCCCGTCGAACTCGCCGTAAAAGATCTGCTCCCAAGGCCCGAGGTCGAGCTTGCCGTTCGTGATCGCGACGACGACCTCGCGGCCCATGATTTGCCGCTTCATGTGGGCGTCGGCGTTGTCCTCGCCGGTGCGGTTGTGCCGATAGCGTTGCGGCGAGGCGTCGAACGGCGCCAAGCCTTCGAGCCACTGCTTGTAATCCGCGTGCAGACCCGGCTCGTCGTCGTTGATGAACACCGACGCCGTGATGTGCATCGCGTTCACGAGCACGAGCCCTTCCCGCACTCCACTCTCGCGGACGATTTCCTCCACCCGCGGCGTGATGTTTTCAAACTCCATTCGGGCGGGCAGGTTGAAGGTCAAATACTCGGTGCGGGATTTCATCGCAAGTCCACTCCACTGTCGAGGTCGATCGACGCTCCGGTGTATTCGGGACGCTGCGGGCGCTTCAAGGCGCATCCTCGCCGGGGAGTTCGGGGAGGGTTGCGCCGGGTTCGGCCGCGCGTTCGGAATTGGTGAGATAGATGCCGAGTCCGACGAGTCCGCCGCCGATCATGAGCGCCCGAGTGAGGGCCTCGCCGCGCATCAGGCAGCCGAGTCCGACGCCGAAAATGGGCGTCAGAAAGACGATCGTCGCGAGTTTTCCCGCGGGATAGCGGTCGAGCAGGACGAGCCAGATCGCGAAGCAAATGCCCGAGGTCGCGATGCCTTGATAAAGCACGCCGCCGATCGCGCGCGACGACCACACGTAATGGTCGAAGCCCTCAAAGACGGCGCTCGCGACCAGGCACAACGGCACTGCGAGCACGGTTTGCCAAAAGAGGAGAGTCACCGGCGGGATGTACGGAAACGTCTTTTTTTGGACGATCGTTTGCGTCGCGAAAATGAAGCCCGAGACGAGCACGACGACGTCGCCGGCCAGTCCGCCGCCGCGCAGCAAGGGTTCGGCGAGCAGGACCCCGACCCCGCCCGCCGCCGACAACAATCCCAGCACGCCGCGCGCGCCGAGCTGTTCGCCGAGCAGCAGCCACGCCAGCGGCGCGACCACCAGCGGGTGAACGTTGATAAAAACCGAGGAACGTCCGGCCTCGCTGTGACCCGTGCCCCAGTTGAACGTGCCGATCTGGATCGCCGCGAGCGTTGCGTTCAGACTGAGCAAACGCCAGTGCGCGCGCGGGATCGCGAGCGGCCGGCGGAGTCCGCGCGCGATCGCCGCGACCAGAGGGATCGCGATCAAAAAGCGGAGTGCCGCGCAGCCGATCGGCGGCAGGTCGGGGATCGCGAATCGGGTCGCGACCGCGTTCCCGCCCCAGAGCAGACAGCAGATCACGCCGCCGAAAATGCCGATCGCGTCGAGCGGGCGGACGGACTTGACGGCGGGTTTGGCGGCGGCGGTTGTGGACAAATCGGGCCTCGAACGGATGCGGCGGTGGAGTCAATGAGTAGAGTAACCGCGTTAAATGGTGGAGTACGGCGCGGCGGCGACGACTGCAACGGTGCGGGCGATGTCCTCGCGAATTTGGGCGAGCAGGTCGTCGATGCCGTCGAAGCGTCGCGCGGGGCGGAGGCGCGCGTGGACGTCGACGGCGAGGGTGCGGCCGTAGAGGTCGCCGTCGAAGCCGACGAGGTGGGCCTCGACTTTGCGGATTTGCTCGCCGAAGGTGGGGTTGGGACCGATGTTGAGCGCGGCGGGATAGGTTGCGTCGTCGAGGATCGCGCGGCCCGCGTAAACGCCGTCGAAGGGGATGACGACGTCGATGCCGTCGAGGTTGGCGGTCGGGATGCCGAGTCCCGCGCCGCGGCCGGCGCCGTGCGTGACGATGCCGCGGAGGCGGTGCGGACGTCCGAGCATGCGCGCGGCGGCGTCGGCGTCCCCCTCGGCGAGCAGCGCGCGGATGCGGCTCGACGAGACGAGCGCGCCGTCGATCGCGAACGAAGGGGCGGATGCGAAGCGGAGGCCGGCGTCGGCGCACCAGTCGCGAAGCTGGTGGGCGTCGCCGCCGCGACCGCGACCGAAGGCGAAGTTTGATCCCTCGACGATGCCGCGCGCGGCGAATTGTCCGCGGATGATGCGGTCGAAGAACTCGCGCGCCGAGAGCCCGAGCAGCCAGGGACCGGTCTGAAAGACGCCGACGTCGTCGACGCCCGCGGCCTTCAAGAGCGCGACCTTGCGCTCGGTCCAGACGAGCGGGACCGGCGCGGCCTCGGGACGCAGGAGCGCGACCGGGTGCGGGTCGAACGTGAGCGCGATCGCGGGCGCTGCGAGCGCGTCGGCCATCGCGCGCAGCGAGCCCGCGAGTTGCGCGTGGCCCAAGTGCACGCCGTCAAAATTACCGATCGTGAGGCACGCGCCCGCGACTCGCGACGGCGCCTCGGCGATCCGATCGAGCGTGATCAAACGCCCCCCTTCCGCGACGATCGACCCGCACGCGCACGGCAACGACCGCGACCGACGGCGTCCCATCGAAAAGGAGATTATCGACGTCGCCGGGCCGCGCGGTCAATTCCGGGTTGCCGGCGCGGGACGTCGGCCCGTCCGACGCGTATGATGCAAGCGGCGGACGCGGTCGATCGGCGACGGGCGTCGAGCCCGCGGACGACCGCTTGATCCCGCCGGATGCGTGTGCCGTCATGAATTTCTTGATTTTGGGCGAGGGGCCGGACGAACTTGCGTGGGCGCGGCGGCTCGCGGTCGACCCGACGCACAGGCTCTGGGCGGTCTATCCCAGCCTCGACGAGTTCGAGCACTTGCCCCCGGCCCGCGACCTCGACGAGGCGCTCGCGATCGCGGGGGTCGACGCGGTCGTGGTCGGCGGCGAGCCCGAATTTCGCCAGGAGGCGTTGCGACGCGCCGCCGCGGCCGGACTCCGCATCGTCTGCCTGCACCCGCCCGGTCCCGACAGCCTCGCGTATTATCAGGTCGCCCTCAGTCGCTCCGAAACCGGCGCGATCATCGTCCCCGACCTCCCCGCGCGGCTGCACCCGGGAGCCGTGGAGATCCGTCGCGCGATCGTCGAGAAGTCGCTCGGCGAGCCGCGCACGCTCCGACTCGAAGCCATGGCCGACGTCGATCGCGACGACCTCGCCCGCGGCGCCTTCGCGCGCGACGTCGACCTGATCCGCTCGCTCTTCGGCGACGTCGAAGCCGTGAGCGCGACCGGCGACCCCGCCGGCGATCGGCCCACGCACGAGCTGATCGTCCAGATGCGCTGCGCCGTCGGTCGACGCGCCGAGGTCCGCCTCGCGGCAGGCCCGCGCGGACCCTCGGGGCTCACCCTCAACGCCGCCGACGGCACGCTCGCGATCGAGTTCGACCCCGCCTTCGAAGGCCCTTCGTATCTCACCCGCCGCGATCGCGAAGGACGCGAAACCACCGAGGAAATCCCCCCTTGGGACGCCCGCGGCGCTATTCTAAGCGTCCTCGACGACGCCGTCGACGAGCGCGACCGCGCGCCGACGCTCCTCGACGGCACCCGCGACGTCGAAGTCGCCGAGGCAACCCTCCGCGCCCTCCGCCGCGGCCGCACCATCGACCTCCACTACGAGGAAATCAGCGAGGCCGGCAGCTTCAAATCGGTCATGACCTCAACCGGATGCCTGCTGCTCATCGGCATCCTTGTCGTCCTGCCGATCGCGCTCGCCGGCCCCTCGCTCGGCTTCGGCTGGACGGTCTACATCGCCTGGGCGATCATCCCCATCCTCGTCGTTTGGGTCGTCCTGCAAGGGCTCCGGTTCGCGATCCGCAAGCCCGCGCCGCCCCCCAACCGCGACCTCGACTCCCCTTTGAATCCGCCCGACGCCCGCGAGCAAGCCTGATCCTTACCGAGGCGAGCTCGGAGCCGAGCGCGCCTCGCCGGCCGGCAAGGGTCGCACCCGGAGGTTGCGGAACGCGACCGGCCCGTGATCCGCCTGCAACAACAGCGGGCCCACAGCGTGCTCTTTCGCCTTGTTCCAAGCCGCGCCGGTGGCGTACGGCACCTCGACGTCCTCCTGGATCAGCACGCCGTTCAGCGTCGCCCGCACAATGCGCGCGTCCGACGTCTTCTTGCCGTCGGCGTCAAACCGCGGCGCGCGGAAGCTCGCGTCGAGCGTCTGCCACTCGCCGGCGGGCTTACATGCGTTCACGCGAGGAGGCTTACCTTTGTCGAGGTAATGATACGTCGGCAAGAACGCCGCGCGCGGGTAAATCCCGCCGCAATCCTGGCCCAGAGGCTGCTTTACGCCGAAACTGTCGAGAATCTGGATCTCGTAAATCCCCTGAAACTTCACCCCCGAGTTCGATCCCTTCGGGATCATGAACTCGCAGTGCAGCTCGAGGTCGCCGAACGCTCGCTTCGTGACCAAATTCACCGTCCGGCCGGTCGCGCCGTTGTAAATCGCCCCCGTCCCCGGCTCGACCGCGAACCGCCTTGGATTTGCGGAATCAAGATGTGCGTCCGCGATACTCTTCCAGCCGTATTGAGCCTGCCAGGCGGCGAAGTCGGGCGTCGAGAGCATGATCCAGGCCTCTTTTTCGTCCGCCTGGACCCGCGCGGGACAGTTTGCATAAACGCCCGCCCACGCAACGATCGCGACCCAAAACGCCGCGAGCCTCGGCCCGTCACCGCAGCTGAATCGTGACATCCGCCGCTCCCTCGCCCACGCCACCCGTCGAACACCCGACACCGAAATCGACCGCCGACTTCGATCGTACGACGCCCGTCGACGATTGCAAGCGGCTGGACTTCCCGACCCGCGGGCGCTATAACGTCTCCTTCGGCGAACACTCGGGAGCGTGTTCGCGGCTGGTGCCCGGCCCGGTCTTCAAAACCGGTGAGGGGTCGCGAGAGCGGCTCCTGGTGGGTTCGATTCCCATACGCTCCCGCCAAAACCTTAAGCAGGCTCGCTTTTTAAGGCGATACAGCTCGATCGCGACCGGCCCGAAGTGCCGGCGTCACTTCACAGGTCGATCGCCGGGCGTCGCGACTGCGGAGGGGGCGGGCTCGAGGCCGAGGATCCGGCCGCGGGGTCGCGAGCGGTCGACAATGACCGCGCCGCCGATTTCGGAGGTGTCGCGAGCGGTGCGGTTGCCGAGCTGGTCGACCACTTCCAACCGCACGTGGAACCGCGGCGGCAGCGCGGGGGGCACCGTCCAAATGTATTTGCCGTTGTTTTCGAGCCCCTCGACGACCGGCTGCCAGGGTGCGTTCGGGGTGTCGGCCCGCCAGGAAATCGAGACCGGCCGCGGACCGAGATGCACGTCGGTGGCGCGCCAGGTGATCGCCAACTGCCCCGTGTGCGTGCCCGTGCCCACGAACGGCGGGTCGAGCAGGACGTTCGGCGGCGTGTCGTCAACCTCGACCCAAAGGTCGGGCGGATCGCCGGGGACGGGCGGCTGATCACCCAGCCCCGAGAGCGACTTTGTCACCAATCGCAAGCCATAAGTGCCTGTGCCGCCAAGATCTACGTCGAACGGTGAGACCTTGTCGGGATCTTCGCCGCGGCGGATCCAGGTGCGGCCGCCGTCCTGCGTGACCCAGAGTTCGACGCTCGCCGGCCCGTGCGGCCCCGCGTCCTCGACCGCGTATTGCATCGCGAACCGCGGGTTGCGGGAGTAGAGCGTGCGCGTGCCCGCGGGCTCGCTCGCGGCGCCGGCCGCCGCGGACCCGCGCGGCAGCGAGGCCGGCGGGCGACCACGCTCAGCCGGCGGATTCGAGCCGGCCGTCTCGCGCGGCAGAGGGTTGCGCTGCGTCGCCGGACGCGGAGCACGGTCCGACGGGCTCGAAATCGGAGCGATCGCGGCGGGCGAGCTGAATTCATAGGCGTCACCCGGCGGAGCCGTCGCGGGGTTGCGGGCCTCGCCTCCGGGGATCGTGATTACGTTGGCACCTTCGTTTCCAGCCTTATCCAGCACCGAGAGGCGCACCTTAAGCGGCATCGCCGTCCCC
This sequence comes from Planctomycetota bacterium, assembly GCA_021777845.1. Taxonomy (GTDB): domain Bacteria; phylum Planctomycetota; class Planctomycetia; order Isosphaerales; family Isosphaeraceae; genus JAJYDB01. Next base: position 12,612 of record JAJYDB010000011.1, read on the forward strand.
GCATCCCAACGCTCCGCGCCTATTAAGGCCGCCCGTCGGATTGGCACGCGTCTCCATTCGCCCGCGCCGTCGATCTGGTATTCGAGCGTCAGCGTGGCGATGTCGAGATACTCGTCGCGGACCTCCCAGCGGATCGCCGCGAAGCTGCCGCGACGATCCTCAGCCTCAAGGATCACGCTCGGCGGGGTGGTATCGACGATGACCTTCAGGCTCGGCTCGACGGTCGCCTCGTCGGTTGGATAGACCTTGCCGCGTGCGTCGAGAGTCCGCACGGCGAACCAGTATTCGGCGTCGCGGGGAGCACGAAAGACGAACGCCGGTCGGTCGGGGGTCGTTCGGCTCATCGTCTTCCATGCGAAGCCGGAGTCGTCGGAGACGTAAAGCTGGACCTCGGCGAGCTTTTCGCGTTCGGCGGGGTCGACGTTGAAGGGGATTTTGAACGAGCGGTTGCGTTGGTAGAGTGTGGCCGGCTTCGCGGTGCTCGTCGTGCGCGGTTGCTGAGCGACGGCGGCGGGAACCGCCGACAACAGCGCCGTCGGCAACAAGACCAGTCCCCACGACCAGCCTCCTGCCGTCAATCGCCGCGATCCGTGCTCAAGCCAACGCGACCACAACGCCACAACACTCTCCTAACCTATTCCTTGAAATAGTCTTACGACAAATCCGACTGACCACTCCGTACTATTTAAGCCGCATCGGGATCCCGGCGACGCACAGATGCACCGCGTCCGCCTCCGCGGCCAGCATCTGGTTCGCGAGCCCTTGCAGGTCGGCGAATCGCCGCGCGAGCGCGTTCGATGCCACGCCCCCCGAGCCGACCTCGTTCGATACCCACACCACCCGCGCCGGCCCCGCGACCCGTGCCGATCGGGCGGAAGTCTCGACCATAAAGAGAATTGCGTCGTCGTCGAGAGCCGCGCCGCCGTCCATCCCGAGCATCAGGTTACTGATCCAAAGCGTCACGCAGTCGATCAGAATCGCCCCAAAACTCGCCGACTGGTTTGCAATCACGCTCTCAAGCTCGCGAGGGGTTTCGAATGTGGTCCAGTCGGCGGGGCGTCGATGCCGGTGCCGGTCGATCCGGGCCGTCATGTCGGTGTCGTTACGGTCGCGGGTGGCGGTGGCGACGAACGCGACGGGCGGCTTTTCGGACGCAAGTCGTTCTGCCAGCCGGGTTTTGCCCGACCTCACACCGCCCAGAATCAGAATCGATTCGCCCATCCGCGAGCCCCTTTCGGCCCGGCGGCTCGGGTTCGGGCGCGAACACCCGAAGCGCGACGCGCCGCTCGACGACTTTATCGACGATCCTGCACGTTCGGCTTGATCCGAATCGAACGGTCGCGCCGATTCTCGCGACTTCAACGCGCCGTCGGCCACCCGAACGAACCGTCCGCAACCCTCAACTCAGACCAGCCAGCCCCAGGACCGCCAGCTCGACGACCTCGATCGTCGCTCCGAGAACATCGCCCGTGACGCCGCCGAGACGCCGTCTCGAGGCGCGGGCGACCCCTATCACGCACGCGAGGCAAACGCCCGCGACTGCCAGACCGCGGACCCCGAAGACACCGCACGCAACGACGCAAAAGATAATGACAGCAATGTTTGCGTCGCGACGCGTGGTCGCCTCAAGGAGCCAGAGCGCCGCGCCGCGGGGCCGTGCGTAGCGCGACCAGCCGGCCGTGACCAGAACCGCCGTCCGTGACAGCACCACGGCTCCAAAGACCGCGCGTGCACGCATTGGATCATGCAACTCGGCGAGGAGCGCGAATTTGCCGACGACCGCGAGCGCGACCGCGGCGACTCCAAAGGCTCCGACGTGCGGGTCGTCCATGATGGCCAGTCGAGCGGCGGCGTCGCGGCCGTGGCAGAGCCCGTCGGCGCTGTCGGCGAGGCCGTCAAGATGCAGAGCGCCGGTGATCGCGACCCACCCGAGCGTGATCACAAACGCAGCTGCAAAGGGCCCGGCGTGAAGGACTTGCAGCCCGGAGTCGAGGGTCGCGAGCACGAGCCCGACGAGCGCCCCGACGACGGGAAACGCCCATCGCGAGGCGGCGATGTCGCGCGCGTCGATGGTGGATCGAGCCCCCGGCCAAGGCACGATCGTGAGGAACATCCACGCGGCCCGGAGTGCGTTCGAGAGCCGCCTCACAAGCTCGACCCCGCTTCAAAGAAAGAACGTAACTCAAGGCATGGTCACGACTTATACAGACTTGCCCGCGCGATGTCTCTGCACGATCGCGGCAAACGCGGCGGCGCGTTCGCGGAGCGTCGCGTAATCGCCCTCGCGGACGAGCCGGGGGTCGACGAGCGCACTGCCGACACCAAGACAGCACGCGCCCGCCTTCAGGAAGGCCTCGGCGGTTTCGAGGTCGACGCCGCCGGTCGGCATGAGCCGAATTTGGGGCAATGGACCACGCAGCGACTTGAGGTAATTTGGGCCGCCGACGTCGGCAGGGAAGATTTTAACGACGTCGGCACCCGATTCCCAGGCGTTGACGACCTCGGTGGGCGTAAACGCACCCGGCATCACGGCCTTGTCGTATCGTCTGCAAAGCTTGATGACGTCAATGTTTAGGGACGGCGAGACGATATATTCGGCTCCGGCGAGGAGTGCCGCGCGGGCGGTCTCGGGGTCGAGCACGGTGCCGGCTCCGAGGACGATGTTCTCGCCCAGTTCGCGGCGCACTTGGCGGATGACGTCCACCGCGTCGGGAACGGTGAACGTGATTTCGACGGCATGAACGCCGCCCTCGACGAGCGCTTGGACGACGGCGATGAGCGACGCGCCCGATTCCGCGCGCACGACGGCGACGAGGCCTCCGTTCAAGATCCGGCTGAGCGTGACGTCCCGGCTCATGCGGCCAGCTTCCTCAAAACGCGGCGTGCTGCCATCTAAGTCTCATTCATTCAACGGGTTGCGATTAGTCAGCAGCAGTTTCGCCGCCCGTCTGGAGTTTTGATCTTGAGGGACGCGCGGCTTGCTGTCAAGCGGCGACGGGCCGGTTGTTTCAGGTTGGCAGCGAGGCGAGCGGGTCGTGATGGCGGGGCAGCGCGAGGCGGCTGCCGGCGTCGTCGCGGCAGAGCAATTCGAAGACGTTGCGTTCGAGCATGTCGCAGAAGCCTGCGAGGGGGAGCGCACCGAGGTTGCGGGGGTCGAAGGGATTTTGAAGTTGGACGCCGATCTCGTCGAGTTCGAGCAGCGGGTAGGCGACGAGCATCACGAAAAACGGGGTGAGCCACTCGAGGCGGGGCATGAGGCCGAACGGGAGCAGGAAGAGGAAGCCGACGATGAATCTGCGGATTTTGATGCGATAAGCGCGCGGGAGCGGGGTATTGCGGATGCGTTCGCAGCCGCCGATGTGATTGATGAGCTCGGTGCGTGCGTTTTCGGCGGCGAGAAAGGCGAAGTGGTCGAGGCCGAGTTGGTCGCGGGCGTCGCGGAGGAGTTCTCCGATACGAAGGGCGACGTAGTCAGGCATGTGCTCGGCCTCGAGGATTGCTTGGGCTTCGCCGGGGCCGAGGAGCTTCTCAAAGGGGCCGGGGTCGCGACCGTCGCGGAGGTCTTGCAGCATGGCGTGGGGGAGCGCGGCGGTCCAGCGTGCGAAGTCGGCGCGGAGTTCGCGTCGGCGGGAGGCGAGCGCGGCGTCGGGGTCTGCGTCGGGGACGTTGGCGGCGACGGTGATCGCGATATTGCGGGTGGCGTTGATGATCGAGCCCCAGAGTTTGCGGGCCTCCCACCAGCGTTCGTAGCCGGTGTTGGTGCGGAGGACGAGCACAGCGCCGAGGACGCCGCCCGCGATCTCAAACATCGTGATCTCGACGCCGATGTTGACGTCGACGGTTTGATTCAGGATCCAGATGGTAAGCGACCACGCTCCGAAGAGCAGTACGCGGAGGAGCACGATGCGAGTCGCCGAGCCGCGGATTGCGATCGCCTCGTGCCAGAATCGATTGTTGAGCTCGCTCGCTTCGTGACTCGGCGTGGAATTCATGGGGTCGAGGACCTGTCGGCGGAATCGAAAAAAAAAGGGCAAACGAATCGACGCGGCGCGCGTTGGCGACCTACGCTTTGAGTAGGCAGGCGCTCATTATAAGCGGGGACGGCGCGAGGGACACGATGGCAGGGTCGAACGGCCGCCCCGAATGGGTCGAACGCGGCAAAATCGGGGGGATCGACGGACTGCGCGGCTGCGCGATTCTCGGGGTTTTGATCACGCACGCGGCGCATGTGTTCCTCGTGGACGAGTCCGACGTGCTCGCGCCCGCCGCGGACTTCCTGGGTCGGCTCGGGGTGCAGATTTTTTTTGCGATCAGCGGCTTTCTGATCACGCTGTTGTTGTTGCGCGAGTACGACCGCGCGGGGTCGATCTCATTGCGGGGGTTTTACCGACGCCGGACGCTGCGGATCATTCCGGCGTACGTTTGCTATCTGACGGCGATTTTCGCGGCGGCGGGAGCGGGGTGGATCACGATCGACGCGACAAGTTCGGCGGCGGCGCTCACGTACACGATGGACTTTGTCCCGCGGCCGAGCTTGCCGACCGAGCACATTTGGACGCTCTCGCTCGAAGAGCAGTATTACCTGATTTGGCCGCTCGCGTTCGCGACGCTGGGACCGCGCGGGGCGTTTCGAGGCTTGCTCGCGTTCCTGATCGCGACGCCGCTGCTGAGGCCGGCGGTCGAGTCGATGCTCCTGAGCGCCGGTGCGCACCCGACTCGGATTCTCTCGTCGACGACGATCGCCGCGGGGTGTCTGTTCGCGTTCGTGGTATGGGATCGACGCGCCTGGCCGCGTCTGGGACGAGTGCGTTTGCCCGCGCTGCTCGATCATCCGGCGCTGGTGTGGCTGGGGACGCTCTCGTACAGCCTCTATCTTTGGCAGCAGCCGATTTTGATGAACAACGGTTGGAACGATCGGCTGCCGTTCGCGGCGCGGGTCGTCTTGACGTTCGCGTCGGCGGCGGGCTCGTATCATCTCATCGAGCGGCCGTTCCTGCGGTTGAAAGAGCGCGCGGCGAACCGTGCGGGCGCGGCCGTCGCGGTCGGCGGAGTGCCTTCGCTCTGAGAGCGGGACGCGCGTTTATTTTGAACCCGCGTTCGACCTCGATTCCGGTGGAAGCAGCGTCGGCGCGAGGAATTGTTCGAGCAGCGCGGCCATCTCGGACGCGTTCGGGATCTCCTTGAAGCGCAGCACGGGGGCGTTCAATTCGCCGAGCGCTTCCTCGTCGACCTTGAGGCGGTCGGAGATGGCCAAGACATAGCGCGGCGGTCCAAATTTTGGGAGCAGAGCGATCAGACGCTCGACGCTCGATCGCTTCCAGAAGCCGAGGACCTCGCAATAGACGTCGAGGCCGCGCGCGACGTGCGTGAAGCGGTAGTCGGGAACCCAAACGCCTTGTCCGCCGAGCTCGACGACGTCGGTCGCCTCGGTCGCTTCCCAACCGCGGGCGACTTGTCGAAAGCGCTCGAGAAAGGCGGTTTGCTCGGCCGGGACGAAGACGCCCTCGTCGCCGGTGTGCGGGACGAGCCCGTCGCGGGCCTCGAGCAAGAAGCGGCGCGGCTCGCGACGCGGGCCCCAGTGGACCTCGGCCTCGAGGCGGAACTGCTCGCAGTGCAACAGCGCGGGGAGAAAGAGCGCGATCTGCAGTCCATATTTGTTGGTCGCGGAGAAGAGGCTGAGCGGGCCGTCGATTTGAAACACATAGCCCTGCGCCATCGAGCCTTCGACGCGATACAAGAGGCGGTGAAATTTGAGTTTGCGGAAGATTTGACGATAGCGTGCCGGCTTTTCGCCGCGGATTTCGACGGTCACCCGCACCGAGCGGAGCAAGACCGCCTGCGCGAGCGCGACGTTGTAGCGGTCGACGAGTCGCGACGCGGTCGTATCCTCGAACGAAGTCATGCGGTTTTCGTCTTTGAGGTCGGCGAAGAGCGCGGCTTCGAGCGCGGCGGGGGGGGCTTGGAGTCGAGCGGCGACGTCGGCGACGACGGCGTCGCGCGCGAACGGCGGGTGCCGGCCCTCGACGACCGGAGTCGCGAGCCGTCGCGAGGCGGCCTCTCCAAAGAGCTCCGCGCGGACCTGTTCGGGCGGCAGGTCGGCCACGACCTCGAACTCGGCGCGGTCCTCAAGGACTTTTGCAAGTCCGCGGTGGACGAGCGTGGCGGGGTCCGCGCCGAGCAATTCCTCGAGTTCGTCCTCGATCTCGCCGCGGGTCCGACCGACGGCCTCTCGAAAGATCCACAACATGCCCTCGGCGGCCTCGAGCCGTCGCGGGTCGTCGCGCGCGAGGTACTGCGGAATCACGCGATCTTTCGTCACCCGCACGCGTACAAGGTTGCCGGTCAGCATCGGTGCGAGCCGCGTCGTCCGTCGGTTGCGCGCGTGTCGGTCGGACGGCCGGACGCCCGGCCAAGTCCCGCCGCGTCTGGCCTCAATCTAGCATAAACCGCCGGCGAGAGCCCCAACCGCCCGTCAGCGCGCGACGGAGCGAGCCGCGCCGTCGATCATCGGTTCGTTGCGGAACTCGAACAAATACGCCAGACGCCGCGCGATCAGCTTTGCCCACAGCGCCGAGCCGGCCTCGGAAAAGTGATTGTCGCTGATCTGGCCGTTGTAGAGCGGGCTGTACGACGTGAACTTGCCGGCGGAGCGGGCGGCGATCGCCAGCCGCAGGTGCTCGTCGGTGAAGGAGTCGGTGAGGCTCCGGTACGAAGTGGGGCCGCCGTCGAACACGACCGGAACCCGCGACGGGTATTCGATGTGATCGCGGTGGCCCAAAAGCTCGTCCTCGACGGGCACCGGGACGAGCACGCAGGCGATGCTCCGCGTGCGGCAAAACTGCGCGATTTGGTCGAGCCAGTATTCCGCCTCGTCCCAGTCGCCGCCGCCCATCATGACCGTGGGGCCGTCGCCGAAGTCGTTCGGACAGACGCTCACGACGGCGAAATTCGGCCGCAGGCGGTCGTAATAGGCGGTGAGCGCGTGGAAGTATTGCTCGGGCGAATAGCCGATGTGGCCGGTGTTGAGCACGCTGACTTTGGTCCCGAGCGCGGCGGCGAGGTCGCGTTCGAGCAGGACCGAGGGGGTGTGCGCGTCGTCGAGGAACATCCCTTGCATGAACGAGTCGCCGAGCACGATGCCGCGGATCGGCGCGCCGGGGTCGGGCTCGGGGCCGCGACATCCCCAAGAGTTCGTGGTTTGTCGCGAGCCGAGGTCGGGGATCGCTCCGGCGCGCGCGGCGACGGCGAGCGTCTCGGGCTCGTCGAGGACCTGAAACATGCCGAACAGCCCGTCTTTGAGTGTAATTTGTCGGAGCCAGATCGAGCGCACGTTGGGGCGCATTCGGTACGCGCGGCCGTGATCGTCGGGTTCAAACACGCGCGACGACACGACGAACGCGCCGTCGCCGAACCCCCAGCGGACGACGCCCTCGCCCGGGGCCATGCCCGCGACGTCAAACAGACGGCGCATCTCGGGGGTCGTGCCTCGATAGAATTTCGCGAGCTTTTCCTCGACCACCTCGACGCCGCGGGCGCGCCGGACGCTCCAAATCGCGTCGATTTCGTCGCGATTGGGAGGAACACCGACGGCACGCTCGAGGAGCACGGCGGCCTCGCGCGGCGCGGTCCGCAACAACGCTCGCGCCGCGGGCGAGCTCACCGTCGCGACGCACGCGACCACCGCCGTCGACGCGAGGATCGCCACGCGAAACAGACGGTCGCGACGCAACGACCGCACTCGAAACGGCAGCAACGTCTGCACGTACGGCTGCGGTCGCAACCCCGACCGCTTCGACAACAACGGACGACGCGAGCGAGCCATGCGAGCGTTCCCCAAGTCGGCGACGGAGACACGGCTCACTCGCGTCGTTTGCGGATGAAATTCGTCGCGACGACCTGGGGGGTGCGGGTCGCGATCGCGTGTGCTCGCCCCAAATCCACGTCATCGCAGGCGAGCCGAGCCGTAGGCGAAGTCGCCCGTGACGCGACGCGGCAACGCGGGCCGGGACGTCGAGTACATCCTGCGAGCCTCGCCCACGCGCGTCGACACGGCTTCAACGCCGCCTTGATCATAATACTGCGGCGCGCGATTCAACAATCGCCGCCTCGGCAACATCGACACCGCGGCCGGAGCCGCCGCCGATTCGCCGACCCAAGTCGCCGCGACGCGAGCCCGCCGGAACGACGAAACCTCGGACGGACTCGTCCGCCCGCTCGTCCCCTGCGCGCCGACGCCCGCGCGATCGCGATCGGTCCGATACCATCCGCGCGTCTGCGCCTGACACGCCGACGCCGCCCACAACCACGCTCCGCCGCACATCAAACACGCCGCACAACGAAGCAATTCACGGTGTCGCATCGAAACCTCCCGCGCCGAGGGCTCGGCGCCGCGAGCGATTCGCACGAACTCCGAGGGGGAGTCGCTCTGAGATGAATCGAGATCCCGACACCGAGCGCGCGAAGCCGCACGACTGGTCTCGAAAATGCACGCCCGGGTTGTGACTTCGATGAGGAAGATCGGCTGATCTCCCACAATTATCTTATACCCCTCGCGCGCGCCTTTCAATCAACTCCTTCAAAAGGTTCACGGATTTCTAGGTCGCCGTGCGCATCGATCCCGCCGAGGTTCTCCGAATTACTTAGGAGCGATCATCAAAAAGGGCGTTAACCAGAAGGCGGCGACGACCTTCGCGAGGATGTCCGGGCTTTCCCGTGTCGCCTTCGGGACCGCGATTTCGAGTTTGCGGTAGAACTTTTGGAGTGAGCCTTCCCGCCCCACCGGCTTCGTGTTTGACCTACATTCTGGTCTTATCACGATTTCGCGCGCGGGTGTCGGGCGTTGCGTGCTTCCGGATGAGTCTTCATCCCAGGCTGAGGCGAGACTCGCCGTGATTGCGAGCTCGGTCTGCGGTTGGTTGTCGAGTTCGCCCGGAGCGGGGGGCCGCGTGGGCGTCTCCCCCTACCCTTTGAGCATCTACGATGATTACAACGAACATCCCGCGACATCCCCGCACCCTTTCGCCGCTGGTCGACTCGCTCGAATCCCGGCTCGTCTTGACGGGCCTGCCGACCAACCCGGCCTCGACGTACGTGATCGGCCTTTATACGTCGGTACTGCAGAGGCAGCCGTCGTCGGCCGAGGTCCAGTCGTGGGACGACGCGATCGCGTCGCAGAAGCTCTCGAACCAGACGGTCGCGCAGATCTTTTGGAACGCGCCCGAGCACCGCGTGCTCGAGGTCACGGTGGATTACCAGACCCTCTTGCATCGCGCCCCGGACCCCGCGGGTCTCGCGTTTTTCACGTCCCAGCTTGAATCCGGCAAGATGAACGAGGCGGAGGTTCAAGAGAAGATTCTCGACTCGACCGAGTACGTGAACGCGAATCCCGACCCGACGAGCTTCGTCACGAGCCTCTATGAGAACGTCCTCAAGCGTGCTCCGAGCGCGACCGAAGTGAGCCGTTGGGTGCGGAAGATCGGCTCGGGGCTGACCGAAGCGCAGGTTGCGAACGACTTCCTGAACTCGCCCGAAGCGCAGGCCGACGGCGTCGCCGCCGACTCGCCAAACGACGCCGACCACGCTGCGGAGACGACGGAGATTCCCGGCACGCTCGACAACTCGTCGGGCACGGACAATTCGCCCGACCTCATCGGCACGTCGACCGACAAGTCGAAGTCGTAACGTCGCGCCGCGGACGATGTCGTGCTCAAGCGACCGCGCGCACGTCCGCCCCGGACGCCGCGCGGTTGCTCGATGGATCGCCGCCGAAGCCGAGATCGCGACGCGAGGCGATTCGGCGTCGTCGATCAGCGCCTGGTCGTGTTAAGATCGTGCTTCCCCGCGCGGGTTGCGCGGCGACGTTCGTTGTCTAACGCGGCCGATTGAATATGAGCATCCGAGAGCTTCCGAAGCAGTACGACCCCGCCGCGGCGCAGGCCCGCTGGTACGAGTTTTGGCTGGAGCGCGGCTACTTCCGCGCCGAGCCCTCGAGCGCGAAAACGCCGTATGTGATCGTGATCCCGCCGCCGAACGTCACCGGCGCGTTGCACCTGGGCCACGCGCTCAACAACACGATTCAAGACATCCTGATTCGTTGGCGACGGATGCAAGGGTTCGACGTCCTCTGGATGCCGGGCACCGACCACGCGGGCATCGCGACGCAGGCGGTGGTCGAGCGGCGCATCCGCGAGGAGGAGAAGAAGACGCGCCGCGATCTCGGCCGCGAGGCGCTCGTCGAGCGCATCTGGAAGTGGAAAGACGAATACGAGGCGAGGATTTTGAGCCAGCTCCGCCTCATGGGCTGCTCGTGCGACTGGTCGCGGACGCGGTTCACGCTCGACGACGGCTGCGCCCGCGCGGTCCGCGCAACCTTCTTCCGCCTCTTTCAGGCCGGCAAGATTTTCCGAGGCAAGCGGCTCGTGAATTGGGACACCCAGTTGCGCACCGCCGTCGCCGACGACGAGGTTTATTACGAGGAAGTCGCCGGCAAGCTCTGGACGATCAAGTACCCCGTCGACGGCTCCGCAACCGGCGAGGCGCTGCACGTCGCGACCACGCGGCCCGAGACGATGCTGGGCGATACCGCCGTCGCGGTCCACCCCGACGACCCGCGTTACCGGCATCTCATCGGCCAAACGATTGCGCTGCCGCTCACCGGCCGGCGGATCCCGATCATCGCCGACGCGATCCTCGTCGACCCGAAATTCGGCACCGGCTGCGTCAAAGTCACCCCCGCGCACGACCCGAACGACTATCAAACCGGACTCCGGCACAAGCTGCCGATGATCAACCTGCTCAACCCCGACGGCACCTACAACGAAAACGCGGGCGCGTACGCGGGCCTGAAATTGAAGGACGCGCGCGACCGCGTCGTCGCCGACCTCGAGGCGCAAGCGTTGCTCGAAAAGGTCGAACCCTACACGACGCGTCTGAATTACTCCGACCGCAGCAAAACGCCGATCGAACCGTACCTCTCGGACCAATGGTTCGTGCGGATGGGCGACGAGGACGGCAAACCGGGCCTCGCGCAAATCGCGATCGACGCCGTGACCTCGGGCCGAATCAAAATCAACCCCGAGCGCTACGCGCGCAGCTACCTCGACTGGCTCGGCGAAAAGCGCGACTGGTGCATCAGCCGCCAGCTTTGGTGGGGACACCGCATCCCGATTTGGTACGCCCCCGACGTCGACGAAACGGTGCTCGCACGCGCCTTCGACGGCAACTCCGGCGTCGAGTGGACCCGCGCCGAGGACGGCGGCTGGTTGATCTGCTCCGACGTCGATCTTCCCGCCGACGCACTTGGATCTGATTACGCGTTGACCCAAGATCCCGACGTGCTCGACACCTGGTTTAGCTCGGCGCTTTGGCCGCATTCGACGCTCGGCTGGCCCGAAAAGACAACCGACCTCGCGAAGTATTACCCGACCAGCGTGCTCTCGACGGCGCGCGACATCATTACTCTCTGGGTTGCGCGGATGGTGGTCTTCGGCGAGTTCAATATGGGCGACGTGCCGTTCCGCGACGTCTTCATTCACCCGGTGATCCAAGACGGCCAGGGACGGCGCATGTCGAAGTCGCTCGGCAACGGCATCGACCCCGTCGACATCATCGACCTCTACGGCGCGGACGCCTTGCGCTTCACCCTCGCCGGCGCGACCACCGAAACGCAAGATTTACGCATGCCCGTCGAGAAAACCAAGCTCCCCGACGGCCGCGTCGTCAACACCAGCGAGCGCTTCGACCAAGGCCGCACCTTCCCGAACAAACTCTGGAACGCCGCACGGTTCGTTTTGATGAACATGGAAGGCTATGAGCCGTCGCCGATCGACGTCGCGGCGCTGCCGGTCGAGGACCGCTGGATTTTGAGCCGATACGCGGACGTCGCGGCCGAAACGACGCGCGCGTTCGAGCGGTTCCAATTCGCCGAGGCGGCGCTCTCGCTGCGCGACTTCACGTGGAGCGAGTTCTGCGACTGGTACCTCGAATTCGTGAAGGATCGCCTGCGCGACCCCGCCGCGCGGCCGACCGCGCAGCGCGTGCTCGCGACGTTGCTCGACGGCCTCTGCCGACTCCTGCATCCGATCATGCCGTTCGTGACCGAGCAGATTTGGCAGGCTCTCGCCGAGGTCGCGCCGGTGCGCGGCATCCCCGAACCGACCCGCGCCGAGGAGAGCGTCTGCGTCGCGGCCTGGCCGACTCCGCCCGCCGCTTTACGCGACGAAGCCGCCGTCGCACTCATCCGACGCCGCCGCGAGGTCATCGGCGCGATCCGCAACCTCCGCGCCGAGCGCGACGTCCCCGACGCCGCCAAAACCACCCCGATTTTGATCGCGAACGGCACCGTCGCCGACGATCTCAACGCCGCCGAATCGCATATTCGTGCGCTCACAAACTCATCCACGTTGACGATCACGGCGAATTTCGATCGCCCCGACGACTGCGCGGTCACGGTGCTCCCCGAGGTCGAGGTGATCCTGCCGCTCGAGGGTTTGATCGACCGCGAGGCCGAGCGCAACCGGCAGCGCAAGGCGCGGGCCGACCTGGAAAAGCAGCTCGGCGCGGTCCGCGCGAAGCTGAACAACGAGTCGTTCGTGAGCCGCGCGCCCGCCGAGGTCGTCGAACAACAGCGCGCGAAGGAATCCGAACTCGCCGCGCAGCTTGCCGCGGTCATGAAGCTGCTCGACGCCGCCGACCGCGACCGCCCCGCGGCCGCGCCCGATCCATCCCGCGCCGCGCGTTGACGTCGCCACGCGGCGGCGCTATCATCGAACGAGTTGCGAAAGCGGACGCGCGCGCCCCACGGGCACGAGCCTGCATCCCTCTAAACCCGGCCCGCGTCCGGCAACCCAGGAGTCGACCGCCGTGCCCGTCCAAATGGAACTCTCGCGCATCATCATCAACGAAAACCTCGACCAACAGATTATCTATCTGAAGGAGTTCGAGGGCGAACGCAAGTTCCCGATCGTCATCGGCATGTTCGAGGCGACCAGCATCGACCGCCGCGTGAAAGGCCAGTCCGCCCCGCGTCCGCTCACGCACGACTTGCTCGCGAATACCATCGACGTGCTCGGCGGCGAGGTCCAAGACGTCCTCATCAGTGAGCTGCGAGATCATACCTACTTCGCGAAACTGCGTATCCGTCACGAGGGCGAGTTGGTCGAGGTCGACTCGCGCCCGAGCGACGCGATCGCGGTCGCGGTCACGGTCGACGCGCCGATTTACGTCGCCGAGGACATCCTCGACGAAAATTGCCAGTGAACCGGCGAGCCCGAGTCGGCGTCTCGATCCTACAGCGACAGCCTCGATAGAATACGGAGGGGTGCCAGAGTGGTCGATTGGGACGGTCTTGAAAACCGTTGAAGGGTCACACCTTCCGTGGGTTCGAATCCCACCCCCTCCGCTTCGTTCGTTATCGACAGTGACCGACCTGATGCGTCGAAACCCTTGTTCTCCAGAAGTTCAAGCTCGATCCACAAATCTTCGCATAGCGAGTCGTTCATATCAGTGGATCTACTGAAAGTCGACGGTTCGCGACCGTTTCGGGCCGCTCGAAATCCGGTGCGGGCGGCCGCGAGAGGGAGTGCCGCGCGATCTCGGATCGGATGAACCGCTCGGCCTTGAATCGACGCGCCGCAACGGCTTTCCGCGACGACCTCGACGGCCCACCGTGGGGTCGGCCCGTGTTTCGGGCCTAGGCAAAGCCGCGCGTGGACGTGCTCGCGCGCGATCTCCCGCTCGAATTCGGCGAATTCGGCGGGCTTGTCGGCCATCGCGCGACCCGACGGCGTCGTCAGACAGCGTCACGGACCAATCCTGATACTCGCGATCGCCCCACCTTTCGGCATCGGACTGAGCCTCGAACGCGAGCGGGGTCGCGATGCCCAACATGCTCGTTATGCTCCCTCGGCAAGAGAGGGAGTGGTGGGCATCGTCGCGCTCGCCTGCGTGGTTCGCTCGGCCCGTGGACCGTAAAGCCGGCAGGAGAAATTTGGAGCGCCGCCCGCGTGCTCAGGGGCGCTCCAAATACTCCACTGGATCGACGATCCCGACGCGTTGAAAGGCCGCGAGACGTATTCGGCACGAGTCGCAACGACCGCAGCTTTTTCCCGAACGGTCGGGGTCGTAGCAACTGTGCGTCAGGCCGTAGTCGACACCGAGGGCCAGCCCCCGACGGATGATCTCTTCCTTGTTCAGCAGCAAGAGAGGCGTATGGATGGCGAACCGCTTGGAGCCCTCGACACCCGCTTTCGTTGCGAGATTCGCCAAAGTCTCGAAGGCGCGGAGAAACTGTGGACGGCAGTCGGGATAGCCCGAATAATCGACGCAGTTTACGCCGATGAAAATATCGAAGGTGCCCAAGGCCTCGGCCCAGGCGAGCGCCAAAGACAACATCACCGTGTTTCGAGCCGGCACGTAAGTGACCGGAATCCCCGCGGCGATCGCCTCGTCGGTTCGATCCTTCGGGATGATGCCGGCACCCGTCAGCGCGCTGCCGCCGAACGACGCGAGGTTCACTTCAACCTCGGCGTGCCGCGCGACTCCATACGCCGCCGCCGCGCGCCGCGCCGCCGCGAGTTCAACCGCGTGCCTTTGTCCATACAGAACAGTGAGCGCGTAGACCTCGAAACCCCCGGCGACCGCTTCCGCCAAGACCGTCGTCGAGTCGAGGCCGCCGCTCAGCAGCACGACCGCTTTGTTCGCCTTCGACATCGCCAAACACACCTCGCCGTCGCCGCTTCGTGAGTGACTCGGCCGCGATTCTTCCCTCGCGACCAGCCGAACCACCGCCGCACCAACATCGCATTTGGAGTATACTCGAAGCATATCCGCGACGCGTCCCGCCCTTGGACGAACCGCCGGCTTGGAAAACGACCGGCAACGCGTTTCCCTCCGGCCTGTTTTGTCGTAAAATTGAGCCGCTGGCGGGGGTCGATCGCGTGCGATTGTCGTGCGCGTGAGCAGCTCGCGCACGTTTGCACTCTCGCGGTTTGTCTTTTCGAGGGCTGCGGCTCGACGATGTCGATCTGGGAGTTTCTGCTCGTCGCGGGCTTGGTCCTGGTCAACGGATTCTTCGTCGCCGCCGAGTTCGCGCTGGTTAAAGTCCGGGTGAGCCAGATCGATCAACTGGCCGATCGCGGCCACTGGGCAGCCCTGATCACCCGTCGCGCGCTCAACCGCCTCGACTCCTATCTCTCCGCGTCGCAGTTGGGCATCACTGTCTCGAGCTTGGCACTCGGGCGCGCCATCGAGGATTGGGTCGAACCGGGCGTCCGTTCGATCCTGCACGCGTTGCACCTGCGCGGCGGCGAATTCGCCGTCGGCGCGGTCAGCCTGTCGGTGGTTCCGTTCCTCGCACTCTCGCTCGTCACCTTCGTCCACATGGCGCTCGGTGAACAGGCCCCAAAGAGCCTCGCGATCCGCTCCGCGAAACGAGTCGCGCTCTGGACCGCTCCACCGCTTGTCGCCATCTATTACTTGTTTTGGCCGGTGATCCGCCTCCTCAACGCCGCCAGCAACTTCACGCTTTGGATCCTCGGGCTCGGGAACGTCAACCACAATGAACTCGCCCACACCGGCGAAGAATTACGGCACATCGTCGCCGAAAGCGTCGCAGGCGGACACCTTTCGAGGAACGAGCGCGAGCTCATCGAGAACGTGCTCAGCCTTGAGGAAAAAACTGCCCGGCGAGTCATGGTGCCGCGCCCAGATATCGTTTATTTAAGCCTATCTCGCCCGCTCGACGACAATCTGCGCATCGCCCGGCAGGCCGGACACACGCGATACCCCCTCTGTGAGGACGACCTGTCTACCGTCATCGGGATGATCCACGTTAAAGATCTCTTCCGCGCGGGCTCGATTTCGAGCCGCCGCGTCGACCTGCGGGAGTGGGCCAGAAAGGTACCGTTCTTGCCCGAAACCCTGCGTCTGGACCAACTTTTGGTGGAATTCCAACACGACCGCGTTCATTTGGCGATGCTGCTCGACGAATACGGCGGCGTGGTCGGGATGGTCAGCCTCGAGAACGTGCTGGAAGAACTTGTGGGGCCCATCCAGGACGAATTTGACCGGGAGCCGCCGCGGATCATCGCGTTCGAGAACGATACATTCGAGGTTGATGCGGCCTGTCCTCTCGACGTCCTGGCCGAAACCTGCAGCCTTGCGCTTCCTGAAACCGAAGCCGAGACCGCCGGCGGACTTGTGCTCGACCTCCTTGGCCGCATGGCGAGTGCCGGCGACGCGGTGGAGGTCGACGGGCATCGTCTCACCGTCCTCCGCGCCGACCCCACCCGGATTCGCAGGCTGCGTCTCGAACCGGTTGGTCGTAAACTGCCAACCATCCTGCCCAACGAGCCCAACGCGTCACCGCACAGCTAACCGTAAGCCATTCCTCCTGTTGATCTTGCGTCCACAAGTCGGGTTGCTTGGCACAAATCTCGAAAATCCCCGGACAAGCACGCAAGCGTGACGTACAGTCCTCAAGGGAGCCAAGTGTCGCTCGAACAAAAGCGGCTCGCCTGCCGAATTTCGCGACTGAGATTGGACACCAACGGAGGGACGACCATGTCTTGCGAACACCCCGAGGTGAAAGTTGTACTGACCGACGAAATGATGCGGCGTTTCCGGATCGAGGCGCTCGAGTTGGGCGTGCCCGTCGAGTGGCTGGTCGCCTCGCTGATCGTCGACACGATGGATGCACTGAGCGATCCGCCCGTGGTGCCGGTGCGTCCCGCGCGCCGACCCGCCGCCCGCTGTGTTGCGTAAAATCTTTGCGCAGTAGGATTTACCGTGATACAGGCGGGGCTGAAGGTTGGGTCGCGACGCGCTCGCGACGATGGCGGACGCGAGGTCCAGGCGTGATCGGGGTGAATTCATCGGGCGGGTCGTCGGAGCGATAGTCGCGGGCGATCCAGGCGCGGAAACGCGACGGCGTGTGGCTTAAACCGTTGCGGGCGAGCCACGCTCGATATTCCTCAATCGGCTCGTGCAGATGCTCTGGGCCGCCGTAACTCACGTGTCCGTAGGCGATTGAGAATGCGCGCAACGCTTGCTCGGGAGCGAGGCCGCGCTGCGACATCAAGTACAGGACGCTCGCCAGGCCGGTCCGGTCGGCACCCGACTTGCAGTGGATGAGGAGCGGGTAGCGACAGCGATCGAAGAGGTCAAGCAAGGCGAGCAACTCGCGGCGGCCGGGGCGACGGACAGCGCTCATGGAAAAGTCAAAAAAGGCGATGTCGCGGCGTTTGAGTGCGTCCACTTCGTCGGCGTAAAACGAGTCGGACGGCGAGCCGCCGCGCAAGTTGAGAACGCTCGCCAGGTGGTCGTTGTCGATCAAGCGGTCCCAGTCGCCCCGCGGCTGAGCCGAGCGAAAGACGCGTCCAGGGTCGACTACGTCGTGGTTGCCCTGGAAGAGCGGTCGACGCAAGGCAACCAAACCGACGACGATCGCGAGCGCGCCGCAGACCAGCGCCAACACCTTGGCCGGCCTTGAAATATGTCGACGAGGGGGCGTCGGCCGCGGGTCGCGGTCAGGCGTTGTCGAAGTAGGATGAGCTACGGTCGCGCCGTCCATAGCGTTCGCCTCGGTACCGGGAGGTCGCTCCGGGTTGAGCGGCCCCAAAACGATCCGAGCTCTATCTCAATCCAAGCGCGACAACTCGTCAACCGCGACTTCGCGCGGTTCGGACCTCGCTCGGGTGGGCGATCGATTTCAATCGCCGCACCCGTGCGTCAGTCCAGGTCGCTTGCGGATTAGGCGCTTTCCTTCTTACGCTCGGATGCTTTAGGCGTCGGCGGCGCGGGGGCCATCGACTCAAAAAGCGTCTTTTCCTTGCGGACAACCTCGGGTGTAACGAGGTATTTCGTTTTGTCTTTCGGCGAGCGGTCGGGCAGTTCGAACATGACGTCGAGCATCACTTCCTCGACGATCGAACGCAGGCCGCGGGCGCCGGTGTCTTTTTCTTTCGCGCGCTTCGCGATTTCGTGGAGGGCCTCGATGGTGAACTCGATACCGGTCCCTTCCATCTCGAAGAACTTTTGATACTGCTTGACGAGGGCGTTTCGCGGCTCGGTCATGATTTGGACGAGCGCCTCTTCGTCGAGCGGCATGAGCGGGCAAATGATCGGCAGACGTCCGACGAACTCGGGAATCATGCCGAATTCGAGGATATCGTCGGAGGTGACGCGGTTCAGGAGCGCGCCGAGCTCGTGGTCGTGATCGTCGTCGTGCTGCGTCGCGAAGCCGATCGTCTTGCGGCCGACTCGGCGGGCGATGATGTTGTCGAGCCCGACGAAGGTGCCGCCGCAGATGAACAGGATGTTGCTCGTGTCCATCTGGATGTACTGCTGCTCGGGATGCTTGCGTCCCCCTTGGGGAGGCACGTTCGCGATCGTCCCTTCTAGCATCTTGAGGAGCGCCTGCTGGACCCCCTCGCCGGAAACGTCGCGGGTGATCGAGACGTTGTGGTTGGTCTTGCCGATTTTATCGATCTCGTCGATGTAAATGATGCCGCGTTGGGCACTTTCGAGATCAAAGTCGGCGGCGTGGAGCAACTTCAGGAGGATGTTTTCGACGTCCTCGCCGACGTATCCGGCTTCGGTCAGCGTGGTGGCGTCGCCGATCGCGAAGGGGACGTTGAGAATCCGCGCAAGTGTCCTGGCCAGAAGGGTTTTGCCGCAGCCGGTCGGACCGATGAGAAGGATGTTCGACTTGTCGAGTTCAACCTCGCTGTCGTTGCTTTCGCCGTGAACGAGCCGCTTGTAATGGTTGTGGACGGCGACCGAGAGGACGCGCTTGGCGCGATCCTGGCCGATGACGTAAGCGTCGAGCTGCGTTTTGATTTCGCGCGGCGTGGGGATGTCGGTGAATAGCGTCTTGGGGACGCCTCGGCGCCGCCGCTCCTCATCGAGGATCGACTGGCAAAGCTCGATACATTCGCCGCAAATATAGACGTCGTCGGGACCTTCGACGAGCGGGCCGACGTCCCGATAGCTCTTGCGGCAGAACGAGCAGAAGGCGTTCTTTTTCGCGCCGCTGCTGGTGCCGGTGGGGGGTGTCGACCCGCCTCCGGCACCGCCGCCGCCGCCGCCCGAGCGTCGTCCGCCGCCGCCGCCCGAACCGCCGCCCGTGACGTCTTTACCCGATGGCATGACTTGTCCTTTCGACGCCCCGGCGGGCGAGCATGGCGATTATTGCTGCGCGAACGCGGACGGACCCGTCGCGTCGCGCCGTCACAACGTTCATGAACATCTTGGCGACATGCGGCGTCGCGCGTCCAGACGGACGATCCCGACTCCCCAAACAAATGAGAGCCCGGTACATCCGCGACCACAACTACGCGAACTCGCCCGACGCCGGTGACCAGCGTCCGCGAGCCCCCTTGCCGGGCCAACCCATCACAGCCGACCAAGCATACCAGTTTAGTTCACGAATCCCGAACGGGCAAGGCCGCACCTAGCGGCGACAAGGAACCGGCCGCGCCTGGAAACCGCGCGCGACCTTGATACACCACGTCCTCTGCTCGGCGGAGCGTGCCGCGCCGGAGGCAAGTCAGCACTTCGCAAGTCCCCCCCGTCCGACGCGCCGGCGATCCTCGGAGGAAGCCCTGGGAGGGGAGTCCCGAGACGCAGCCCGGCGTTCCCCCCCCAGTGATCGGTCGATCGATGTTAACCTCGGGGTCGTAGCGACTTCGTTCAATCATCGTCATCCTTGGCCGCGAGTTTGTCCTTCGCGCGGGGAAGGACAAACGCGGCGCGGACGGGCGGCGGCATCGGCGAGCCGGCTCCCTTCACCGACTTCCAGATGATCTCGTTGAGCACGAGGTCGTCGGCGCGGTCTTCCTGTTCGAGGTCGAGTTTCTTGGACGCCTCGGCGCCCCAGGCGGAGGCGGTGTTGAGGGCGCTCAAACTCACGCGCGCCGGTTTGCAAGCGTAGGGCGCAAGGTCCGGAGTGGAGGTGAAACTCTCCCACATGGGTCGCGCGGCGGCGTCGAACTGGCTGAGCGGCTCGAGGCCGAGGATGAGGCCGATCGTACGCAGCATTGACGAGGTGGAGTAGAGCGTCGAGTCTAGCTTGCCTTTTTTAGTGTAGGGACTGATCGCAAGCGCGACCGTCCGGTGCGCGTCGACGTGATCCGAGCCGTTCTGCGCGTCGTCCTCGACCACGAAAATCGCGATTTTCGGCCAGAATTTGCTCTTCGAGAGCCCTTCGACGATGCGGCCGAGCGCGAGGTCGTTGTCGGCGACGTAGGCCGTCGGCGTCGGTTTGCCGGGCGAGGTTCCAGCGGTGTGATCGTTCGGGAGGTGGATCGTGATCAGCCTCGGCAGCTCGCCCCTCTTTTCGAATTCGGCGAGTTCGGCGAGGAAGCGGTCGGCGCGCTTGACGTCGGGATAATCCATGTCGAACGACCTGAACTTCGGGTCGAAGTGCCCTTGCAGGACGGGCAGTTTGGTGGTCGCGGGCCCCTCGCCGTCCTCGGGGCTGTGGACGAATTCGCCGTAGCTGCGATAGGTCAGGCCCTTCGCGGCGGCTCGATCCCAGAGGTAGCCGTCGGTCGGCCGCGCGATCTTGAGCATGTTCCCTTCGGCGGGATAGGGAACGCGGCGGTCGCCTCGGTAGCCGAGCGGCCAGATACGCTCGACGAAGTCGGAGGCATAGGCGCCCATCGTCCACTCGTGGCCGTCGGCGCTGACTTCGCCGTCGACGTAAAAGTTGTCGAGCAGCACGAATTCGTTCGCGAGCGCGTGGTGGTTGGGCGTTACTTCCTCGGGAAAGAGGCAGAGGGCCTTCTCGCCGTTGCCGCGCGGCAGATCGCCGAAGACTTGGTCGTACGTCCGGTTCTCCTTAATGATATAAACGACGTGTTGGATGGGGCTTGCGTCGCCGACCCTGGAAGGAATCGGGCCTCCGGCGGGTCCGACGCGATCCTTCGAGGCCCGCAGCGGGCTGCATTCGTACACGGTTTTCGTGAACGCCGCCATTTCCTTCGCGGAGGGCATCCGCAGGGTCGCGAGCGTCCCTTCATAAAGCCCGCCGATGTACTCGCGGATGCCGCCGCCGCGTCCGACCAGCGGATTCGGACCGTCGCGGTTCGCTTTCGAGGTCCCTCCCTTGCCGTTCAGCGTCCAGAGCGTTTTGCCGTCGCGCGCAACCCGCACCGCGGTGGGATACCAGCCCGAGGGGATGAATCCGAGCGGGGCGCTCGAGCCTGGTTCCTTCACGTTCACGGCGGCGACGTCGTTCGTGTTCGCGTTTGCGACGAACAGGATCGACTCGTCGGGGGTGAGACTCAGCGAACTCGGCGTGCAGCCGTTCGGCGCCTGCGGGTCGATCGCGGTGCCGATCGTTTCGAGCGGCTTGCCGGCCGCGGCGTCGAAGACCGAGACGGTGTTCCGGTTTGCGTTCGCGACGTAGAGGATCTTACCGCCGCGGGCGAGCAGCAGCTCGTTGGGATGGTCCTGAGCAGGCCAGCGGGCGGTCACCTTGCCCGAGTCGGCGTCGATCACCGCGACCTCGGCGCGCGCCCAAAGGCTGACGTAAACACGACGCCGAGCGTCATCGACGACAACGCCGAACGGATAGGCGTCCTCGCCGAGCGGCCACTCGCCGACATATTTGCCGGCACCCGCGGTGTCGAATCGCGCAATGGTGTGACTGAACGCGTTCGCGACCCAAAGCGTCCGGCCGTCGTCGCCGAGCGCCAGTCCCGCGGGCACGCGCTGGCTCTTGACCTGACCACCGAAGCCCGGCATCTGCTCCTTTAAGAACTCGGCGCGGTTCGGATATGCAAAGGTCCGCCGCTTCGAGAGCAACCCGGCCTCGTACTCGAAGCCGTAAACGACATCGTCAAAACCGCCGCCGACGTACAGATGCTTGCCGTCGCGCGACCACGTCAAACCCGCGAACGCGTGCGGCAACGCATAGCGAGCAACCACGCGACCACTGTCGGCGTGCAGCGTCACCACCTCGTTTTCGCCGTATCCCGCATGCAAGACCGCCAGGTAAGGCTCGGTCGGATGCTCCGCGAGCGCGACCGGCATGTCGCCCAGCGCCGTCTGACGCCCCGCCGGCTTCAAAGTCCAGCCGTTCGGCAGCAACACACTCCCGGCGCGATCCAAACCCGGCCAAGTCGGCGTCGCCGCCGGTGGGTCGCCCGCGCGCACCCACATCGCGGTCATGTTCATCAAAAGCAACGCGACCGCGGCCGAGCCGAACGCAACCCGCCGCACTCTCGTCGTAGTACCGCGCTCAGATCGCGACCACATCCTCACGCCTGCTCGATCTCGACTCATCGCAGCAACCTCTCGAGGAACCGGCGACTCTTCTTCCCCAACGACGCGCGACACGCCCGCGTCGTCACCCGTCTCCTACCGGTCCTACCAGCGGAGCGGCGGTACCAGTGGCGTCTGCGCTGTCGGTGGCGCCTGCGCTCCAG